>DJFY01000011.1:12417-31798 GCA_002431545.1 Cellvibrionales bacterium UBA5860 | reverse complement strand
CGGGCAGGCTCTTATCGCGGCTTGGTGTGTTTAATGGGTACCGGCTTGGTCAGTGTAAGCGTTCAGTGCGCGGGTGAGTACAGGCCGATGTTTTTAAACCCCTGTTCATCGAGTAGCTCGGCGTGCAGCCGGCTCATGACACCTTTTTCGCAATACAGCAGGTAATGTTTACTCTGATCGAGCTGTCGATAGTTTTTTTGCAGTGCGTAGAACGGGGTGGGAATCACTTCTGTGCTTCCGGCAAGTAAAGGTTTGCGTTCGATCTCGTCGGGATGGCGGATATCCAGGATGGTCATGCCTGGCTGGGGTGCCGCGAATGATTCGATCTCGGTCTCAGCAGGCAGATTGCTCATGATTTCGTCAATATTCTCTTCCCGGCGTGCAGCCACTGCTGCTTCCAGAACACCGAAGTCGAAATGTGACTCCTGGGCAGCCACCCGTTCGGGGCGGGCCCGTGTCGTGGGCTTCACTGAAATCACACCGCAGTACTCCGGCATGTGGGCGGCGAAGGCATCGGTACCGATGGCGCGCGCAATATCGATAATATCGTTCTTGTCCATGGTGGCCAGGGGGCGCAGGGTTAACAGTTCGGAGACGGCGTCGATAACCGCCAGATTGGGCAGTGTTTGGCTTGATACCTGGGCGACACTTTCACCGGTTACCAGTGTCTGCACGTGCCAAGTGCGGGCGATATCCTGGGCGGCGCGGAGCATCATGCGTTTCAGCACCACGCCCATGTAGGCGTTATCGACCTTTTCGAGAATTTCAGCTACCACAGCCTCAAAGGGCACAGTAATAAACTTGACCCGATGAGAGGCACCGAATTTGTGCCATAGATACCAGGCGACTTCCTTCACGCCCAGCTCGTGGCTGCGCCCGCCCAGGTTGAAAAAACAGAAGTGGGTACGCAGTCCGCGCTTCATGGTGAGGTAACTGGCAACTGTCGAGTCGAAACCACCGGAGATGAGCGACATAACCGCTTCCTGGGTGCCGAGCGGAAAGCCGCCGATCCCCGGCCGGGTCTGTTCGATCAGGTAGAGCTGGTCATCCTTGATTTCCAGGCGAATGCATATATCCGGATCGTCCAGTTGTACCCGCGCGTTATCTGCCTGTTGCAACAAACGGCCGCCCACTTGTCGTTCAACTTCGACTGAATTAAAAGCGTGCTTGCCGCTGCGCTTAACTCTGACGCAAAAGGACCTGTTCGTCAGGGCCTGGCCATGTTCGGCCCAGACAAGCGCGGCGATTGCGTCGAAATCACCAAGTGAATGGCGCGTGACCCGCGAATAGTTGGCAATGCCCGGGGTGTGGGAAAAAATATCTTCAGCGTCTTCCCGACCGCAGTCGTCGATGTCGACTTCGATCTTGTCCCACTCGCTGCGGACATCGGCGTCACAATTGGCCTCTGCGAGAAGGCGTTTGAGGTTTTCCCGCAGCTGTCGAATAAATCGCTTGCGCACGGGGGCGCTCTTGATGATGATCTCGGGGAACAGTTTGATGACAAATTGCATGGGTAACTCGAGCCTGGGTCAAGGCTTGATTATAGTGCACCTGCAAAGTATGTAAGGGCGCCGGTGCTACTGACGGTGGGGCCCACATATCGTAGAATAGCCCGCCGCCGCAGGCTGTTGGTGCGCCCCGTTTTGGCTCGACTCCTGGTTGTTTGCACCAACGTAGTGCGACGCCTGCGAGGGCGGCGTCAATAACGGTAACTTTTAGCTGTTATTCCCGCGCATTGATTCTGTGGCATATCTTTTGCCTTTTATTGGAGCACCAAATGGCAGAATGACAGTGGCTAGAAGGCGGTGCGTCCGAAACCCCGGAACGGAGCGTCGTTCAATGGGCCGGCCCGCCACTGTTTTAGTAACACCACCCAGGCGGGAGGTGACAACTAAATAAACCGAAATATCCCGATCTGGAGGAATTATGGCAAACCAAACACTAAAACTAATCAAGGAAAGTGAGGCAAACTGGGTAGATTTACGCTTCACGGATACCAAGGGAAAAGAGCAGCATGTGTCCATCCCTTCTGACGAAGTGAACGAGGGCTTTTTCGAGGAAGGCAAGATGTTTGACGGTTCGTCAATTGCCGGATGGAAGGGCATCAACGAATCCGACATGATCCTGATGCCCGATGATGAAACATCAGTACTTGACCCCTTTACCGACGAGCCGACCGTTATCCTCCGCTGCGGCATCGTTGAACCAACCACCATGCAGGGCTACAACCGGGATCCGCGCTCCATTGCCGAGCGTGCGCAGGAATACATGCGTTCTATTGGCGTTGCCGATACTGTGCTGTTTGGTCCTGAACCCGAGTTTTTTGTCTTCGACGACGTCAAGTGGGGCGCCAATATGAGCGGCGCCTTTTACAAGGTTCACTCCGAGGAAGCGGCGTGGGCTACCGAGCACGAGTTTGCCGATGGCAACATGGGGCACCGCCCCGGCGTCAAAGGGGGTTATTTCCCGGTGCCGCCAGTGGATTCACTGCACGACTTGCGTGCCGCCATGTGTAGTGCAATGACGCAGATGGGTCTTGATGTCGAAGTCCACCACCATGAAGTGGGTACGGCAGGACAGTGTGAAATCGGTGTTGGCGCCAATACCCTGACGAAGAAAGCGGACGAGGTGCAAATTCTCAAGTACTGTGTCCACAACGTCGCACATGCCTACGGCAAAACGGCGACATTCATGCCAAAACCCCTGGTCGGCGATAACGGCTCCGGGATGCACTGCCACCAATCTCTGTCAAAAGATGGCAGCAATATTTTCACCGGAGATGTTTACGCAGGGCTGTCCGAGATGGCGCTCTATTATATTGGCGGTATCATCAAACACGCGCGCGCTATAAACGCCTTTGCCAATGCTTCCACCAACTCCTACAAGCGGTTGGTGCCGGGTTTCGAGGCTCCGGTGATGCTGGCCTATTCGGCGCGTAACCGCTCTGCGTCGATTCGGATTCCGTTTGTTCCTAATCCGAAGGCGCGGCGTATTGAGGTGCGTTTCCCGGACCCGACGGCTAACCCCTACCTGGCGTTTACTGCCATGCTGATGGCTGGACTGGACGGCATTCAGAACAAGATTCATCCGGGTGACCCCGCCGATAAGGATCTCTACGACTTACCTGCGGAAGAGGCGCTGGCGATTCCAACCGTAGCCTCGTCTTTGGATCAGGCGCTGGCCGCACTCGATGCCGATCGCGAATTCCTTATAGCCGGTAATGTGATGGACAACGATATGATCGATGCCTATATCGAGCTGAAATCGGAAGAAGTAGAAACCCTGAATATGACCACCCACCCGGTCGAATTCAGTATGTATTACAGCGTTTAGCGCGCCATTCGTCGGCGCCCCGGCGTAAGCCCGTCATTTTTTTGGAATGACGGGCTTTTTCTTTTGTCTAACTGCTTATAGGCTATATCGCCGGAATTTTAAGGGGTACCCGCGTGGCTGGATCAAGAATACATGCGCTGCTGGTCATAGTGGCGGCGGGACTAGCCTTGGGCATGTCGACGGCGAGTGCCGCTACGGAAGTTTATCGTGTGGTAGATAGCGAAGGACGTGTCACCTACACTGATTCACCGGCACCCGACACGCCCTCAGAGCCAGTGGAACTACCGCCGTTGAATACCCGCGAACCGGTCGAGTTGCCAGTCGAAGCCGAGCCGCTCGAGAGCGAAGAGTCGGCGGCCGTACCTTATACGCGTAGCCGAATTGTTCAACCCAAACAGGATCAGACTATTCCGCCGGGGCAGCTGGATCTGGTAGTGCAATTGGAGCTGGAGCCTCGGTTGCAAACCGGCCACCTGGTGAAGTTGTTCCACAATGGCAAGCTTGTTGGCGATCCGCTGTCGGCGACCTCTTTTGTGCTCACTGATTTAATACGTGGGCAGCACCAAGTTTGGGCAGAGGTGGTCGATGCGCAGGGCAAGCGACGCGCGAAGTCCGATCCGGTGACCTTTCACGTCAAACGCTACCGCCCCAGAAAGTAGCGCGCCCCATTCAGATTAAGTTCTGCTGCAAGGAATACACTGCACCCCGCAAAACGCACTAAAATGGTGCGGATTGCGGAGTGCTTTGCTATGGTTCGACCTTATTAGCGCTCGAATTTGGGTGTTTGTGGCTGGCAGGTGGTCTGGGCTGGCCCGCAAATTGCACCGAAGTAACCACCTTGCGCGGGGCAGACACCGCACTATCGGCAATCATGAATTATCAAAGTATTGATCAACTGGTTTTGGACAACCTGGCTACGGGAGTGCTCCTCCTGGGTTCCGGGTTTCAGATTACGTATCTGAATGCCGCGGCCGAAGACTTGCTCGCGGCCAGCGCCCAGAGAGTTGTGGGGCTCCAGGCGGAGAGCCTGTTTGTCGATGCACCAAAAAAGCGCACGATATTCCGCGAGGCGATGAGCAGTCATCAGGTATTTACCGAACGCAAGGCCAAGTTGATCTTGCACGATCGTTCGGAAATCACTGTCGATTATGTGGTGACACCCCTGAACATGGGGTCGGAAGCAGCATTACTGCTTGAGTTGCAGTCCATGGACAGGACCCTGCGTATCGATCGTGAAGAGGCCTTGATATCCGCCCACGACACGTCCAGAAACCTGGTGCGTGGCCTGGCGCACGAAATCAAAAATCCGCTGGGCGGTATTCGCGGCGCTTCCCAATTGCTGGCGCAGGAGCTGGATCGTACCGAACTGGTGGAATACACCGACATCATCATGGCCGAGGTCGAGCGCTTGCGGGAACTCGTGGATCGCCTGTTGGGCCCCACTTCGCCCGGCAAATTCTCGATGGTGAATATCCACGAAGTCTGCCAGCGCGTGGCTACACTCGTCGAAGCCGAGACCGAGCGCAAGCTTGTTATCCGCAAAGATTACGACCCGAGTATTCCAGAACTTCTGGGAGATCGGGAACAATTAGTGCAGGCCATCCTGAACCTCCTGCGCAACGCCATGCAGGCCCTGGATACCGCCGACATGATCGGTCGCGGTGGCGAAATAGCCATGCGAAGCCGCATTGTCAACAATTTTACTATCGGTAAGCACCAGCATCGGTCGGTCTGCAGGCTGGACATCATTGACAATGGTCCCGGTATACCGTCGGAGATAGCCGACAGAATTTTTTACCCGATGATCAGCGGTCGTGCCGCGGGTACAGGCCTGGGTTTGCCGATCGCGCAATCGGTGATTAATCAACACCAGGGTCTGATTCAATGCGAAACCCGCCCTGGCGAAACGAGATTTTCGGTGTTCCTGCCCCTCAAACCGATCGAGATGCGGGCTTACTAGGGAATGAATAACTAGGGAGTGAATGTAATGAAGCCAGAAATATGGATTGTTGATGACGACAGTTCAATTCGCTGGGTGATGGAAAAAGCCCTGGAGAAGGCCAACTTCAGGGTCTCCTGCTTCGCCGATGCACACAGTCTGTTGCGCAAGCTCGAAACAGGCCGGCCGGCCACCATTATCAGTGACATTCGTATGCCGGGCATGGATGGCCTGCAGCTCCTTGAGCGAATTCACTCCGAGCAGAAAGACCTTCCGGTGATTATTACCACTGCCCATTCCGACCTGGACAGCGCCGTCGCCGCCTATCAGGGCGGTGCTTTCGAGTATCTGCCAAAACCCTTCGATGTCGACGAACTTACAGCGGTAACCCGTCGGGCCATCGCGTTTCGGGAAGAAGCGACGGCCAACAATGGGAACGGTGAAACCGTACTCGCCGAACAGACCGAAATTATTGGCGAAGCGCCTGCGATGCAGGAAGTGTTTCGAGCTATCGGCCGCCTGTCCCATTCCAATATCACGGTACTCATCAATGGCGAATCCGGTACGGGTAAAGAACTGGTGGCTAAAGCCCTGCATCGGCATAGCCCACGCAAAAATGGACCATTTATCGCCATTAACATGGCGGCAATCCCCAGCGATTTGATTGAATCGGAGCTGTTTGGTCACGAAAAAGGTGCGTTTACCGGAGCTGCCCAGCGTCGAATTGGTCGCTTTGAGCAAGCTGAGGGTGGCACGCTGTTTCTGGACGAGATCGGCGACATGCCGGCGGAGGCACAAACCCGTCTCTTGCGCGTGTTGGCGGACAACGAGTTCTATCGAGTCGGTGGACATACCCCGATTAAAGCGGATGTGCGCATCATTACCGCGACTCACCAGGATCTGGAAAAGTTGGTGGAGGAACACCGTTTTCGGGAAGACCTGTTTCACAGGCTCAACGTGATCAGAATTCATCTGCCGCGACTAACCGAGCGTCGCGAGGACATTCCGAAACTCATGGCCCACTTTTTTCACAAGTCTGCTGAGGAATTGAACGTCGAGCCCAAAGTGCTATCCCCCCAGGCTGAGAACTTTCTGGTCAATCAGCCCTGGCCCGGTAACGTCCGGCAGCTGGAGAACACCTGCCGTTGGCTCACGGTGATGGCCGCGGGGCGCGAAATATTGTTATCGGACTTGCCGCCGGAATTGCAACAGGCGCCAAAGGCCGAGGCCGGGGGTACGGAAACCTGGGAGGAAGGTCTAAGACGGTGGATTGATCAGGAATTAAGCAGTGGACACAGCAACATACTGGCGACGGCACTGCCCGCATTCGAGCGTGTTGCGATCACCACAGCGTTACAACACACCTCTGGTCGCAAGCGCGATGCGGCGGAATTGCTGGGCTGGGGCCGCAATACGTTGACGCGTAAACTGCAGGAGCTCGACTTGCAATAGCAATAAAGGGCAAGTTGGTGTCCGGGCAGAGTTGTATGACGCAGCCGTTGCCCGGCGTTAGCCCAGGCCAGGCCTGTCACGCGAGCCGATATACCGCGTCAGGCGATATGTAGAGCCTCGACATATAAATTTGTGATCAGCCTTACGGCCGTTGTGTCATTCGGCCTGCGGTGATTGCTCTGGGGCCTGCTCCTTGGCGGCCTGCTTTTCAGCCAGCGCATTTTGAAAAAGGCCTTCAAAGTTAATGGCGGGTAGCATCAGCGGTGGAAAGTTGCCGCGCGACAGCATGTTATCGATAACCTCCCTTGCATAGGGGAAAAGCACGGTCGGGCAGTGTACGTTGACCATCTTCATCAGTGATTTTTCCTCGGCCCCTCGAATAATAAAGACACCTGCTTGCTCGACCTCGACGAGGTAGACGTCGTCATCGCCATCCTTGGCGGAAATGGTGAGTTTGAGAAGCACTTCGTAGCGGGCGTCGTCCAGCTTGTTTACCGCGGTGGCAATGTTTTGTACGACGTTGGGCTGACGCGGGCGGTTAAAGGTTTTCGCCCCCATCGGGACTTCCAGTGACAGATCGCGGACGTAAATCCGCTCAATGGCGAATGATATTTTGCCTTGAGCGGGCGGCGGTGTCGCGCTATCTGGTGTTTCGGTCAAGGTAACGCCGTCTTCACTTGCTCTGTTTTCGTCCGTCATGTTTGCTGTGTCCTCGGTAATGCCACGCCATTCGTCGGTGGTTGCTCAGCGGTGAAAGTCGGTTATACCCATGATCGCGACGCCGCTGATTATTGGTCGAATCCGATACATGTCTTCCCGCAAATCGCACTGCGCCTTTGTTGCCGCTCAGGCCGGTCTCCCATGGGCCGGTATCGTCGCGCGGATCCTGGGTGCTGTGGTTTAAGAGGGTTTTCTATCGAGCAGGGTGTCCAGTTGGCCACTGTTAGCCAGTGCGGCAAGCTCCGTATAGCCGCCAATATGTGTCTCGCCGACCCAGATTTGCGGCACGGTATTTCGGCCGCTGATCTGTTCCATATGCTGGCGCAACGCACGGTCGTTATCGACAGAAATATCCTCGAAGTCGATGGCCCGGGATGCCAGCAGTCTGCGGGCGGCGATACAATAGGGGCAAAATCGGGTGCCATAAAGTGTGACTTTGCTCATCGCAGTCTATTCCGAAACCACCGGGAGGCTCTGGGCGCGCCATTCACCCATGCCGCCGCGTAAGCGCCTCACTTCGAAGCCCTGGGCGCGCAGTTTTCTACCCGCGGTGCCAGCGTGCTGTCCCAGCTTGTCGACAAGGATTAGATTTTTATCGCGAAACTTTTCCAGCTCTGCGATTCGACTGTCCAGTTTGTTCAGTGGTAAGTTAATGGCGTTGGCAATGTGGCCCGCCTGGTATTCCTTGTGGTCGCGGATATCCACAAGAACGCCCGCATCATCATTTACCATGCGCGAGGCATCGTGCACTGATATCTGTGAGCCCGCTTTCTTCTGTTCGGTGTAGGCGAAGAGATAAATGAGCGCTAGCAAAAGGCTGACCAGTAGCCACTGCTCGCTGATAAATACAAAAAAATCCAATCGTCAAAACTCCCCAGGTGTTTCGGCACCGGGCCGGTATGTAGAGCGTTTTCGGGTCGCGCGCTAGTATACACGACCCTCCCCGGCGAGCGTGTGAAACAGTCGTTCGAGGTTGGCCAAGTGATTGGACTGCCATAGAGATTGCCGGGTCGAGCGTGTAATATTCGCGCGTTCTTCCCGCAGCGGTAATAGATAGGATATGACGGTGAGCAAGCCCCTTGTTCTTCTTGTGCTCGACGGTTGGGGCCACAGCGACAGCCCCGAAAATAACGCCATTTACACCGGTCAAACGCCGGTGTGGGATGATCTCTGGCAGCATTGTCCGAAAACGCTGATCCATTGCTCGGGCGCTGCCGTGGGTTTGCCCGACGGGCAGATGGGTAATTCCGAAGTAGGTCACATGACAATCGGTGCCGGCCGGGTTATTTACCAGAACTACTCGCGCATCAATGCCGCAATTGCCGACGGCTCGTTTGATACGAACCCAGCCTACCTGGCGGCCGTCGACAAGGCCGTCGCCGCTGGCGCCGCTGTCCATGTCATGGGGCTGTTATCTCCGGGCGGCGTGCATAGTCACGAAGACCATCTGCTTGCCATGCTCGAGCTGGCAGCCGCGCGCGGTGCAACTCGTATCTGTCTGCATGCTTTTCTCGATGGTCGCGATACGCCGCCACGCAGTGCGCAGTCCTCGCTGCAGCGGGCGCAAGAAAAATGTAAAGCTCTGGGCACCGCGAGAATTGCCAGCGTATGTGGGCGATATTATGCGATGGATCGCGACCAGCGCTGGGAGCGAACACAGGCCGCCTGGCAAATGCTTGTCGAAGGGAAGGCGGAGCATGTCTGTGAAGATGCCATTCATGCACTTGAAGCGGCCTATGCCCGTGAAGAGGACGACGAATTCGTCAAGCCGACACTGATTGCTTCCGAAGGTGCGCCTCCGGTCAGTATTGGAGATGGCGATAGTGTTATCTTTATGAATTTCCGGCCCGACCGGGCGCGGCAACTGACGCACGCTTTTGTCGATGATGATTTCGCCGGGTTTGCCAGGCCGGTGCGCCCCGTCTTGTCCGAGTTCGTGATGACGACGGAATACACAGACGACCTCAAGATTCCCTGTGCTTTCGGTCCACATAAAATAACAAACACCTATGGCGAGTACCTGTCTGGATTGGGTAAAACGCAACTGCGCCTGGCTGAGACGGAGAAGTACGCTCACGTCACGTTCTTTTTTAATGCCGGTCAGGAACGGGAATATCCGGGGGAGGATCGGATTCTGGTCCCGTCCCCGAAAGTGGCAACCTACGATTTATGCCCGCAAATGAGCGCCGTAGCGGTTACAGACAGGCTTGTTGAGGCAATTGTCGAAGGCGCCTACGACACCATTATCTGTAATTATGCCAATGGCGATATGGTCGGACACACGGGGGTGTTTGAGGCGGCGGTTAAAGCTGTGGAGACCATAGATCAGTGCCTGGGGAGAATCGTCGCTGCCCTGCGGGAAGTGGGCGGCGAGTGTCTGATTACTGCCGACCACGGCAATGTCGAACAAATGAAGGACCCAGTTTCGGGGCAAGTGCTCACTTCGCACTCCGTGGATCCAGTGCCCCTGGTCTATGTCGGTCCGAAACGCCTCCAATTGTCGAGCGAAGGCAGTCTCGCGGATATCGCGCCGACCATGTTGACGCTTCAGGAACAGGACATTCCGTCCGAAATGACCGGTCGATCTCTGATTGTGGTTTGCTGACACGCGGTGTGAGAAACAAGGCAATATTTTTCTCGAGTAAGGCCTTGCTTTGGCTGGCGTTACAGATATTCCTCGCTGGTGTCGCGCTCGCGCAGGAGAATGACGAAAAAAAACTCGAGGCGCTCAAAAAGGAAATTTCCACACTGCAGAGCAGCCTTCGGCGTGCCGGCGACAAACGTGACCGACTGGCAAAAAACCTGCGCGAAACGGAATTGAAAGCCGCGAAATTGCGCGAGGCCGCGGCGCGACTAGAAGCCGACATAGTGGTTCTGGATCGTGAATTAACCCAGCTCGACCAACGTCAGGCAGCGCTCGATGCTCTGAAAAACCGGCAGATGGCTCAGGTCAGTCGTGAACTGGCCGCGGCTTATCGTTTTGGTCGGCAGGAGCCGCTTAAACTGCTGTTTAATCTAGACCGGGCGGCAGATATGGGTCGCGCGATGGCTTACTACAGATATATTGTGAATGCGCGATCCGAAATTGTTCGGGGGTTTCGGTTAACACTTGAGGAACTCGAAGCGCTGGCCGTCGAAAAACGCGCGCAGCAGGCGCGCCTGGCGGGAGTACGGGAAGAACAGCGCGGCGTTTTGGAAGCGTTGGCGAACGAATTGAGCGAACGCCAGGTTTTGTTGTCGAAAGCCGATGACAAATTTCGCGACGACAAACACCGTTTGGCCAAAGTCAAACTCGAAGCACAGCAGCTTGAGGAGATTATCGCTAAACTGGCGGTACGCGCACGCGAACTCGCCAGTCCAAACGACAAACCCTTTGCCGAGAGAAAAGGTAAACTGACGTGGCCGGTGAAAGGCAGCTTGCGTCACGGTTATGGGACTGCCCGCAAGGCTGATTTGAAGTGGTCGGGCTGGCTGTTGTTGGCTGAAGAAGCCAGCGCTGTGAAATCTGTATATCACGGCAGGGTCGTATTCGCGGATTACCTGCGGGGCCACGGCCTGGTGTTGATCATCGATCATGGCGGCGGCTATCTGAGCTTGTATGCGCACCTTCAGTTGTTGTTGAAAGAAGTGGGGGACTGGGTCTCTGAAAGCGAGTTGATCGCGCGCGTCGGAAATACCGGAGGATTGGCGCGTAGCGCCCTGTATTTTGAATTGCGGCGCAACGGTCGGCCGGTTGACCCCAAGCCGTGGCTGCGAGCAAAGGCCTGAACCACCCCGAACAGGGCGTTGGTTCTTGTGAAGGATATTTTTTTATGAAGAAGACAAGGTTGTTAATGTTTCTGGCCGTTCTGCTGGGGAGCGGGTTGCGTGCGGCGGAAGAATCCACGCCGGCGCGCCTGCCTCTGGATGAACTGCAGTTGTTTGCCCAGGTCTTTGAGCAGATCAGGTCGTCCTATGTGGAGGAAATCGACGACAAGACCCTGCTCGAAAATGCCATAGTTGGTTTGCTCGCGGAACTGGATCCCCACTCGGCGTTCCTGCGCGAGGAATCTTTCCTCGAATTACAGGAGCAGACTTCGGGTGAATTCGGCGGCATCGGAATAGAGGTGGGTGTGGAGAATGGCTTTATTAAAATCATCTCGCCTATCGACGATACCCCGGCTTCTCGGGCAGGCCTTGAACCGGGGGACATCATTATCAAACTCAACGATGAATCCGTTCAGGGCATGGGCCTGGACGAAGCAATCGATATCATGCGCGGAGAAAAAGGCACCGAGTTAACGATCACGGTAGCCAGGGAAAATAGCGATGGCCCTCTCGATTTCACCCTGACACGCGATATTATCAAGGTGGTCAGCGTGCGAAACCGTTGGCTCGAGCCGGGTTATGCCTATGTCAGAGTTGCCCAGTTTCAAAACAACACCGCCGTAGAATTTACCAAGGCGTTGAGCAAATTAAAGAAGGATCAAGACAATGAACTCAAGGGCCTGATCATAGATTTGCGCAATAACCCGGGGGGGTTGTTGCCAGCCTCCGTGGAGATAGCAGACGCCTTGATCGAGGAGGGCGTTATCGTCTCTACCGAAGGCAGAACGCCCTCTTCCAATCAAAAATTTATGGCGACGCCGGGCGATGAACTTGCGGGATTACCGATAGTGGTGCTCATTAACAGTGGCAGTGCCTCGGCCTCAGAAATCGTTGCCGGTGCCCTTCAGGATCATCGCCGGGCCGTCGTAATTGGTACCGAGAGTTTCGGTAAGGGTTCGGTACAAAAAGTCCTGCCGTTGGACGACGGACGTGCTATCAAGCTCACGACGGCCCGGTATTTCACGCCTAGCGGCAGATCTATCCAGGCGATGGGAATCAAGCCGGATATAGAAGTCGAGCAAGTGGAAATACGAACGCGAAAAAAATTACCGCGTTTGCGGGAACAAAATCTGGCGCATCACCTCGAACAGGAGGGCTCCAAGAAAAAATCCAGTGATGACGAAGCCTCATTGGAAGTGACTGACAACCAGCTGTATGTCGCCCTGAACCTTTTAAAAGGGATTGATTTGCTTACAAAAAAATAGTTTGCTTTACGGGCTTGCTTTGTTATAAAGGGTTTGGAAAGCGCTTCGTTGGGTATCCGGATTGATGGCATATAAGCTGGCCGGATAATAGCCAGTGACAAGTGCGTAGTGTAGGCAATGAGTTGCGAATAAAAGTTAAAGTTATCCGTTTAATGGACGAATATTGTACAAGGGAGCGGATACCGGTCCGGACAGCTTAAAGAAATTGATGGATTGGTGTTAATCGATGCTTAAAGGAAACGACTAATTAAAGGAAGCAACTCTGCGAAGACGCATCCGCAAATATTGCCTGAGTATTACGCAGCAAGTTGTTCGACAGGGCGATTAAAAAGTTAAAAAAGTAATTAAAAATCCGTTCAGTTAAGAATTTTCATGGATTGATCAGGACACGTTACGACATCCCGTATAACTATAGGGGGCGATTATGGCCAAAGTCACGTATATAAAACGGAAGGAAGAAAAAGATAGCGCTACTGAGGTACCGATACGGAGTAATCGCTTTTTCAAACTCGGTGATCACTGGTATTTTTCGGTTCGAGGTGGTGCTTCGGTTGGCCCCTACAATTCGCACACCCTGGCAGAGGGCGCTGTTCGCGATTATCTGCAGTTTATTGCCAATGCCCAGCCGCATGCCTTGAAACTCTTCGAGCGTCCGAACCCTGCTTTTCGCGCTAAGGCTTCCTGAGCCGACGCGCTATATTTCGCGGGACCGCCGGACTTTGATGACTGGCGAATAGTCTGTTCTTCTTTTGGCGGCGGTGGTGCGATTGCATCGCTGCAAACTATCTGTAAACGCTTTGATTTTTTCTTCTTTAGTCGTAACGAGACGCGATCTGTTTCAAGCGTGTCTTTTCCCTGACGAGTCTGGTTTTATGGCCCTATCCGACGTTGTCCTGTGGCCTAGGCCCGTGTTGCGCGTTCCTTAGATTACCTTGTGTCGCCGGCTTAGTTGGTGATGCGCCCGTCCGCGCACACCTTTTTTTAACTTCGATGGCGCTCGGTGTACAACTACCGCACGACGATGCC
The DNA here is from genome assembly GCA_002431545.1 of Cellvibrionales bacterium UBA5860. Classification (GTDB taxonomy): domain Bacteria; phylum Pseudomonadota; class Gammaproteobacteria; order Pseudomonadales; family Porticoccaceae; genus HB2-32-21. The sequence continues at coordinate 18,256 of DJFY01000011.1, read as the reverse complement.
GTGCTCCGCCATATAGCGTTTGGCGTCGGCAATGGAATACTCGCCAAAGTGGAAAATACTCGCGGCTAAAACAGCATCTGCGCCTCCCGCTTCGACACCGTCCACCAGGTGCTGCAGATTGCCGACGCCTCCAGAGGCAATTACGGGAATATGCGTCGCGTTGCTGACAGCGCGGGTCAGTGCGATATCGAAACCATCTTTAGTGCCGTCTCGGTCCATACTGGTGAGCAGAATTTCCCCGGCTCCGTAGGCTTCCATTTTTTGCGCCCACTCAATTGCATCGATACCCGTTGGCTCGCGTCCACCGTGGGTATAGATCTCCCAGCGGGGTGGCTTTTGCCCGGGATTGGCCCGCTTGGCATCGATGGCGACGACGATGCACTGAGAGCCAAACCGGGATGCGGCGCGCTGCACAAACTCGGGATCTTTGACGGCCGCCGAGTTGATGCTGACCTTGTCCGCGCCGGCTCGCAGTAACGCTCTAATATCCTCGAGGGAGCGCACACCGCCACCGACAGTGAGGGGAATAAAAACTTCGCCAGCAATGCGTTCGACCGTATGAATTGTGGTATCGCGTTTTTCATGGCTGGCAGTAATATCGAGAAAAGTGATTTCGTCGGCACCTTCGGCATTGTAGCGGCGGGCCACTTCGACAGGGTCTCCGGCATCGCGAATATCGACAAACTTGACGCCCTTGACGACTCGCCCGGCATCGACGTCCAGGCAGGGAATAATGCGTTTGGCCAGGGTCATGATAAAACTCCAAAAAATATACAGGCTAAACTGCGAAATAGCCGCTCGCGGCTATTGAAATTTTTTCTTCAGCGTCATGATGCCGCCCCGCTCGTTCATTTCGATGCGGCTGAGGAAGCTGTTGCCCAACAGTATGTGCTCGGGATAATCCCCTTCGACCACATGCGCGGCAATATCATATAGTGTGATTGTTCCGACCCTGACTTTGTCCAGCTTGACGACCCGCGTGTTGACAATACCCCCTGCGGTGCTGGCAACCGATGTGCGCGCGTCTTCGGTGTTAATGTCCAGGCGTGCGGCGTCAGCAGTATTTATGGCGATCGCAGAGGCGCCGGTATCGACCATAAAAGTGGCAGGCCTGCCGTTGATGGCACCGTCTGCAAAAAAGTGGCCATTGTTTTGCCGGGTCAGCTTCACTTCGGGTAATTTAGCAGCCTTGAAACTGGTTGCGATACGTTGTGATACCTCCAGTGTTATGTTGCGGCCCCCCAGGCGAATCACAGCTTTTTTGCTGTTGCTGCTTACCAGCTTGACGCCTTCCGGGCTGGTTTCGCCGACTTTCAGCAATCGGGAGTGGCCGTCAATGACCAGTAGCGCTTTGTCGCGGAACAGGCCCTGAGCAGTCACCTCGGGCGTTGACCAGGCCGCTGCGTTATAGAGCAGGCAGCCTATGCTCAGCGCGATATGCAATAAACGAATTACCATAGGTATTCTGCGAACAGGAGTACGAGAAGCGTAGCCACACCCGCGATGACGTCGTCGAGCATGATACCAAAGCCGCCGGATACTTTTTTATCGGCGAGCCTGATAGGCCAGGGTTTGGCGATGTCGAGCGCGCGAAAAATCAGAAAACCGCTTATCCACCAGGGCCAGGTAGGTGGAACGCAGGAGAGCGCCAGCCAAATCCCGACGAACTCATCCCACACTATGCCCCCGTGGTCGTGGCAGCCCAGGCGACGGCTGGCATGTTGGCAGAAATAGATGCCGGCAAAAAAACAGATCAGCAGAGCCAGAGCATAGCCCCATGTGGGCAGCAGGCTTGCGACTGGCATCAGGGCCAGCGCCAGAAGGGAGCCGGCGGTACCGGGCGCCTTCGGTGACAGGCCACTGCCGAAGCCAAACGCGCAGAGCAGTGCAGGATCCTTGCACAGGGTTTTGAAACTCGGTGCGGTTTGCGCCATCGTTCTCACACACCAAAATGCCGATAGCCTGGCGTTTCCAGCGCCATGGCGTCGCCATTTTCGGCGATACAGACAATACCTTGGCCGTGGGTTATTGCTCCGATAGCGGTGGCCGGCAACCCGATAGACTGCATACATGCGTCGATTCTCGAAGACAGGCCAGGTGCGGCTGTAAAGCAAAGTTCGTAGTCATCGCCACCGGTCAGAGCCCATTGTAGTGCCCATTGGTGGGATGTCAGCGTCTGCACAGGTTTAGATAAAGGCAATTTGCCGGCTTCGATTATCGCGCCGACCCCGCTGTTATCAGCGATGTGTTGCAGATCGGCAAGCAAACCATCGGATACGTCGATGGCGGCGGAGGCCAGGCCTCGGAGATGTGTGCCGGCCGCAATGCGCGGCTCCGGGCGCCAGTAACGCGCCAGTAAGTGATTTTCAGTATTGGTCTCTGCGCGACTTTTCCCCTGCAGGATGTCCAGTGCAGCGCGCGCCTCGCCAGTTATGCCGGTGATATAAACGATATCTCCTGGTCGCGCGCCCGATCTGGTCAGTGCCTGTCCCCGGGGAACGCTACCCAACGTCGTGATCGAAATGCACAACGGGCCCTTCGTGGTGTCGCCACCGATGAGCGGGCAGGTAAAGGTCTGCGCGGCCTGCGACAGGCCCTGGGCAAAACCACTGAGCCACTGTTCGTCCGCTTCGGGTAGCGTCAGGGCAAGCAGGAAGGCCGTGGGTTGCGCACCCATGGCCGCCAGGTCACTTAAATTGACGCGTAGTGCACGCTGTGCGATTTCTGCCGGATCGCCGTGCTCGGGGAAGTGCGTACCGGCCACCAGGGTATCAGTTGCCACGACAAGTTCCTCGGTGTTGCCCCCGGTGTGGCCTGCTTGCAGGATGGCGCCATCGTCACCGATGCCTAAAACAACGTTGCTGGATTCAGGGCCGCAGTGCCTGAAAAACCGATCGATGAGATCAAATTCGTCCAGAGGCATTGGCGTAGGGCCTGTGCGCACTAGTCAGCTGAGCCTGCCACTTCTGTTTTTCTGGTTTGGGCGGCAACGCGATCGACGACGCCGTTGATGAATTTATGGGCATCCGTTGGCCCGAAGGTCTTGGCCAGGTTGATGGCTTCGTTAATAGCGATACGGTAGGGCACGTCGATACGATAAATGAGTTCATATGTGGCGATGCGCAGGATCGCCAGCGACACCGGGTCCAGCGCTTTTATATCGCGATCCAGAAATGCTGCAAACGTGTTGTCGAGCTCGTCAGTTGCCGTCGCAACGCCCCGCAAGAGTTCGTCGAAGTACTTGGTATCCGCGCCGGACAGCCTGTTGTCGCTGTGGAACTGCGACTCGACAGCGTGACAGCTCGAGCCCCCTACCTGCCACTGATAGAGGGCCTGGACCAGGCACCGGCGCGCCTTTCTGCGCTGCGAGGGCAATGAAGCGGGCATCTAGCTGTTCAACTGCTGAAACAGGGAAACCATTTCCAGCGCACACAGGGCGGCTTCCTCACCCTTGTTTTCTTCGTTGTCGCCCGAGCGATCTTTGGCCTGTTGCAGGTTATCGGTGGTCAACACGCCAAAGGCGATCGGCATACCGGTGGTGAGCGCGACTTCGCCGACGCCGCGGGCACATTCGCTGCATACGTAGTCAAAGTGGGGCGTACCGCCGCGAATCACGCAGCCAAGGGCAAGCACAGCATCGATGCGTCCGGTCTCCGCCAATTTTTTTGCTGCCAATGGTAGCTCGAAGGCGCCGGGCACGCGGACAACTTCGATGCTGTCGTCCGCGATTCCCTGTCGTGCAAAAGCCCGCAATGCGCCCTGTAACAGGCTTTCTGTAATTTCGCCATTCCAGCGGGCGACGACTATCGCAAAGCGCGCGCCGGCGGGTTGGAAATTACCTTCGATGGGTCGAAATTCACTCATGACTTCAAACTCTAGTTTACAGGCGGATTTATGCGGAAGTGATTTCTTCGCACTCGATATAGCCGTCGACTTCCAGGTCAAACCCGGAAATCGCTCCAAAGCGATAGGGTGCACTCATGATGCGCAGTTTTTTGGCTCCCAGATCACGCAAAATCTGTGAGCCGGCGCCAATTTGCATGTACACCGTTTCGGAGGGGTTTTTCGACTTGGGTCGTTGCAGTGTCAGCTGCTCCAGGTCGTCGACGACTTTCTCGGGAGATTCGTCCTGGAGAATAACAATGATGATGCCGTAGCCAACACCGGCGACGTACTTCATGGCCTTGTCCATCGTCCATCGGTGATAGGAGCCGATGTGATCTATCGCGAACAGGTCCCGTACCACGGTGGGCAGGTGAACGCGAATCGGGACCGGCTTTTCCGGGTCGATGTCGCCCTTCACCAGGGCGAAGTGCTTGCAGCCGCGCGCGGTATCGAAATAAGTGTGCAGCGTGAAGTCGCCATAACTGGTCTGGATGATACGCTCGTCTACATGATTCACTGTGCGGTCGTTGACAATTCGATGGTGAATGAGGTCGGCGATGGTGCCGATTCGCAGCTGATGTTCTTCGGCAAAGCGCTCGAGATCCTGGCGCCGCGCCATCGAGCCGTCGTCGTTCATGATCTCGACGATCACCGCCGAGGGGTCCAGCCCCGCCAGCTGAGCCAGGTCGCAACCCGCTTCCGTGTGTCCCGCGCGGCTGAGCACGCCGCCGGCCTGGGCGCGCAGGGGGAATATATGCCCCGGCTGTACGATATCCAGCGGCGATGCGTCCGGGGCGACCGCTACCTGGACTGTGCGGGCGCGATCGGCCGCCGAGATGCCGGTGGTGACGCCCTCCGCGGCTTCAATGGACACGGTAAAATTGGTGCCGTGGGCGGCGTCGTTGACGTCGACCATCAGCGGCAGGTTGAGCTGCTGACAGCGTTGCTCGGTCAGCGTCAGGCAGATCAGGCCGCGGGCATACTTGGCCATAAAATTAATGTTTTCAGCGGTGACCTTCTCCGCCGCAATCACCAGATCGCCTTCGTTCTCCCGGTCCTCGTCGTCCATCAAAATAACCATTTTGCCCTGACGGATGTCTTCGATGAGTTCTTCGGTCGTATTCAGCTTCATCAACTAGTGCCTTTTTGAATCAAATTTTTCGCAAGATCGGTTAGCGACGCGTTTTGAGTGACGCCGGCGTCTGCGTCACCGAGCAGCAGGCGCTCGAGGTAACGCGCGATGACATCGACTTCAAGGTTAACCGTATCGCCCGCCTTATATTCAGAAAATATTGTGTGCTCCAGTGTGTGGGGCACGATGTTTAGTTCAAAGTTGCGGCCGGATACGCGATTTACCGTGAGGCTGGTGCCGTCGACGGTTATCGAACCCTTATGCGCGATGTAGCGCGCCAGTGCCGCCGGCGCGCGAATCGTAAAGCGTTCCGAACGCGCGTCCGGGTGGCGCTCGGTAACCTCGCCGACGCCGTCGACGTGACCGGAGACCAGGTGCCCGCCCAGTCTGCTGCTTGGCGTCAAAGCGCGCTCGCAGTTGACCGGCGTGCCCGGCTGCCATCGTCGAATAGTCGTGTTGTCCAAAGTTTCAACCGACACATCTGCAACAAAGCCGTCACTGAGACGTTCGACTACAGTCAGGCATACGCCGTTCACTGCGATACTGTCGCCAAGTGCGACACCAGTCAGGTCGAGCGAGCCGGTCATTAGCGTCAGGCGTAGATCGTCGCCGCGCGGTTCAACAGCGCTGACTTTGCCTACCGCTTCGATAATACCGGTAAACATTACTTTCTCCTCAGTTGCGCAGTAATTCTCAGGTCATCGCCGACGGCGCGCACATCGCTCAGTTCAAGGTCCAGCGCATCCGACATTTTATCAAATGCCAGTGCGGTCATTGGTCGCGTCCGGCTGCCCATCAATTTGGGCGCCAAGTAAATGATCA
>DJFY01000011.1:0-12080 GCA_002431545.1 Cellvibrionales bacterium UBA5860 | reverse complement strand
ACATCGTTGATTTGCCGCCGGCCCAGTTCATACAGCAGTTCCGGTAACGCCACTTTGCCTTCGCCGTTGGCCAGCGTCACCGTCTGCGCACCGTCGACGGCGCAATCTTTCCGCGCTGTGACGACCAGCGCCTCGCCGGGTTGTCGCAGAATCTGCAAGTCTTCGTTTACCCGAAACCTGCTGTCGACAATCACGCGCAGCGGCTGTAATTCGGCAATCGCTGCAGCATCGGTTAGCTCAAGTTCCCGTGCGCGCACGGTCAAGGCAGGATTATCCGCGAGCACCGTGCCGATGCCGGTGACAATGGCACCGCTGCGTGCGCGCAGGCGCTGCACGTCACTGCGCGCCGCGGGGCCGGTAATCCACTTGCTTTCGCCGCTGGCCATGGCCGTTGCACCATCGAGGCTGGCGGCTATCTTTGCCCGGACTCGTGGCAAACCGGTCCGCACGCGCTGAAAAAAACCCGTATTCAGCGCCAGGGCGTCGGCTTCAAGTACTGGCCCGGTGACCGTTATACCCGCCTGTTCCAGTCTCGCGAGGCCGCCCCTAGCCGCTTCGTTGGGATCGTCACAACCGTAAACCAGCCGTCGAATGCCCGCTTTGATCAGCGCCTGGCTGCAGGGAGGTGTTCTTCCGTAGTGGTCGCAGGGGGCTAACGTGACGTAGGCCGTCGCGCCATGCGCGCGGTTTCCGGCGGCGTCGAGTGCGTTGATCTCGGCATGGGGCCCACCGGCCTGCCAGTGCCAGCCTTCCCCGACAATCTGGTTTTCGTTGACGATGACGCAGCCTACGCTCGGATTGGGCCGGCAGGTGTACTGGCCCTTGCGGGCGAGAGCTATCGCCCGCGCCATATAGGCTTCATCGCCCCCGGTAATCTGCACCACGGATCATACCCCGGTGTCACCGGTCTCCTGTTCCAGACGGTCCAGTTCAGCACGGAATTCGCTCAGGTCCTGAAAGCTGCGGTAAACCGAGGCAAAGCGAACATAGGCCACATCATCGAGCTTGCGTAGTTCTTCCATGACCTTTTCACCGATGATCTGGGAGGAGATTTCCCGTTCGCCCGTGCTTTGCAGGAAGCGTTTGATCTGCGATACGGCGGCTTCGATCTGTTCGACACCCACGGGTCGTTTTTCGAGGGCGCGATGCAGGCCGGCCAGCAGTTTTTGTTCGTCGAAGGGTTCACGGGTTTCGTCCTGCTTGATTACCCGGGGCATCAGCAGCTCCGCGACTTCGTAACTGGTGAACCTGTCTTTGCAGGATGCGCATTCACGTCGCCGCCTCACCTGGTCGCCACCGGCGACCAGTCGAGAATCGATGACTTTAGTATCGTCGGCTCCGCAAAAAGGACAGTGCATGGGATAGCTGGAACCTTGCTATTGGCCGGGCTGCTGGCGCTTTATTCTATGGGATAAGCAGCGCCAACACTACCGGGCTCAGCGATAGACGGGAAACTGTCGACAGATCTCGAGCACGCGCTGTTTTACGGCGTTGATCGTTGTCTCGGTGCCTTCGCCCTCGAGGGATTCGAGGATGTCACACATCCAGTGCGTGAGCGCCACCGTTTCCGCTTCTTTAAATCCCCGTGTGGTAATGGCGGGGGTGCCGACGCGCAGCCCGCTAGTGATAAAGGGTGAGCGGGGATCGTTGGGCACCGCGTTTTTGTTTACCGTGATGTTGGCAGAACCCAGGGCCTCGTCCGCGTCTTTACCGGTGTAATCCTTGCCGATGAGGTTGACCAGCATCAAATGATTGTCGGTGCCGCCGGAAACGATATCGATGCCGCGTTCGATGAAGGTGCTGGCCATGGTGCGCGCATTGCAAACGACCTGTTCCTGATACAGCTTGAACTCCTCGCTCATGGCTTCTTTGAAGCTGACTGCCTTGGCGGCGATCACGTGCATCAGAGGGCCGCCCTGGCCACCGGGAAACACCGCCGAATTGAATTTTTTCTCGAGCTCTTCGTTGCCGCGCGCCAGAATAATTCCGCCCCGGGGGCCGCGCAGCGTTTTATGGGTGGTCGAGGTGACCACATCGGCAACAGGGATCGGGTTAGGGTAGTGGCCGGTTGCCACGAGACCGGCGACATGGGCCATGTCGACCATCAGGTAGGCGCCGACACTATCGGCGATGTCGCGAAACCGCTGCCAGTCCATCACCCGCGAATAGGCGGAAAAGCCCGCGATAATCATCTTTGGTCTGTGTTCCGCCGCCAGGCGTTCTACCTGCGCATAATCGACTTCTCCGGTTTCGGCGTCGAGTCCGTATTGCACGGCGTGATAGTTCTTTCCGGAAAAATTCGGTTTTGCGCCATGGGTCAGGTGACCGCCATCGGCCAGGCTCATGCCGAGGACAGTATCGCCCGCGCTGCAGAGCGCCTGAAAAACTGCCGCATTTGCCTGCGACCCGGAATGCGGCTGCACATTGGCGTAGTCGGCGCTGAACAGTGCTTTGGCGCGTTCGATGGCCAGTTGCTCGGCCTGGTCGACGTATTCACAGCCGCCGTAATACCGCTTGCCGGGATAGCCTTCGGCATACTTGTTGGTCAAAACGCTGCCTTGAGCGGCTATTACCCGGGGGCTGGCGTAGTTTTCCGAGGCGATCAGCTCGATGTGTTCTTCCTGGCGACGCTCCTCGCTCTGAATGGCTTGCCAGATTTCCGGATCGAACTCGGCCAGGGTTGGTTTGCTGTCAAACATGTGTCTAGGCTCGCGGGAAAAAGACCGCGAATTCTACACCATAGGCCAGCGCAAGCCTATGCACGACCGGCTTCGGGCCACGGTTACACGGTTAATTAAGGCCGTAGATATCGCGCCTTGCCAGCAGGGCTTTCACGTCGACAGCCATACGCACCACGTCGTGCATATTGCCGTCGAGATCCTTGACCTCGCCTTCGTGCAGTGCTTCCGGGCGAAAACCCAGTTCGTGGAACAGCGAGCGCGCCGCGGTCTGGTCCAGCGTCATACGGGCGATTACTTTTTCCACGCCGCGGTCCACGGCCAGGGCGAAAACCTCGCGAATCATTTTGCGCCCGAGGCCGGTGTTGCGGTAATCCGGATGTACCAGTACCCGCAATTCCGCGAGATGCCGCGTCCAGTCCAGGTCGTTCAGGCTGAGCATGCCGTAACCCACCATTTTGCCGTCTATTTCGGCAATGATCACAAGAGCCTGTTCCCGGTCGATTTCATTCAGCCAGTGTTCGACAGTCTCCGGTTTGGTGATGTCGCGGCGCAGAAACATCAGGTCGTGATGCGACAGGGTGCTGGAAAACGCCAGTACCTCTTCTTTATCGTCGTGAGTTAGAGGGCGCAGCACGGCCGAGCCCTTGAGTAATTCAACTGTTTTTGGGTATTGGTCCAATTCCTGTCTCCTTAAACGCAACGTTCCGACAGCCAGTCACTGAGTTGGGGCCACAGTCGGTAGACAGCGTTCCCACCGGCGACCAGGCTGACATGCCCGCCTTTGAGCGTGATTTCTTTTTTGTCCTCGCTGCCGACGAGATCGATGATTCCTTTAGAGGCTGCTGCCGGCACAATATGATCGTGCAGTGCGGCAATGTGCATGAAGGGTACGGTAATATTCTTCAGGTCGACGCGTTGTCCTTTGATTTCCAGCTGGTTTTTCAGGAGTTTATTGTCGCGTAGGAAATCATTGAACAATTGCCTGGCAGTACCGCCGGTCATGGGAATGTGATCAGATGACCAGCGTTCAAAGCGGTAGTGTGCCTCGACAAACTTGTCGTTCAGGACGTTGTCCAGCATGCCCATGCGGCCCGCGGTTTTTTGCAGGGGTCGCAGCGCCTGGATCATGGCGTCTATAAATTGCGCGGGGATATTACCGAGCTCCTCGACAAGTTCATCAATGTCAAAACTCTTGCTTTCCGCCCAGGCCTTGTAAAGGCGCATGCCGTTGCTGTCGACGGGCGTGGTAAAGCAGGCCAGCGCGTGCACAGAGTCGTCCGGACACAGCGCAGTGGTCATCATTGCCAGTGTCCCGCCGAGACAATAGCCGACAAGTGCTACTGAATCCTCACCGCTGTCGGCTTTGACCTCTTCAATACACTCGGGGAGGGCCTCGCCGACGTAGTAGTCGAGGGTGAATTCGCTGTGCTCGGGTCGCGGTATTCCCCAGTCGACGAGATAGACGTCGAAACCGCTATCCAGCAGAAAGCGCACCAGGCTTTGATCGGGTGCCAGGTCGAGAATGTAGTAGCGGCTGACCAGCGACATCACCAGGAGTACAGGTACGCGATACACCTCGTCAGTGGTCGGCGTGTAGTGATAAAGCCGCATCGAATCCTTAGAATAGATGGTTTCTTTGGGCGTTGCGCCAAAGTCCAGAGCGATGTCTTCGAGGGTTTTGAGACCGGAGATATTGCGCGACAAAACCCGCTGGACGGCGTCGCGAATTTTCTCCTCATAGGCGCTGTGAGGCCCGGCACTGTTCATGTCTAACTCCTTGGTATAGTGAACGCGATGTGCACGACCAGGATATTCCCCTCTCTGATTCTTGTTGGTCGTTCAATACAAAAACTGATGCTCATCAAGCGGTGAGCCGTGCGGCACTGGCGGTCACTCAGGGCATCGCTGCGGATTCGCTGTCTCCCGAAGTTTTCGGTGCCACGCTACTGGCTTCAGTTTTTCCGGTTTCGTCCACCGGTGTTTTTTTTGCCGCTGGTTTCCGCGTTCTTTTGACACCGGATGGAGGCTTTTCTGCGTTGGTGGTGGCAGTTTTTTTCATTTGCTGGCGCAGTTGGACAATTTCAGCGGTCAGCGCTGACACGGAGTCCTCCATTTCTCCGACACGATCGCGAATACTTAGAATATCGGAGCGGGAAGGCATGTTGAGCGCGGCCAGCTGTTGTCCAATCAGTTCTGCCATCATATGTTGGGCGTGTAACCACTCCTGGAACATTCGCCCCCAGGTCTTGCCGAATTTCTCGTCCGCCATGATGTCGGTCAGCGCTTCACTCCACTGCTTTTCCGACCGCTGATACCACTCCCGCCACATGCGCATGGGTTCGAGAAAGGGTTCTCCTTGGTCATCTGTCATCTTCGTCTCCTCGGTTGTCAGGTTTTTCGGCCTCCCGGTTAGCGCCGGTAGCCGACCGCTGAAATGATTTGCTTGCTTCCAGCATCATGGCGGAGGCATCGAGAAACATGTTCAGCGATTTCTTGTGGAAGTCGATCAACGAAATCCAGTTATCCAGAAAAAGATTGCCGGCTTCCGTCATGGAATACATACGTCGCGCGGGACCGCCTCTAGATGTGTCCCAGGCGGAAGAAATCAAGCCCGACTTCTCCATTTGACGTAGCGTCCGGTACAAAGTGCCGGAATTGCACCCGGCATAACCGGTTTCTTCAAGTCGCTTGGCCAGCTCATAGCCATACCCCGACCAATTCTTTAATAGCGCCAGAAGTTGTGCTGTAAGCATCTCCCCCGATAGCTTGGCACCGGTCGCCGGACCCTCCCCGGCCCCGGTGCTGTTTGTTTCATCGTTCGTCGTCTTTTTGCTGTTGTCTGTCATGAGTAAAACCTAGCCTAGCCCGCAAATATTACTTGTTGACATTTAACTGCATTTTGCATATATATGTCAATGCGCCTCAAGCGCAGGGTCGCGAAACTAACGCCCTGTATCGATTTATGTTGTTTGTTGCGCTTTAAACGCACTGTTTTACCTTACTTTCGTTAAAGGAGCTTGACATGACTGATACCAAAAGTGGCGCTTCGGCCAAATCGACAACTGCTTCAAAAACCTCAGCAAAATCTGAGCCAAAGCTGGATAGCGTTGAAAAGTTCTGGGAAACCATGGAGGCAAATCACGCGATGATGCTGGACGCATTTACCAGCGCGCGAGCCCGTTCTATCCGCGTCAACGATGCCTTGATAGACAATATGACCGCAGCGCAAACCGATATGCTCGAACTTGCCAAGACGGTCGCCTGCGCGCCCCGCGATTACCGTGGTAATTTTTCGGCCACACTGACCAAGATGACAGATGCTCAGGCGCGCGCACTCGAGATGTTCAAATTCTTTCTGGGTGAGCAGGCCGCTAGCCGCGATAAGACGATGGAAGTCGCCAAGAAAATGTACCAAAGCAACAAGGAAGCCCTGAGCGTCGGCACGGATATGATGAAATCCCTGAGCGAAGGTAACCCCATCAGTGAATCGTGGATGAAAACGCTAGAGGCTTTTAAGGAAATTTCCGATTCTGCCAAGGCCGCCGCCTGATACCTGAGGCGTTCACCCCGGTCGGCAATTAAGGGCAGCTTCGCGCTGCCCTTGCCGTGAATCGCCAGCCATCATCGGAAGCAGTAGGTGACATGAGCGATAATTCAGATATATACGACGATCCGCGTGCCCTGCAGGCCTATCTCGAGGATGAGGCGAACCCGTTTCATCACGACCCGTCTATCGAGGACGTCAACACGCCGCTTTGGCGGGAGGTTTTCTGGCCCTCGGAGTATTTTGAACTGCTGTGCAGCGCGACGTATCGGGGGCGTGGCGTGCCCCACGGCAACGGAGAGCCGGTTCTGGTTATTCCTGGTTTTCTGGCCAACGACGTCATGATGTTACCTTTAAGGCGTTGGTTGAAACGCATTGGCTACCGTACCTATTCGGCCAATATATATTGGAATACCGACTGTCCCGACAAGACTGCAACTTCGCTGGCGCACAAAGCACGTGCCATCCACCGCAAGACCGGGCACAAGGTCCGGCTTGTTGGTCACAGCCTGGGCGGTATGCTGGCAAAATCGGTGCTGTATCGGGCGCCGGATGTCATCGGCGGAGTCATTACGCTGGGCTCGCCATTTCGCGACCATGTTCGGGCGCACCCGGCGGTTACAGGGGTTTGGCAATACCTCATCAATGGGCAGGGCGAACTGGTCGGCCGCAACCTAACCACGAGTTGCAGCAGCGGCTATTGTATGTGCGACTTCGTACGCCATATGCTGCAGCCCGAGTCACAGCCGGTACCCCAGTTTGCCATTTATTCGCGCGTCGATGGTGTCGTCGACTGGGAAAGTTGTATCGAAGAAGATCCTGCTGCCAACTCTGAGATCGAAGGGGCGACTCACATCGGCCTGATTTACAACAAACGCGCCCTGTCGGCGCTGGCACAGCGGCTTTCGCAGATTACCGCCGAAAAGGCTGCCGAGACAGAAAAGGGAAATGCGCCGGTCTAGCGATACTCGGTAGTCTATTTGCCGGGAACGACCGGAAGGTTTACGCACGATGGTGTCCCTGGCCCGAGATAAATGCGCTGCAATGCGGGCACGCTAGCTGTCGCTTCCGTGCCCGTTTCTCCGGTGTTGGGGTTGCGGTCGTAGCGGGGAAAATCCGATGACGTCACAAGCAGCCTGATTTGATGGCCAGCGGCAAAGACATGTGACGTCGCCCACAGGTCCAGGTGCCAGCACAGCGTGTCGCCGGGAGTCATCGAGAGATTGTGTTCCCGCAACTGGTGAGAGGCGCGCAAGACACCGTCGCAGACATTGAACGTGCGCCCGTCCGGGTGCACATCACACAGCTTCACAACCCAGTCTGTGTCGAGTGCCGATGTGCTGGCGTGGAGATCCACCGTTACCGGGCCGGTTATTTCCAGGTCCGATCCCAGTGTTTTCGATGTAAAGGACACCACGTCGCGGCGATCGAGAATGGCGGTTTGCGCCACCGGGCCGGGTGTGTACTGCGGCGGCATCAGCAAGTTGCCGCCCAGAGTCGGGCAGGGATCCTCGGGGTCATAGACGTAGTTACACGAACTCTCGACTGCGGGTTGTTCCGGTCCCAGCCGGTTGCCGGCATGCAAATACCAGGGCGTGGTTTCGGCCCGTCGCGGTGGCCATTCGGTTTCGTCCCGCCAGCGGTTTTTACCCTGAACAAATATTCGCACCGGTGGATCGGTGAAGGCCTCGTCCATGCCCCGCAGCCAGCGGTTAAACCAGCGCAGCTGTAATTGTGTCAGATCTTCGCGAATGTCCAGCAGATAGCCGCTGCTGCGGAAACCAAAATCTACCTGGCCGACATAATTCAGGAACATGGCGTGCGACCAGGGGCCGACGACCAGTCGTGTTTGCTCGCGAGCGCTCTTCGAACCGCCATTTTCTATCATGCCCCGGTAGTGACTCAGATCCGCGCCAAGGAGGAGGTCGTGCCAGCCCGCGATGATCAGTGCCGGTACTTTGACCTGATCGTGCCGGTTGCTGAATAAGCGAGATGCGGTCCAGTCGTCCGGGGTCGAGTGTTGCATCATCTCGAAGACAAAGGGAACAAACTGCTCGTCTTCGGGGCGCGCTGCACCAAGTTTGTTCAAGGGGCGCTGGCTGACAGTTTCGTCGAAGCGATCGAGGGCCTCGGCCAGTTCCGCCAGTCTTGTGCCCAGTTCGACCGGCTCCAGTCCGCGACGCAGAAGCGCGGCAGGCCCGATAACGCGCAAAGCCCAGCTCACCAGTGTCGAGAGATGGAGAGCGCCACCGCGCCAGAAGTGGTCGTGCCAGAAATCATTGGGTGCAGTTGTGGGGGAAATCGCTTTTAGCGCCGGGTGTCCGGACACGGCATTTAGCCATGTTGTACCCCCCATGTAAGACAAACCGTAGGCGCCGATATTGCCGTCACAAAAAGACTGCTCCGCCAGCCAGTCGAGCGTGTCCAACCCATCCTGCGCCTCATTGTTGTAGGGCGTAAATACATCGCCTTCGGAAGCCCAGCGCGCGCGGACATCCTGTATCACCACGGTAAACCCGGCAGATGCGGCCCGAATAGGGTCTAGTGTCATCGTCACCAGTGGCAGAAACTCGCGGTTATAGGGCGTGCGCTGCAACAGTACAGGGTGCGGGCCACTACCGGGCGGCCGGTAAATGTCGGCGCGCAGCAACGTGCCATCGCGCATGGATACAGCTACGTTTTTGTCGATTGCAATGCTCAAAATACAGGCCTCGAATACAAACGATTGAGGTGATGGATACGCAGCCGATCCACGCAGGGCTGACGTGGGGGCGGCATAAATTACCGTACGACCAGCTTACGATAAACTGTTTATACGGTGTTCAAATGACACGCAAAGAGCGTTCCACATGGACTAACCGACCATAGGAATCAAAGATAACTAATCCCGATTCAGGGTTGGAGCAGGTAAAGATACGGCGTCAGAGATGATTTGCTTGTTGGCCGTTAGCGCATTCCCGCGATTTGGCGATACTGAATATCTCGGTTGTCGTGTGAGACGATATCAATTACCGACCAGATTCTGGGGCAGGTGCACGTTCAGGACCTGTTGCCGGCGATTGCGAACCAGCTTGAATAGTACTTCGTCGCCCTGCTGATAACTCATCAACATATGCATAAACTGGCGCGGGGTAGTGACTGGGATATCGCCACAAGCGACGATGACATCTCCGCTGTGCAGCCCCGGTACGCCACCCGGCGCCCGCACCACCAATACCCCTTGTTCCGCGCCGAAGTATTGTCCAAGGGCAGAATTTAACTCCGCTAACTCCAGGCCTTGAAGCATTTGCCGGGTCAGCCCGTTGGCCAGATGCCCGTAGTGCTCCATAAAGGGCAGAACCGCCGTCGCTTCATCCAGGTTTGCGCTGATCTCCGGAAGAACCATATTCCAGCTGGCCTCCGGGCCAGCCATTGTTTCGGGCGAGCCGGTTAGTGGCACCACCGGCTCGTGGCGGAAGGGGCGGCAGCCGTCCTTGTCGTAACAATACATGGCGCCCGGGCGGCTTTCGGCAACCAGCGTTGCGTTAAAGCGGCGATCGCCCCGCAGCATGGTCAGTTGCACCTCCATACCCGATTTGACTTCGCCCAGATTGTTATAGGCAGTGTCGAGCACCGCGTCCCGGTCCATGTAGTCAGGTAACTCGGCGCCATTGATCGCAGTAATCAGGTCGCCAGCCCCCAGGCCGGCGCGATCAGCCGGCGATTCCGACAGCACCTTGGCGATGCGGACACCACGAGACGGTGCCGGCATCATGACAAAACCCAGCAGGCCCTTTTGAGAGGCATCGGGCCCGCGCTCCTCCATGAGCTGGGCCAGATGTTTGCGCGCCTCGAACAGCTCGGTTTTAGCAGCCTCAAGCCGGTGGCGCGCCCTTGCGAGATCCACCGTCCTGGCAGACTCCCCCTCGCTAACCCGTGAATAATTATTGTCTTTGCTCTCGGCAAAGGCCAGTGCCCCGGTCAACAACCCGGCCACGCCCAGCGCCAGACCAACAATTGCGCGTTTTCTTTTAATCATGCTTTAAAACCAGTACTTCTTTGAAGACTGCATCGTACGCAGTGCAGCCAGTTGCCGGGTCAGGTTTTTGCGATATTGCCATAGCTCCCGCTGTTCCGCCGCAGAGCTGTACAGCATCGCTTCGTCGACCAAAGCGATCTCTTTCTCCAGCATCGCATCCCAAAGCGCCTCATCGGCATAATAAAGCTGTCGGACATACTTGCCCCTTGTATCCAGGCCATCCGGTGACGGTTTGATTTGCCCGCCGTTAATCGTTGCGGTTTCGGTGGCAGAAGCCTCGTTGGTTGGATCATCTTTCGAAGCCGGCTTGCCGGCAGCTAAAAATGACATGCCCCGGGTGCTATCCAGCCCGGGTAAAATCGCCAGGCCGAGACCGACCACAGCGATTGCGACGCACGCCACAGCAACGAGACGGACGCGCGAAAAAACGCTATCCCGATGGCTCGCGGGCAGCTCCGGTGTGCGCTCGGCCTCCGTCACCGTTGCAGCAAGGCGACGCTCGATCTCCGGCCATACCGAACGCTCCGGTGCCACCAGCGGCAGGCGGGTCAGGCCCCGGTCTATGCCCTTGTCAGGTGTGTTCGTCATAATCTGTATCCAGAACCGGCAGATCCCCGCCACCGCGCCGGCGCCACCAGTTTTTCAACTGTCTGCGGGCCCGCATAACCTGAGATTTGGAAAAACTCTCCGAATAGCCGGTCGCCTCGGCAATCTCGTAATGGGAATAACCCTCTACCGCAAATAACCACAACACAGCGCGCCGAACCGGCGCCAGCATGGCAAATGCCGTTGCCAGATCGCGTTCAATGGCCGAACGTGCGGCAATTGACGACAGATCGATCTGATCGTCCACCAGCACCTCCAGCTGGTCGTCCCGCTTGTCCCGGCGAATCTGCATAAGTGCCTGATTAATAGCAATTTTACGCAGCCACGACCAGAATGGCGCCTCCTCCCGAAACTGGTGGATCGAGCGAAACACCTGCAGCATGCATTCCTGAAGGATATCCGACGCCGTGGCGTGATTCTGGCAAAAACGAAACGCCAGCGAATACACCGGTTTTTCAAATACCTCATAAATGGTCTTGAAAGCCGACTTGTCGCCATCTTTGGCCCGGGCGATCACGTCCGGATCGATATCAATAGCAAATGCGCTACCCATACGTCCTAAGATGCACCAGGGGACACAAAAGTTGCAACACCGATAGTCGCCTAAGATTGCCGCGGGCCAGAAATTTGCCGCGCTACGCTAATAGCGTAGACAGAGCGAAATTTGCTACAGGTGTGGGGAACACCCTGTAAGGCACTTTGTCACGATACCTGCCCACGGTTCATCCCCACGGGTGTGGGGAATACTGCCTATTCGGCAGTGAACTATCCGGGGAGACAGTTGGAGGTTTCGGGTATTTTCTAAGCTGCCTGTTCGGCAGTGAACCTGGCTGGGGTGGTATTTGTTCCGTTGGTTGTTTTCTAAGCTGCCTGTTCGGCAGTGAACGAATTTTGCCTTAAGGTTTTCTTTTGCCTTAATTTCTAAGCTGCCTGTTCGGCAGTGAACCCAGGCGCTATCTTTGGGGAAATTCTCAACCATTTCTAAGCTGCCTGTTCGGNNTTTGCTACAGGTGTGGGGAACACTTTAATCGTCTATTGACTAAAAATGAGACTTTCAACTTGCATGATATTGGGTTTCAAAATACTGGGAGCTGCCAGTTTGGATAAACTCATTCAAAGCTGATATTGCAACCTCAAATTCACTATTCTTTCTGGTAACGCACTCCCAGATAACTGCAACCCGCCATCCTAATTCTATTAATTTGTTTAATAGTCGTCACAGGGTGGCCAT
>DJFY01000006.1:2544-3553 GCA_002431545.1 Cellvibrionales bacterium UBA5860 | reverse complement strand
GCCCAGCGATGAAGAGATCGACGAAATTGTCGCGGCCCACGTCAAGCCTGAGCAATTCCGCCAGGTCTATATTCCGATGTTCGACCTCGATGCCGCAGAACGCGCACCGAGCCCCCTCTACGACTGGCGTCCGCAAAGCACCTATATTCGCCGCCCGCCGTACTGGGAAGGCGCCCTGGCCGGGGAGCGGACCCTCAAAGGCATGCGCCCGCTGGCGCTGCTCGGTGACAACATCACCACCGACCACCTGTCGCCCTCGAACGCGATTCTGGCCAGCAGCGCCGCTGGTGAATACCTGGCCAAAATGGGCCTGCCGGAGGAGGACTTTAACTCCTACGCCACCCACCGCGGCGACCACCTCACCGCCCAGCGCGCCACCTTCGCCAACCCCAAACTCATTAATGAGATGGCCGTGGTTGACGGCGAAGTCAAGCAGGGCTCCCTGGCGCGTATCGAACCGGAGGGCGAGGTCACGCGCATGTGGGAGGCCATCGAAACCTATATGAACCGCAAGCAGCCACTGATTATCGTCGCCGGAGCTGACTACGGTCAGGGCTCCTCCCGCGACTGGGCCGCGAAGGGCGTTCGTCTGGCTGGCGTCGAAGCCATTGTTGCCGAGGGTTTTGAACGCATACACCGCACCAACCTGATTGGCATGGGCGTGCTGCCGCTGGAGTTTCAGCCCGGCACCACCCGCAAGACCCTGGGGCTGGACGGCACCGAAACCTACGACGTCATCGGCGAACCTAAGCCGCGCGCAACCCTAACGTTGATCATCCACCGCAGCTCTTTAGGTAAGGAACCGGGCGAAACCGTCGAAGTGCCTGTCACTTGCCGACTGGATACCGCCGAAGAAGTGACTGTATACGAGGCGGGCGGGGTGTTGCAGCGCTTTGCTCAGGATTTTCTGGAGTCTTCAACCACTAATTAGAGTCTTCAACCACTAATTAGAGTCTTCAACCGCCAATGAAAACCACAGTGCTGCGTGAGGATTTGAGATGAGTGCCCC
>DJFY01000006.1:0-2443 GCA_002431545.1 Cellvibrionales bacterium UBA5860 | reverse complement strand
GAGTCTTCAACCACTAATTAGAGTCTTCAACCGCCAATGAAAACCACAGTGCTGCGTGAGGATTTGAGATGAATGCCCCCCAAATCAAGATACCCGCCACCTATATACGTGGCGGCACCTCCAAGGGCGTGTTTTTTAAGCTCGACGATCTGCCCGCGAGCTGCCAGCGGCCGGGTGAAGCGCGGGACAAGCTGTTTATGCGTGTGATCGGCAGCCCCGACCCCTACGCCGCCCACATCGACGGCATGGGCGGCGCTACCTCCAGCACCAGCAAGTGCGTGATTCTGTCGAAAAGCTCGCAGCCGGATCACGATGTCGACTACCTCTACGGCCAGGTCGCCATCGACAAAGCCTTTGTTGACTGGAGCGGCAACTGCGGCAATCTGTCGACCGCCGCCGGTGCCTTCGCCATCCACGCCGGCCTTATCGACCCCTCGCGGGTACCGGACAACGGCAACTGCACCGTGCGCGTCTGGCAGGCCAATATCCAGAAAACCATTATCGCTCATGTACCGGTAACCAACGGCGAAGTGCAGGAAACCGGTGACTTCGAGTTGGACGGCGTGACCTTCCCCGCGGCGGAAATCGTGCTCGAATTCCTCGATCCCTCCGATGACGGGGAGGAGGGCGGCTCTGTCTTCCCTACCGGCAACCTGGTTGACGAGCTTGAAGTACCAGGCGTGGGCACTTTCCAGGCCACCATGATCAGCGCTGGTATTCCCACCGTCTTCGTCAATGCCGAAGACATCGGCTACACCGGCACCGAACTGCGCGATGATATTAATAACGACCCCGAGCAACTCGAACGCTTCGAGAAAATTCGCGTCGCTGGTGCGCTGCGCATGGGCTTGATTAAAGCCGCCGAAGAGGCACAGCAGCGCCAGCACACACCCAAGATCGCCTTCGTTGCCGAACCGAAGGACTACACGGCATCCAGCGGCAAGCAGATCGCCGCCAGCGACATCGACCTGCTGGTGCGTGCCCTGTCCATGGGCAAACTCCACCACGCCATGATGGGCACCTGTGCCGTGGCCATTGGCACCGCCGCAGCCATTCCCGGGACTCTGGTCAACCTTGCTGCCGGCGGCGGTGAACGCGAAGCCGTTGTTTTTGGTCATCCTTCGGGCACCCTGCGTGTAGGTGCCGAAGCCGCCGAAGAAAACGGCGCCTGGGTTGCCAAAAAAGCCATCATGAGCCGCAGTGCGAGGGTGTTGATGGAGGGGTGGGTGAGGGTGCCGGGGAGTAGTTTTTAAGGTTGGCCGAGGGCAGCCATGCGTGGAAACAAAGCGGATAAGCCCGGCCTTATTGTCTTGTCACAGTAGATCCAGCGGGCTCTTAGTGCCAGCGTAATGCTGACCTAAGACATGGGTGTAAATCTGAGTCGTCTTAACGTCATTATGCCCGAGCAATTCTTGTACAGTGCGAATGTCAGTTCCAGCTTCCAACAAATGCGTGGCAAACGAGTGGCGAAAAGTGTGGCAGTTAACTTTTTTCTTAATGACGTCGGCGTCATGGGCCGCTTTATGCAACGCTTTGCGAACCACTGATTGATGAAGATGATGCCGACAAATCATACCGGTTACAGGGTGTTGGCAAAGCGTTGTGGATGGAAAAATAAAAGCCCATCCCGGCATCTTATAAGCGTTGGGGTATTTTTTGCCCAAGGCAAAAGGCAACGATGGGCCAATACCGCTCTCATTATCTGTCCGCTGGGTCGCTACGGCCTCTTTTATTATTTTTTCTAGCAATGGTACTAATCGGGGGCTCAATAGTGTCTGTCGATCTTTATTGCCTTTGCCGTCCTTTACGGTAATTGAACATCTCTGCAGGTCAATATCTTTAACGCGCAAACGTAGGCATTCGGATATTCGGAGACCGCTACCGTAAAGCATTTCTATAATTAAACGATTTCTGCCCTGTAACCGGTCAAGTATTTTGCTGATCTCCCCCTTAGACAGAACCACAGGTAGTGAGCGTTGTTTGGTGGCCAACGTAAAACCCAGGTCTCCCAAATCCTGTTGTAGTACTTTTTGGTATAGAAAAACCAGGGCATTCAGTGCCACTTTTTGAGTATTAACCGCTACATGTCGCTCGCTTGCCAGGTGGCTCAGAAACGCCTTGACCTCTTGAGCGCCCAAGCTTCTCGGATGTTGCTTGTGATGAAAATGGATGTACTGACGAATCCATTGCAAATAAGCCTTCTCCGTTCTAATACTGTACCCGCGCAAACGGATATCTCGTCGAACGGACTCTAAAAAGGGACTGGACATAGGTGCCTCCATGCACATAAATATACTGTTTAAATATACAGTATATCCGCAATTTATCAAATTTTTTGCTCGTTTTGCGCCAGACCAATGCGCGTTTTGCGCCTGTTAAAAAAATGATATGCTGCAAAATCAGTTAGTTAGGGAGCCCGCGGGGTAGATAATAGGAAACCTAT
>DJFY01000012.1:17355-17495 GCA_002431545.1 Cellvibrionales bacterium UBA5860 | reverse complement strand
TCACTCAATAATTTTGGAGACCACGCCAGCCCCGACCGTACGACCCCCTTCGCGGATCGCAAAGCGCAGCCCATCTTCCATCGCAATCGGCGCTATCAACGTCACTTCCATCTGAACGTTGTCTCCCGGCATCACCATCT
>DJFY01000012.1:15334-17062 GCA_002431545.1 Cellvibrionales bacterium UBA5860 | reverse complement strand
CCCCTTCCGGCAGCTCTACCGCTCCCGTTACGTCGGTGGTCCGAAAGTAAAACTGCGGCCGGTAGCCTTTGAAGAACGGGGTATGTCGACCCCCTTCGTCTTTGCTCAGTACGTACACTTCGGCTTCAAACTTGGTGTGCGGGGTGATCGATCCCGGCTGGGCCAGCACCTGCCCCCGCTCAACTTCTTCCCGCTTGGTGCCGCGCAGCAGTACGCCGACGTTTTCACCCGCCCGACCTTCGTCGAGCAGCTTGCGGAACATCTCTACACCCGTACAGGTCGTGGTGGTGGTGTCTTTGATACCGACAATTTCGATCTCTTCGCCCACTTTGACAATGCCGCGCTCGACCCGGCCGGTCACAACGGTGCCTCGCCCGGAGATGGAGAAGACGTCTTCGATCGGCATCAGGAAGGCGCCGTCAATGGCGCGCTCGGGCTCGGGAATGTATTCGTCGAGGGTTTCCACCAGCTTCTTGACGGCCGTCGTCCCCATTTCGTTGTCGTCTTTGCCTTCCAGGGCCATCAGCGCGGAGCCAATAATAATGGGGGTGTCGTCGCCGGGGAATTCGTATTGGTCGAGCAGTTCCCGCACTTCCATCTCGACCAGTTCAAGCAGTTCTTCGTCATCGACCATGTCGGCTTTGTTCAAAAACACGACTATGTAGGGTACGCCCACCTGACGCGACAGCAGTATGTGCTCGCGGGTCTGGGGCATGGGACCGTCGGCTGCGGAGCACACTAAAATAGCACCGTCCATCTGCGCCGCACCTGTGATCATGTTTTTTACGTAGTCGGCGTGACCCGGACAGTCAACGTGAGCGTAATGCCGGTTCGGGGAGTCGTACTCTACGTGGGAGGTCGCAATGGTGATACCACGCTCGCGCTCTTCCGGGGCGTTGTCAATGCCGTCAAAGGCCACCGCCTCGCCGCCCCAAACCTCCGCACACACCCGCGTCAGCGCCGCCGTCAGGGTCGTCTTGCCGTGGTCTACGTGGCCTATCGTGCCAACATTGACGTGCGGCTTTAACCGCTCAAATTTCTCTTTGGACATTGCACGTTCTCCTTAAAATTCAAATATGCGCTTGCCAATGACTGCGCGGGCTACGAATTTCTGCCGACAATCTCTTCGGCAATGTTTGACGGCGCCTCGGTATACTTTAAAAACTCCATTGTGAAAGTCGCGCGCCCCTGCGTGGCAGAGCGGACGTCCGTCGCATAGCCAAACATTTCGCCCAGCGGCACCTCGGCGGTGACCACCTTGCCGGAACTGCTGTCTTCCATACCGAGAATCAATCCCCGCCGGCGGTTAAGATCACCGACCACATCGCCCATGTTTTCCTCGGGCGTGACAACCTCGACTTTCATGGTCGGCTCCAGCAGTACTGCACCACCTTTCTCAGAAAGCTGTTTACACGCCAGAGAGCCGGCCACTTTAAAAGCCATCTCGTTGGAATCGACATCGTGGTAGGAACCGTCATAGAGCGTCGCTTTCAGGCCGAGCAGCGGATAACCGGCAACCACACCGTTTTGCATTTGCTCCATAACGCCTTTTTCTACCGCCGGAATATACTCCTTGGGCACCACGCCGCCGACAATTTCATTGACAAACTCGAGACCTTCCTCGCCGTCTTCGCGCGGTTCGAATTTGATCCATACGTGTCCGTACTGACCCCGACCACCAGTTTGCCGGACAAATTTCCCTTCGATTTCGCAGGTGTTGCGAATGGC
>DJFY01000012.1:5543-14984 GCA_002431545.1 Cellvibrionales bacterium UBA5860 | reverse complement strand
TCCCCCATGCCGGAAATAATGGTTTGACCACTCTCTTCGTCTGTCTTGACACGAAACGACGGATCTTCCTGGGCTAATTTACCCAGCGCGATACCCATCTTTTCCTGATCTGCCTTTGACTTGGGCTCAACCGCAACAGAGATAACGGGCTCCGGAAACTCCATGCGCTCGAGCGTGATCAAATTGCTATCGTCACACAGGGTATCCCCTGTCGTTACATCTTTCAGGCCAATCGCCGCCGCGATATCACCGGCTCGAACCTCTTTGATTTCTTCTCGCTGGTTCGCATGCATCTGCACCATTCGGCCAATGCGCTCTTTCTTGCTCTTAACCGGGTTGTATACGGAATCGCCCTGGGAAAGCACGCCGGAATAAACCCGAATAAACGTCAGCGTGCCGACGAACGGATCGGTAGCGATTTTAAAAGCCAGCGCGGAGAATGGCGCCTCGTCGTCAGCAGGCCGGCCTTCCATGGTGCCATCTTCAAGCTCACCTTCGATGGCCTTCACCTCGGTCGGTGCTGGCAGATATTCAATAACCGCATCGAGCACGGCCTGCACACCTTTATTTTTGAAAGCCGAACCACCCAGTACTGGCACTATTTCGTTAGCCAGTGTGCGCGCGCGTATACCCTTCTTGATCTCCTCCTCGCTGAGCTCTTCACCCTCGAGGTATTTATTCATCAGATCGTCATTGGCCTCGGCCGCCGCCTCTATCAGCTCCTCGCGCATCTCTGCGCACAAATCAGCCATGTCGGCCGGAATATCTCCGTACTCGAACGTCGCGCCCTGATCAGCCTCGTTCCATAGAATGGCCTTCATCTTGATCAAGTCGACCACGCCCTTGAATTCGTCTTCGGCACCGATAGTCATCTGCAACGGCACGGCATTAGCACCGAGGCGATCGGCGAGCTGATTAAGCACCATTTTGAAATCGGCACCAGCCCGGTCCATCTTGTTGACGAAGACCATCCTGGGGACTTCGTACTTATTCGCCTGGCGCCAGACTGTTTCAGTTTGCGGCTGCACACCCGAGGAGCCGCACAGAACCACAACCGCGCCATCCAGAACTCTCAACGAGCGCTCCACTTCAATAGTGAAGTCGACGTGCCCAGGCGTATCGATAATATTGATGCGATGCTCGTCAAACTGAGCCTGCATGCCGCGCCAGAAGCAGGTAGTAGCGGCCGAAGTAATGGTGATACCGCGCTCTTGCTCCTGCTCCATCCAGTCCATGGTAGCGGCGCCGTCATGTACCTCACCAATCTTGTGAGACAAGCCGGTATAGAACAACACCCGCTCGGTAGTCGTGGTTTTACCTGCGTCCACGTGCGCGACAATGCCGATATTCCGGTAGCGACTGAGCGGGGTTTTGCGTGCCACGATAGGGTCCTCAATAAATAAAAAGTAACGATCTAAACCAACAGAAGGCAGCCATTAATATAGCCGCCTTCTTTTTAAACTAACCTTTACATTCCTTCGACAAACGCCAGTCCACCTGTACACCACACACCGCTCAGGTCAGCGGCAAGTGCTCAGAACCGATAGTGAGAGAACGCCCGGTTGGCCTCTGCCATGCGGTGTACGTCTTCGCGTTTTTTCACAGCCCCACCCTTGCCCTGGGAGGCATCGATAATTTCTCCTGCCAAGCGGCGGGCCATAGATTTTTCGCCACGCCCACGGGCAAAGTCCACCAGCCAGCGCATAGCCAACGCCGAACGCCGGGACGTACGCACCTCAACCGGCACCTGGTAGGTTGCGCCACCCACCCGACGGGACTTCACCTCTACCATCGGTGCGATGTTCTCCAAAGCATCCTCAAAGGCCTGCAGGGGGTCACCACCCAGCCGCTCCTCGACGATACCAAGTGCACCGTAGACAATGCGTTCGGCGACCGACTTCTTTCCACTAACCATCACGTGATTCATGAACTTTGCCAGGGAACTGCTTCCGAACTTGGGATCGGGCAATACTTCCCGCTTGGCAACGACGCGTCTTCTTGGCATGGGGCACTCTCTTCTTCAGGTTATTCCGGCACTCGGCAAGGGCGTCGGCCGGCCTTACTTAAAACGCTGCGGGCGCAGCCCGCTCAGCGCATCATTCGATTTTCGAAAAACTTATCCCTTGGGACGTTTGGTTCCATACTTGGATCGCCGCTGCTTTCGGCCATCAACACCCGATGTGTCGAGACTGCCGCGAACGGTGTGGTAACGAACACCAGGCAAATCCTTAACCCGGCCACCGCGAATCAGCACGACGCTGTGTTCCTGGAGGTTATGACCCTCACCGCCAATATAGGAGGTGACTTCGTAACCGCTGGTCAGACGCACGCGACACACCTTACGCATCGCCGAATTCGGCTTCTTGGGCGTCGTGGTGTAAACCCGGGTACAGACGCCGCGCCGCTGGGGGCAGCTCTGCAATGCCGGCACGTCACTTTTGACGTGCTTGCGCTTTCTGGGCTTACGGACCAACTGGTTGATCGTTGCCATTTATATTTACTCCAGATAACAAAACGCCTTCACGAAGAAGGCAGCTTCAAACCCGATTTAGACACTGTTGACGTGGCTTATTCGAGGCCCGCGCAGGGAGGCGGCATTTTAATGACCGCCCCCCGCAGAGTCAAGCCAAAACCGGGCCTTAAATCGCTCGCCTACTCGTCATCGCCGGCCCTCAACGCTTCCGACAGAGCGGCTTCGATTTCGCTTGCAGAGACCCCCTGATCGGCCAGCACAGCCTCTTTGTCTTTGCGTCGTTGGTTGTGGTAGGCCAACCCGGTACCGGCGGGGATCAGGCGCCCGACAACGACATTCTCCTTGAGGCCGCGCAGGGAATCCATCTTGCCGGTAACCGCAGCTTCGGTAAGCACGCGCGTAGTCTCCTGAAAAGAGGCTGCCGAAATGAAGCTCTCTGTCGCCAGCGAAGCCTTGGTGATACCCAGCAAAATTCTTTCGAATTTCGCCGGAATCTTGTCCGCGGCCTCAAGTTCTTCGTTGATTTCAAGAATGCGGTTGTATTCAACCTGTTCGCCGCGCACCAGCGACGAGTCGCCGGTTTCGGTGATTTCAACCTTGCGCAACATCTGTCGGACGATCACCTCGATATGCTTGTCGTTAATGCCGACGCCCTGTAGGCGATACACCTCCTGAATTTCGTTGACGATATACTTCGCCAGCTCCTCGACGCCCTTGAGACGCAGAATGTCGTGGGCATTGGACGGACCTTCGGAGATCACCTCGCCTTTTTCCACGTGTTCACCCTCGTAAACACCCAGGTGACGCCATTTTGGGATCAGGGATTCGTAGGTATCGCTGCCGTCGTTGGGCGTAATCACCAAGCGGCGCTTGCCTTTCGTCTCCTTACCGAAACTGACTGTGCCCGTAATTTCCGCAAGAATTTCCGGATCCTTGGGCTTGCGCGCCTCAAACAAGTCTGCGACACGCGGCAGACCACCGGTGATATCCCGCGTTTTGGAACTTTCCTGAGGAATCCGCGCGATGACATCACCTATGTTGACCTCGTCCTGGTCGTCAATAGTGATGATTGCATTGGCAGGCAACATGTAATGGGCCGGCACCTTGGAATTGGCAAAATACAGCTCTTCACCGTCTGGCCCAAGCAGGGTCACCATCGGTTTCATGTCTTTGCCCGCTGCGGGGCGCTCGTTGGGATCGATAACCACGACACTGGTCAGCCCGGTCATTTCGTCTGTTTGCCGGCGCACGCTGAGCCCTTCCTCCATGCCCGACAATGCCACTTTACCTTGCACTTCAGTAATGATCGGGTGCGTGTGCGGATCCCAGTTGGCGACCACGTCACCCGCCGCCACAGAGGCATCATCCTGCACCGTGAGCACCGCGCCGTAGGGCAATTTGTAGCGCTCGCGCTCGCGGCCGTTTTCGTCGGCAATCGCCAGCTCACTGGAACGGGATACCGCAACCAGCTGACCGTTACCGCGCTCGGCGACTTTCGCGTTCACCAGCCGCACCGTACCCGCAGTTTTTACCTGGATACTGTCTACCGCAGAGGCCCGCGAGGCGGCACCGCCGATGTGGAAGGTACGCATGGTTAGCTGCGTTCCTGGCTCACCAATGGATTGCGCTGCTATCACGCCCACCGCTTCGCCGGAATTGATCAGGTGACCGCGCGCCAGGTCGCGGCCATAGCAATTGGAGCAGATGCCATAGCGGGTTTCGCAGGATATCGGCGAACGTACCAGCATCTCGTCAATGGCGAGTTTTTCAATTTCGGCGACCCATTTTTCATCGATCATGGTCTGCGCCGGAATCGCGACTTCATCCGTGCCGGGTTTGAGCACGTCGACCGCCACCACTCGACCCAGGATACGATCGCCCAGTGTCTCGATAATGTCGCCGCCCTCGATAACCGGCGTCATCAACAAACCGCTTTCCGTGCCACAATCGGGCTCGGTGACAACGAGGTCCTGAGAGACATCCACCAGACGCCGCGTCAGATAGCCGGAATTAGCAGTTTTCAACGCGGTATCGGCCAGCCCTTTGCGCGCGCCGTGTGTGGAAATAAAGTACTGCAGTACACTCAGGCCCTCGCGAAAGTTGGCCGTGATCGGCGTTTCGATAATGGACCCGTCCGGACGCGCCATCAAACCCCGCATACCTGCCAGCTGGCGAATCTGCGCCGGCGAACCCCGCGCGCCCGAATCGGCCATAATATAGACAGAGTTAAAGGAGGCCTGCTGCTCGTCTTCCCCTTCGCGGTTAACCACCGTTTCGGTGGACAAGACGTCCATCATTGACTTGGCGACCTGATCATTCGCACGCGACCAGATATCCACGACCTTGTTATATTTTTCGCCCTGGGTAACCAGACCTGAGGCAAACTGCGCTTCGATCTCGACGACTTCGGCCTCAGCCCGACCGATAATTTCCGCCTTGGACTCCGGAATAACAAAATCGTCGACCCCGATCGAGGCTCCCGACTTGGTCGAAAAATCAAAGCCGGTATACATGAGCTGATCGGCAAAGATAACTGTGGCTTTCAGACCGAGCCGGCGATAGCACTGGTTGATCACCTGTGAAATCGCTTTCTTGTTCATGTCGCGGTTGACCAGACTGAAGGGCATACCCTCCGGAACGATCTCCCACAGCAGGCCGCGCCCAACAGTTGTATCAACCAGAGACGAAGTCTCTTTGCGATCGCCGTTGTCGGCAAACTCAACTTCATCCACCCGTAGTTTGACCCGCGCCTGTAAATCAGCCTGGCCGCTATAGTAGGCGCGCGACAACTCCTTCACGTCCGAGAAGACCAGGCCTTCGCCCGGCACGTTGATGCGTTCGCGCGTCATATAATACAGCCCGAGCACGACGTCCTGGGAGGGCACGATAATCGGCTCGCCGTTGGCTGGCGACAATATATTGTTGGTCGACATCATGAGCGCGCGCGATTCGAGTTGCGCTTCGAGGGTTAACGGCACGTGTACCGCCATCTGGTCGCCGTCGAAGTCCGCGTTATAAGCAGCACACACGAGAGGGTGCAGCTGGATGGCTTTACCCTCAATCAAAATCGGCTCAAAGGCCTGAATACCCAGCCGGTGCAGAGTCGGGGCGCGGTTCAGCAACACCGGATGCTCGCGAATCACCTCATCGAGAATATCCCAGACCACCGCTTCTTCCCGCTCGACCATCTTTTTCGCAGCTTTAATAGTCATGGCCAGGCCGCGACCTTCCAGCTTGGAAAAAATAAACGGTTTAAAAAGCTCCAGCGCCATCCGTTTCGGCAGCCCGCACTGATGCAGGCGCAGGGTCGGCCCCACCACGATGACCGAGCGGCCGGAATAATCGACGCGCTTACCCAGCAGATTTTGCCGAAAGCGCCCCTGCTTGCCCTTGATCATATCCGCCAGGGATTTCAGCGGGCGCTTGTTGGAACCGGTAATAGCACGACCGCGACGACCATTGTCGAGCAGTGCATCGACCGCCTCCTGCAACATGCGCTTCTCATTGCGCACGATGATATCCGGCGCATTCAGTTCGAGCAGCCTTTTCAGGCGGTTGTTGCGGTTGATGACCCGACGATACAGATCGTTCAGATCCGAAGTGGCAAAACGTCCGCCGTCGAGCGGCACCAGGGGTCGCAAATCGGGCGGCAGGATCGGCAGCGCTTCGAGAATCATCCACTCGGGCTTGTTGTTGGAGTTCTGGAAAGCCTCAAGCAACTTTAGCCGCTTGGATAGTTTTTTGATTTTCGTCTCGGAACGGGTACTGGGAATTTCCTCGCGCAATTCGGCGATTTCCTGTTCGAGATCGACCTCGCGCAACAGCGCCTGAATCGCCTCGGCACCCATCAAAGCGACAAATTCGTCTCCGAACTCTTCCATGGCCTCGTAGTATTCGTCGTCAGTGAGCAACTGGCCGCGATCCAGCGTGGTCAGGCCGGGATCGATAACCACAAATGACTCGAAGTAGAGGACGCGCTCGACTTCGCGCAACGTCATATCCAGCATTAAACCGATGCGCGAAGGCAGCGATTTCAAAAACCAGATATGGGCAACGGGACAGGCCAGCTCAATATGCCCCATGCGCTCCCGACGCACCTTCGCCAGGGTCACCTCGACCCCGCATTTTTCACAAACAACGCCGCGGTGCTTCATACGCTTGTACTTGCCGCACAAGCATTCGAAGTCCTTCACCGGACCAAAAATCTTGGCGCAAAAGAGACCGTCGCGCTCGGGCTTGAAAGTCCGGTAGTTGATTGTCTCGGGCTTTTTCACTTCGCCAAACGACCAGGACCGGATCATCGCCGGCGAAGCCAGACCAATGCGCGCGCCTTCAAAATCGTTGTTTTGATCCTGTGACTTCAGCAAATTTAATAAATCTTTCAAAGCCAATCCTCCGATGAGTATTCGTTACGCTCCGATCGCCGCAAGCGCCTGACCAGTAACGGCGGTCTCTTATTCGTATTCGAGCTCAATATTAATGCCCAGGGAGCGAATTTCTTTCACCAGGACATTAAAGGACTCGGGCATACCGGGGTCCATCTGGTGATCCCCATCGACAATGTTCTTATACATCTTGGTGCGCCCGTTGACATCGTCAGACTTCACGGTGAGCATCTCCTGCAACGTATAGGCCGCACCATACGCCTCCAACGCCCACACCTCCATTTCACCAAAACGCTGACCGCCGAACTGGGCCTTACCACCCAGCGGCTGCTGTGTAACCAAGCTATAGGAGCCTGTGGAGCGCGCGTGCATTTTGTCGTCGACCAGGTGATTCAGCTTAAGCATATACATGTAGCCCACCGTAACCGGCCGGCCAAAAGCTTCGCCCGTGCGACCATCGTAAAGCGTCATCTGACCATTCTCGGGCAAGCCGGCAAGCGCCAACAACTCCTTGATCTCCGCCTCGTTGGCACCATCGAATACCGGTGTTGCCATCGGTACACCGCCGCGCAGGTTGTCGGCGAGCTCGACGACTTCGTCGTTGCTGAGGGATTTAATATCGACATCGGCACTGCCGTCGCCGGCGTCGTATACCTTTTTCAGAAACTGCCGCAACTCGTTGGCTGATTGCTGCGCTCTAACCATCGCATTGATTTTATCCCCCAATCCTTTGGCCGCGAGACCGAGATGCGCTTCGAGAATCTGCCCCACATTCATCCGCGAGGGCACACCCAACGGGTTCAGGACAATATCGACAGGCTCGCCATTTTCATCGTAAGGCATGTCTTCGACGGGCATGATCACAGAGATCACGCCCTTATTGCCGTGCCGACCGGCCATTTTGTCGCCTGGCTGAATGCGACGCTTGATCGCCAGGTAGACCTTGACAATCTTCTGCACACCGGGCGCCAGATCGTCTCCGGACTGCAACTTGCTTTTCTTGTCTTCAAACCGCTCGTCGAGTACAGCCCGGCGCGCCTGCAGCTGCTCTTCGGCCCGCGCCAGCTGCTCGTTAAAAGCCTCATCCTCCATGCGCACCGAAAACCACTTATCGGCATCGTAGCTATCGACCGCGTCGTCAGAAAGCTTTTCGCCTTTTTTCAGACCCGGCGCTTTTACTACCTTGTTGCCGACCAGAGAGCGACGCAGGCGCTCAAAGGTGGCGTTTTCCATGATGCGGTATTCGTCGTTGATGTCCTTGCGAAACTGGTCGAGCTCGGCATTTTCGATTTCAACAGAGCGCGCGTCTTTTTCGAGCCCTTCCCGGGTAAATACCTGCACATCGATCACCGTTCCCCGCGTGCTCGCCGGCACCCGGAGCGAGGTGTCTTTTACATCGCTGGCCTTTTCACCAAAGATAGCGCGCAACAGTTTCTCTTCCGGCGTCAGTTGAGTCTCGCCTTTGGGTGTCACTTTGCCCACCAGAATATCGCCGGCATTGACCTCTGCACCGATGTAGACAATTCCCGACTCGTCCAATCGCGACAAGGCCGATTCACCTACGTTGGGAATATCTGCGGTAATTTCCTCGGGCCCGAGCTTGGTATCGCGTGCCACACAGGTCAACTCCTGAATGTGGATAGTGGTAAAGCGATCCTCCTCGACCACGCGCTCCGAAACCAGAATGGAGTCCTCAAAGTTATAGCCATTCCAGGGCATAAACGCGATCCGCATGTTCTGACCCAGCGCAAGCTCGCCGAGGTCAACCGAGGGGCCATCCGCGAGGATATCGCCACGTTCAACGACATCACCTACCTGTACGATGGTGCGCTGGTTGATACAAGTGTTCTGGTTGGAGCGGGTGTACTTGATCAGATTATAAATATCGACACCCGCATCGCCGGTCTCCACTTCGTCGTCGTTGACCCGAACGACGATTCGACCGGCATCGGCGCTCTCTATCATGCCACCTCGACGGGCGACGACACATACCCCCGAATCCCGGGCCAATGTGCGCTCGATTCCGGTGCCGACCAATGGCTTATCTGTTCTCAGAGTCGGCACCGCCTGCCGCTGCATGTTGGAGCCCATCAACGCCCTGTTGGCGTCATCATGCTCGAGAAAGGGAATCAGCGAAGCAGCGACAGAAACTACCTGGCGCGGCGACACGTCCATGTACTGCACTTCGTTGGGCTGCTTGACAGTAAATTCCGCATGGTGCCGCACCGGTACCAGGTCCTGGGTCAATTTGCCGTTTTTATCGACAGTTGCCGAAGCCTGGGCAATAACATATTCCGCTTCGTTGATCGCAGACAGATATTCGATCTCGTCGGTAACCACGCTATCAACTACCTTGCGGTAGGGGGTCTCGAGGAACCCGTAGTCATTGGTGCGCGCGTAATTGGCCAGCGAATTGATCAAACCGATATTCGGACCTTCCGGGGTCTCGATCGGACACACCCGCCCATAGTGCGTGGGATGCACATCGCGCACTTCAAAGCCCGCGCGCTCGCGCGTCAGACCACCGGGACCAAGTGCCGATACACGGCGCTTATGGGTCACCTCGGACAGCGGGTTGTTCTG
>DJFY01000012.1:0-5339 GCA_002431545.1 Cellvibrionales bacterium UBA5860 | reverse complement strand
GACAGCGGGTTGTTCTGGTCCATAAACTGCGACAGCTGGCTAGACCCAAAAAATTCTTTCATCGCCGCAGCGACCGGCTTGGCATTGACCATGTCCTGTGGCGCCAGGCCCTCTGTTTCGGCAACTGACAGACGCTCCTTAACGGCACGCTCGACTCGGACCAGCCCGATGCGAAACTGGTTTTCGGCCATTTCTCCCACGGAGCGCACACGTCGGTTACCCAGGTGGTCGATATCGTCGACCGTGCCCTGCCCGTTACGAATACTGATCAACATCTTGATGACATCGACGATATCTTCCTTAGACAGGATACCGTTGCCATCGACTTCCTGGCGCCCTAAACGGCGATTAAATTTCATCCGTCCGACAGTCGACAAATCGTAGCGGTCGGGACTGAAAAACAGGTTGTTAAACAGATTTTCGGCAGAATCTTTGGTGGGCGGCTCGCCGGGGCGCATCATGCGGTAAATTTCGACCAGAGCATCCAGTTCCGTGCGTGCGCTGTCAGTACGCAGGGTGTCGGCAATGAACGGTCCGCAATCCAGATCGTTGGAATAAATCACCTCGATGCGCTCGAGCTTCATCTCGCGGATTTTTTCAATCACCTCCATGGTAATCAGAGAGTTACACTCAAACACCACCTCACCGGTGTTTTGATCGACGATATCGTGGGCAATTGCGCGGTCGAGCATATACTCGTCGGGCACCACAATCTCGGTAATCTTGTCTTTTTCGAGCTGACGCACGTGACGCGCAGTGATACGCCGCCCCTGCTCGACAACCACCTTGCCGTCTTTGCCGGTCAATTCAAAAGTGGCGATTTCACCGCGCAGCCGGGAAGGCTCGAGCTCAAAAATAAACTGGTCATCGTCGCCCAGGCGAAACGCGGAGGTGTCAAAGAACATCTCCAACATTTCCTCGGAGCTGAAACCCATGGCGCGCAACAGGATAGTCACCGGCAGCTTTCGGCGACGGTCGATACGAACATAGACCAGGTCTTTGGGGTCAAACTCGAAGTCGAGCCAGGAACCGCGATAGGGAATGATGCGCGCCGAATACAAAAGCTTGCCCGACGAATGCGTCTTGCCTTTGTCGTGATCAAAAAACACGCCGGGAGAACGATGCAACTGGGAGACAATAACGCGCTCGGTACCGTTGATAATAAAGGTACCGTAGTCGGTCATCAGGGGGATCTCCCCCATGTACACTTCCTGCTC
This sequence comes from Cellvibrionales bacterium UBA5860, assembly GCA_002431545.1. Lineage (GTDB taxonomy): Bacteria > Pseudomonadota > Gammaproteobacteria > Pseudomonadales > Porticoccaceae > HB2-32-21. Next base: position 4,122 of record DJFY01000012.1, on the reverse strand, counting down.
CTGAATATCCTTGATCGCTTTGCTGGAAGAATCCTTATCGATCAACACCAGCCGCACGCGCACGCGCAGAGGCACAGCGTAGGTAGCGCCACGCAGCTTACATTCTTCAACATCAAATACCGGCTTGCCGAGTTTGTAATCGACGTATTCGAGGCGGGCATTACCGGAATAGCTCTCGATGGGGAACACGGAGTTAAACGCTGCATGCAATCCAGTGGGACCACGGTCTTCCAGCGCAACACCTTCCTGGGTGAACTTTCGGTAGGAGTCGAGCTGTATCGCCAGCAAGTATGGTTGATCCATCACCTGCGGCAATTTGCCAAAACCCTTTCGAATGCGTTTTTTCTCAGTGTACGAATAAGCCATCAGTTTTTCCCAGCTTGTTTAGCTTTTCAGAAACCTCGATCGGTCTGCGCGGAAAGCGCGAACGACGACCCGCCCGCTGCGGGTCGTCCCGAAAATTCGGGCCGCACCAGCGCAAAAAGGCCGGCGAGCCAAGCTCGCCAGCCTTGTCACCGGCATGACGCCGGCTGTCCAGGACTCGCGTAGTGCAAACTTATTTTAATTCGACTGTCGCGCCGGCCTCTTCCAACTGTGCCTTCGCCTCATCCGCCTCTTCTTTGGACACCCCTTCCTTGAGGGTGGCCGGGGCACCGTCAACCATCTCCTTGGCTTCTTTCAGGCCAAGCCCGGTAATACCGCGAACGGCCTTGATCACGTTGACCTTTTTGTCGCCGACCGCCGACAACACAACGTCAAACTCAGTCTTTTCTTCGACAGCGGCCGCTTCGCCACCACCAGCAGCTGGCCCCGCGGCAACGGCCACTGCGGCAGCTGCCGAAACACCGAATTTTTCTTCCATCGCAGAAACGAGTTCTACCACGTCCATGACGCTCATTTCCGCAATCGCGTCTAAAATCTCATCTTTTGATAAAGCCATGACTTAATCTCCCGGTCATCAATCTGGTTCTAGAAGACGCCTCTAGGCGGCTTCCTGTTGTTTCTGGTCGCGAACGGCTGCCACTGCCCGAGTCACTTTGGACGGCACTTCATTAAATGTCCTCACCAACTTGGTCACCGGCGCTATAAGCACGCTCGCCAATTGCCCCAACGCCTGTTCACGAGTTGGCAGGCTCGCCAGCACATCCAGCTGCTCCTTGCCGAGCATCTGGCCACTGACAGCCAGGCCTTTCACTTCAAAGTTATCGTTTTCCTTGGCGAAATCCTTGAACAAACGGGCCGCAGCCCCGGGATCCTCCATTGAAAAGCCAAACAGGGAAGGCCCCACCAACAACTCTTCGACACAGGCAAACTCTGTGCCTTCAAAGGCGCGGCGAGCCAGCGAATTTTTAATGATTCGCAGCTCCACTTGCGCCTCCCTGGCCTGCTTGCGCAGCGCTGTAACGTCACTCACGTTGACGCCACGGGCGTCAGCGATAACCAGCGACAAAGCATTGGCGGCGGTCTCGTTCACGTTGGCAACAATCGCTTTCTTTTCTTCGATGTTTAGTGCCACATGAATATCTCCTGGGTTTGATCGAAGCCAGTGGCTTCTATCTAGCTCACTCCGGTCGAAAACAGCACCGGAACCCTTTTGGGTGATCAAATCCAGCTATGAACTGAATCGGGTCACACCGTTTGCGCGGGCGGCCGGAAAAGCCATTAATCCCAAAAGGGAACCTGCGGTCTTTAACGGCCGGCGTGTCGCAATGCACTCGACAAATTCGAACACATCACGCCACACTGACCCCAAAGTCTCGGGAGACTACACTCCCAGCTGCGATGGATCGATCAGCAGACCGGGACCCATGGTCGATGACAGGGTGATCTTTTTCAGATAGACCCCCTTGGCCGACGCGGGTTTTGCCTTGTTCAGATCGACGAGCAGCGCTTCCAAGTTTTCTTTGATAGCGGCAGCTTCGAAATCCATACTGCCGATACCACCGTGGATAATGCCATTTTTATCAGCCCGATAACGGACCTGACCGGCTTTCGCATTCTTAACGGCAGTCACCACATCCGGAGTTACCGTGCCGGTTTTCGGATTCGGCATCAAACCTCGGGGCCCGAGAATCTGACCGAGCTGCCCAACCACTCGCATGGCATCCGGGCTGGCGATTACGACGTCAAAATTGAGTTCGCCGCCTTTAATGGTCTCGGCGAGATCCTCCATGCCGACAAGGTCGGCACCCGCCGCTTTGGCAGCCTCTGCGCTCTCCCCCTGGGCAAAAACCGCGACGCGGACCGATTTGCCGGTACCGTGGGGCAGTGTCGTCGCGCCGCGCACCGCCTGGTCGGATTTTTTCGGATCAATGCCAAGATTGACAGATACGTCTATGGTTTGTGCAAACTTCGTCAGGGGAACGGTTTTGAGAACGCCCACGGCCTCTTCCACGCTGTAAGCTTTGCCAGGCTCGACCAGTTTGGCTATCGCCTGTTGCCGTTTTGTCAACTTAGCCATCAGAGATCCTCCACTTCCAACCCGGCGCTACGCGCGCTGCCGGCAATCGTTCTGACTGCGGCATCCATATCGGCCGCCGTCAAATCAGGCATTTTCTGGGTGGCGATTTCCTCTAACTGCGCACGTGTCACCTTGCCTACTTTTTCAGTGTTGGGCCGACCGCTACCTTTCTTGATGCCGGCGGCTTTACGCAACAGCACCGCCGCGGGCGGCGTCTTCATGATGAAAGTAAAACTGCGATCGGAATAAACCGAAATCACCACTGGCACGGGCAGGCCGGGCTCCTGGTTTTGCGTCTGAGCGTTAAAAGCCTTACAAAATTCCATAATGTTGACCCCGTGCTGGCCAAGCGCCGGACCAACCGGCGGGCTGGGGTTGGCCTGACCCGCAGGCACCTGTAACTTGATATACGCTTCTACTTGTTTTGCCATTAGCTGTTCTCCTTATGGGTGAGTTGCCTCAGGACTTCCGTTTCCGTCACCGGCTACCCTGTCTACCTTGAAGCAGACTGACTTAAATCAGGATTTCTCTACCTGCGTGAAATCCAACTCAACAGGTGTCGAGCGACCAAATATAGTCACCGCTACCCGCAACTTGTTTTTCTCGTAGTTTACTTCCTCGACCGCCGCATTAAAGTCGTTGAACGGCCCGTCTATGATACGCACGACCTCACCGGGCTCGAACATGGTTTTCGGTCTCGGCGCTTCTTCCGCATCGTGAACGCGGGCTAGAATCGCCTCGGCCTCGCGGTCGGTGATCGGCGCGGGCTTATCGGCCTTACCCCCGATAAAACCCATCACTCGCGGCGTATCCTTAACCAAGTGCCAGGTGTCGTCGGACAACTCCATCTGGACGAGAACGTAACCGGGGAAAAATTTCCGCTCGCTTTTGCGCTTTTGCCCGCTGCGCATTTCGACAACTTCTTCGGTCGGCACCAGAATATCGCCAAAGGCTTCTTCCATCCCGGCCAACGCAATTCTTTCTTTCAAAGAGGAGACGACTTTCTTTTCAAAGCCCGAATAGGCGTGCACCACGTACCAACGTTTTGCCATCAAGTAACGCCTCCTAGCCTATTACGAACGACGCAAGCCAGCCAAATAATGCGTCGAGCCCCCATAGCAGCAGGGCCATCAGCAAAATAAAGCCGACCACGACCAGCGTGGTTTGATTCCGTTCCTGCCGATTGGGCCAGACCACTCGGCTTGCCTCTGTCCTGGCACCCTTGATCAGCCCCCAAAACGCATCGCCTTTTTCAGTCTGCAGCGCCACCACGGCAACCAGCACACCGGCCAACAACAAGCCGAGTACGCGATAGAGCAACGGCTCGGCAGAGAAATAGTAATTGCCATATACGGCGCCGCTCACCAGCAGCGCAACCAGCAACCACTTCAAGCCGTCCAACCGGAAAACCTTTTCGTCCGTCACCCCTGCGCTTATCCCGTGTTTTCGGCCCTATTCAGAGCCTGACTCGAATCGCGGCCCGTTGTTTGGCAGGCCAGGAGGGACTCGAACCCCCAACAGCCGGTTTTGGAGACCGGTGCTCTACCAATTGAACTACTGGCCTGTAATCGCCTGTAAACCTCAACCAAAGCCTGCATCCCGCACACGCACTCGCGAACGAGACCCAGCGGTTAAACCTCACTCAATAATTTTGGAGACCA
>DJFY01000075.1:601-3350 GCA_002431545.1 Cellvibrionales bacterium UBA5860 | reverse complement strand
ATACAGGCCATTAGACGACTCGGAACATGAGGGGTGCTGGCACAGAACTCAGCTGACTCACGTAATAGGAGCACGCAATAAGAAAAAGAGGGTAGATAGCGATTGCTTCCTTTCCCGGCCGCGCTAGTTCGACATGCAGCGGCCGGGATTCCCGGTTTTGAAGTACGGTAAAAGAATAACTATAACCAACGTAAAGAATTAAAAAATTTAATAATTATTCTTTCAAATCAGGGGAACACAACAATGAATAATATAAGAACTGGGCTGTTTGCTTGGCTTGTCTCTGTGCTTGGAATGGCAGCCGTCGTCCCGAGTGTGGCCGCTTTCGAGTACACCGTGTCCGGCTTCATCCGTCAGGAAATGGCTTACAAGCTGGACAGTGATGAAAACCGAAATAATCGCAGTGGCACACCGCTAAATGGCAGTAGTTACCCTGTTGCCGGTCGGCTTACACCCTTTCTGGTGCCTGTCGGTGCGCCCACGACGATGTTTAAGGAAGATAAATCTGGGAATGAAGATTGGAACGTCTTTGCTACCCGTGCCGAAGTGGACGTTCAGTTTACGTTAAGTAACAACCTCACAGGATTTATGAAGGTTCGGGGTTTTTATCAGCCCGATGTATTCGAAGACTGGAAAGGCTTTGATGAGTCAGATCACGTGTATGGGGCCGCAAACGGCGCCAGAGGGCGCACGGATCATTTTGGTTTTAATCATCACGGTAAAGAAGCTACTTATCTCTCGATTAGTGACAATCACTACATGATTGACGTCCCTGCCCTTTATTTGGATTGGGTAAAAGGGCCATGGTGGGTGCGCGTGGGTCAGCAACAAATCGCCTGGGGCGAAGGCTTGTTCTTTAGGGTGGCTGACCAGCCCAATGGTCTGGATCTGCGGCGTCACTTCTTCCTGGATTATGGCTCGGAGGAGTATGCTGACGAACGCATGAGTGCGCCGGGTATACGTGCAAGTTATAACTTCAACACGGAGTGGGAGCTTGAAGTGTACGCTCAGATGTTCCAACCCTCTCTGATCCCGCCTTTCGGAACGGCATACAACCTCATTCCGCAGCCAAATTTCGTTATTGACTTCGAATCAGGGTTTGACAAAGTTGATGATCAGATCAACGCGGGCATCCGCCTGCGCGGGCAGTTTGAGCAGCTAGGTGTACAGTTCTTTGCAATCAGTCAGCACAGCCCGAATCCGATTTTTAATCTTGCTGCGGGAGGCCAGGTCCTGGTTCCGGATTCTGTATGTAACGATCCATTGGTGCCGGCAGCGGCTAAAGGTTTGTGTGGATTTGAGACGCAGCCGTTTGTTTTCGTGGATGGTGGAGACGGTACTACGTCTCCTCAAGAGTGGTTTATGCTCTCGGGGTGGGCAGGCATTGACGGTGCCGATGTTGTGAATGGACTGGTCGAAGAGTGGCCGTGGATTACAGCGTTTGCGGCGGGTCTTGGGTTTGATACGTCCCAGGATGTACTCACCTCGGTTGTTGGCGGAGGTCCCAATGACTTTGGCGGGCTAATACCCGGAGGTATCAACGGTTACGACTTCGTAGAATTATTCCCCATATTCGCGCAACTCACGGGTCACACTTCAACTACGGGGACAATTATCGCCAACTACGAGTCAGAAAATATCTTTGGCATGGGATTTAACTATATTTTTTATTCTGAACCTGACTCCTGGCTCGATCAGCTAATTCTGCGTTGGGAGCTAAGCTATACACCAAAGAAATCGTTTACTAACGCCCTGCGCAGTAGGTGGCTGGTTGAAGAGGAGTACCTGACTACGCTGGTGCTGGAAAAATACCATCGCTTTTCAAAAAAATACCCGGCAACTTACCTGGTTTTTGAGTGGCACTGGCGTAGCGAGACCGATCTCCTTGGCAGGCATCTGTCGGGGTTGGGTGGTTCGGCCACCAAGCGTCCAGGTGGCGGCGAGGATGGTCGAGGCTGGCATGGCTGGGTTCTTGCTTTTTCGCAACCGACACCCACGCTGAAATGGCGTTTCGATGTGGCGTTTCTTTACGATGAGCATAACGGCTTTCTATTGCAACCAGGTGTTAAATGGAAGCCCACGGGTAACTTTACGGTAGAAGCGTTTATTAATATTATCGATGGTAGTGGGCACGACAGTATTTTCGATCCCTTCGATCAAAGTGACGATCTGACGCTGAGGGTCGGTTATCAGTTTTAGTCGTTCTTAGATGGGTAAACCTGCTGCTTAAGCTTACAGAACGGGCTCGCAGGTTTACCCCGTTAACCCGTAAATATTTGATTACTGAATAATAAAGATAAAACCTGAGCCCTCGTTGATTCTAAAAGGGCCTTAATAATACTTGATTCGAGCGCGACTCAAAGCGTTAAGCGGTGGGCGATCATTGTATAAAAGGAATTTATCGGTTCGGCTGCGCGATGTTTGCGGCAACATATAGCTTTGTTCTTATCTCACCCTGCATCAAGCAGGCATGCAGCGCAGGTTCGCGTGGCAAAGACTGTGCGCCGGTTGGAATTCGCTCCGGACAATGTGTCGGGCGTGCTGAGCTCCTTTCGCGGCATTTTCTATCAGTTCAATTTCGCAGACGACAAATTCGACACCGAGTCGAAAACCGCTTGTGGGCATTTTTTAGCTGTTTAGGTTCTGGTGATAGCCGCTACAGGAAAACGACTATAAATTGGCGTGATTAGATAGTGTGTAGAAACGAACAATTTGGTCTATAAATAACGAATACAAAATTAAAATCTCG
>DJFY01000075.1:0-263 GCA_002431545.1 Cellvibrionales bacterium UBA5860 | reverse complement strand
AAAAAATATGATTTTAATTATAGTCGAAGGCTTTTTGCCCAAAGGCTGAGCAGCGGCGTGATGGGCGCAGGTGTACTGACTTCTCTGTGGCCATTGATCGCAAATTCTGGTGATGTTGCCAAGGCCTATCCGGAAGAGCTGCGCTCCCTGGAAGCCTACACAAAAGGCAAGGTCAAGGAAGGCGATTATATTACCGCTGATAACGTCGAGCACGTCAAAGATCTGCTGGCGCCCATCGTATACCTCGAAGTGGCGCAAATGGG
>DJFY01000054.1 GCA_002431545.1 Cellvibrionales bacterium UBA5860 | reverse complement strand
GACACAACCGCGTCGGCGCTATCGCCATGCCCGGTGTGCTCGGCGCAAGCGCGACCTACATACAGTGGCCGGGATCTACTGACCAACGGCAAGTTTATAACCACCATGAACCGACTGGGCCATCAGCTTGAAGGGGTGGAATTTAACGAGACCGCTGTCGATGTCTGCCGCCAGAACAACTTGAAAGTATTTCACTGCAGGCTACCGAAAGCGCAATTTACCAAAGACAGCTTTGACCCGGTCACTGCTCGCCACGTAATCGAACATACGCCCGGCCCCCAACGAGTTTATCGGGGAAATAGCGCGCGTCATGTGCAGGGGTGCCCGGTTAACACTACAAACCCCGAACGCCGGCGCTTTTTTCCGCAGTGTCGACTACCTGATCAAAGAAACCTGGCGCGACACACTGGTTAAACGCTGAAACCCCTAGTTAGACTGTTTTACCCGCTTATCACCGCCCTAAATAAGGGCGATAAACTGTTTTTAATTTATGAATAAAAATAGCGTCCTGTTTGTATCCAAGGATGAAAATAACGCTTCTACCCGATATCGCGCGCTTGATTTTTTCCCCGGCCTGGCGGCTATGGGCTGGCAGGCCCGGCATCTTACCGCCGCCAATAGCGGCAATCCCTCAGACAAGATCGAGTTGCTGCGCGCCGCTGGCACTGCCGATGTCGTCGTACTGCAACGGCGGACCTTTACCGGCCCGGTATTATGGCTGCTGAGCAAACGATCGAAGCATCTGGTTTTCGATTTCGACGATGCCATTTTTTGCCGCTCTAACGGCGCGCCTTCTCGGATTCGCCAGCAGCGTTTCGCCAAGACATTGGCATCCTGTGACGCCGCCTGGGCCGGCAACAACTACCTGGCGGAACATGCCCGCACGTACTGTAATGCTGTGGCAGTACTACCCACCGCGGTGGATTGCTCGCGCTACAAATGCACTGTCGAAAAACCCGCGGATACTGTGGATTGTGTCTGGATAGGCAGCAGCTCCACGCGTCGCTACCTCGATCAACTATTACCTGTACTGGAAGATGCTCATAGACTGTATCCGCAACTTCGACTCAAAGTCGTCGCCGACTTTGCACCGAACACCGCTAACCTGCCCATTGAAGTGATTCCCTGGAGCGATACCACCGAAGCTTCAGCCCTCGCCAGCGCACACATAGGCATCGCGCCGATGGCAGACAATGCCTGGACTGCAGGCAAATGTGGCCTCAAGGTAATTCAGTACATGGCGGCCGGTTTACCTGTCATCACCGACAACGCCGGCGTTAACCGAGAACTGGTTGAACACGGCGTCAGCGGACTGGTCGCGCACTCGAAGCAGGACTGGAACGCGGCTATCGGCCAGCTCGTTCAGGATTCGACGCTGCGCGAACGCATGGGACAACGGGGTCGGGACAAAGCCCAATCCCACTATGATCGGGCCATTGTTTGCCGACAAATGGCAGAGCTACTCGACAATCTGGTAACCGGTGCCTAATAGGAAAAAAATAGAGAACAGGAGCCCGCCCGGTTCCGGTCAAATCGCCATACTGCCGGTTTCACCTGTAGCAAGATCCGCGATTGAATTTATACTGATTACTAAAAGAGGCTTATAACAAGCGGGGGCTTCCATGAATTTCAGTGACAAGGCCGTTATTACCGGTGTTGGCGAAACAGACTACACGCGTGGCGGCGATAAAACTTCGGTGCAGCTGATGCTTGAGGCTATTCGCAATGCCGCAGCCGATGCCGGCCTCAAACCCAACGAGCTGGATGGCATCATCCCACCGATGATGGACACCTACTCCGAGGAACTCGCTGCTAATCTTGGCATCGCCGATATGCGGTACTCGGTTACCGTCCATACCGGAGGCGCAAGTGCCGTCACCGGCCTGCAGGACGCCGCTATGGCTATCGCCAATGGGCTGGCCCACCACGTCTGCGTGGTGGTGGGCTGGAACGGTTACTCTGCCCTGCGGCCCAAACCGGGCTGTAAACCGAATCGATCCCTGCGCGAGACCGCCATGTCCCTGTCGACGCGAGATTTTTACTTCCCCTATGGCGTCGCGGCACCGGTACAGCTCTACGGCTGGCTGGCGATGCGCCATCAACAGCTTTACCAAACGAATCCGGAGGATACCGGGGCAATCGCTATCGCTGCGCGCAAACATGCGCAACTCAATGACAAGGCCATGATGCAAGGCCAGGAACTGACGATGGACGACTATCTGAACGCACGCTGGATTTCAGAGCCTTTCCGACTCTATGACTGCTGCCTAGAGACCGACGGCGCCTGCGCCGTCATCGTATCTAGCCCGGAACGTGCCAAAGATCTGGCAAAAAAGCCCGTATATATCGCAGGCGCTGCCGAGGGGCATCCCTATCCCGCCGATGACATTGCCGCCCGCCCCGACCCCTTTGAAATCGGTTTGTCCTTCGCTGCCAAGAAAGCCTTTGATATGGCCGGTGTCAGCGCCGAGCAGATGGATTTCATGCAGATATACGACTGTTTTACCTACGTGGTGATGCTACAGATGGAGGCAATGGGATTATTCGAGCGCGGCGGCATTGCCGACTACGTGAAGGATGGACGAATTGAACTGGGCGGCGCCTGTCCGATCAACACCCACGGTGGCCTGCTCAGCGAAGGTCACGTCTGGGGCGCAAACCACATCGTCGAAGCCACGCGTCAGCTGCGTGGCGAGTGCGGAGAGCGCCAGGTCGCCGATGCCCAACTCGGCCTCGTTACCGGCTGGGGCGACCTGGGCGATGGCAGTATCGCCATACTGCATAATTGATTGACCGATAGTCGACGGCCGAGCTCTAGGAAGTGCTTTTTTACTTCTTATGCAGGGCGCCAACGACCCCATCCAAACAGTATTGGCAACAACATTAACGACAACATTCAGCTTTTTTAAGGATCAGCACCATGGCCGGCGAATATCCGCAAGCGCGTCCCATGCACCAATCCCCCGACGATCTTAATGGTCAGTTTTGGGAACACTGCGCTCAGGGCAAACTGTGTTTCCAACGTTGTGACGACTGCGGCACCTGGCGGCATATGCCGCGTTACATGTGTGCCCAGTGCGGTTCCGATCAATGGCAGTGGCAGGTTTCCAGCGGTAAAGGGCGGGTTTTTTCCTGGATCATTACCCACCAGGCAATGCACCCGAAATTTCGCGAGGAAACGCCCTACGCCACACTAGTGGTGGAAATGGAAGAAGGTGTGCGTTTTGTCAGCCGTCCCCTGGGCATTGGCAACGACGAACTGGCCCTGGACATGCCGGTAGAGGTGGTATTTGAGCCCCTGGGTGAAGAACTGGCCCTGCCGCTGTTCCGCAGGGCCAGGTGACAACGCAACTAACAACGTAACTAACAACGAAAGTCACAACATTTGAAAGTAATAACGTTTGAATGCCATAGCGTTTAACACCATCCAAAATCGGTATGCGAGCCGCATGCACTTATAACGGTCGAAAAAACGGTATCGCGCTACCCTCACCGGTATCGACAAAAGCCACTTCTACAGGCTGGCCAATCGAAAGCTGATCGAAATCGCAATCGATCAGGTTGGTCATCATCGTGGGGCCCTCTTCCAGCGTGACATACGCGATCGCCCAGGGCTCGCTGGTGCGACGTGTCACACTGTAGCTGTAGATGACGCCGCGACCGCTGCATTCCATATACTCGGTATCGTCACTGAAACAAAAAGGACAAAGGCTGCGCGGGTAGAAATGTTTCTCGCCACAGGCATTGCACTTCTTGACCAGCAGCTTGCCTTCGGCCGTGGCTTCCCAAAAGGTGCTGGTTTCGGGATTGACGCGTGGCGCCTTTACTTTGGGTTTACTCACTTTTTGTTCGCTCATGCGCCCGGCGCCTCCATAATCAATGTCGCGCTGCCCATGCGCGATCCCAGCAAACCCCCGGTACCGTGGGCCAACGCAACATCGCAGTTGGGCACCTGAACTTTTGGATGGGCCTCGCCCCGCAGCTGGCGCACGGCTTCGATCACCTTGGTAATACCACCGCGGTCACTGGGGTGGTTGTTACACAAGCCCCCACCATCGGTATTAAAAGGTAATTTACCGACACCGGAGATCAAATTGCCATCCGCAACAAATGGACCGCCCTGACCTTTTTCGCAAAATCCCAGATCCTCGATGGTTTCTACCACGGTGATCGTGAAGGAATCATAGATCGAAGCGTACTTGATATCGGCAGGAGTGACGCCGGCTTCCTCAAACGCCGCGGGGCCGGACCAACGGGCGCCGGAATAGGTCAGGTCTACCTTGCCGCCGTTGAGATGCTTCGGCGCCTCACCTGCACCGAGCACCTTGACACAGGGTCGCTTCAGATCCGCTGCGACTTCGGGAGCAACGACGATAATCGCGCCGCCACCATCGCTGACCACGCAGCAATCCAGGCGGTGCAACGGATCGGCAATAACCGGCGAATTTAGGACGTCTTCGACGCTGACCACATCGCGCAACATGGCATGCTCGTTGTACTGGGCATGATGCGATGCCGCTACCTTGACCCAGGCAAGTTGCTCACTGGTCGTACCGAACTCGTACATGTGGCGCATCGCCGCCATGCCGTACATATTAGTAACCGTGGGTCGAAACGGGCCCTCAAAACCATAGTCTGCCGGCGCCCCGCCACCCGGACGCACCCGATATTTTTCCTTGGCGTCGGCCCGCGGCCTGCCTGCCAATGTAATCAACGCAACTTTGCAGTGCCCCGCTGCAATGGCCTGGGCGGCGTGATTGACATGGACAACATAGGACGAGCCGCCCGTCTCGGTACTGTCGATTTGGCGCAGGTTAAGCCCCATGTACTCGGCCTGGTTGATACCACCCATACCGGGTACATCACCAGCACAGTAGTAAGCATCGACATCGTTCTTGCTGAGACCGGCGTCCTCCAGTGCGCCCTTGGCGACTTCAGCGTGTAATTGCGGCACCGTCTTGCCCGTGGCTTCTCGCAAAGGGTGTTCGTAAACACCTGCGATATAGGCCTTTCCCCTGATTGTCATTGGCGTTTCCTGTAATGCGTTATTAATTGCTGAGAAGGTGGTTTTGGATTGTCCACAAACTTATCGCCATGCTTTTGGGAAAGCAACCGGACTTTGAACGAATTCCAGGCCTTGAAGTGCCAGGCGGTCTAATACCTGTGACTAAATCGCCACTGTCCTGGTGTCAGCCCTCGAAAGGATGCCGCAGCACAATGGTTTCCCGGCGGTCAGCGCCCGTTGAAATAATGTCGATTGGGATACCCACTTCGGCTTCGACCCGACGAATATAGGCTTGGGCGTTTACCGGCAACTGGTCGATAGTATTGGCACCGAGCGTCGAGTCCTGCCAGCCGGGTAGGGTTTCATAAACCGGTTGCAGGGTTTCGTAGTCGTCCGCGTGCAGCGGTGGTGTCGAGATGTTTCTGCCGTCGCGCCGATAACCGGTGCAGATGCTGACCTCGGACAGGCCATCGAGCACATCCAGTTTGGTCAGGCACAACCCGGACAGGCTGTTGATGCGTACGGCCTGCCTTAATGCGGCTGCGTCAAACCAGCCACAACGACGGGGTCGGCCGGTGGTGGCGCCAAATTCGTGGCCTTTTTCAGCCAGGTGTCGTCCGATATCGCAGAATAGCTCGGTCGGAAAAGGTCCCGAGCCAACGCGGGTGGTATAGGCTTTGGTAATGCCAAGCACATAGTCTAGATAGAGGGGCCCGAAGCCACTGCCCGTCGCGGTTCCCCCGGCCGTTGTGTTGGACGAGGTGACGAAAGGGTAAGTGCCGTGATCGATATCCAGCA
>DJFY01000103.1:33568-46964 GCA_002431545.1 Cellvibrionales bacterium UBA5860 | reverse complement strand
CCCTACATCTCACTTTGATCCTGCGCACTATCAGGAGCAGTTACAGTGCAAGCTGGCTGCCGTCGCCGCACGTTTTAGCGATTTCAGCTTGCCGTTTATCGAGGTGTTTGTCTCGCCAACGACCCACTACCGGTTACGGGCCGAGTTTAAGGTTTGGTGGCAGGACCGTCGAGCGTCTTATGCCATGTATCAGCCCGGCAAATACAAACAACACTTTCTTGTCGATGAGTTTTTGGTTGGCTCCGAGCGTATCAACGCCTTGATGCCGCCGCTTTTGCAGGCGGTCAACGCCAGTGATGTGTTGGGTAAGCGCCTGTTTGCTGTAGAGTTTCTCACCACGCTGAGCGATGAAGCCTTGATCACCCTCCTCTACCATCGTCCGTTGGATGACGCCTGGCTGGCTGAAGCCAAGGCTCTAAGCAAGGCGCTATCGGCGGATATTATCGGTCGCAGTCGGAAACGGAAACTGCTGACCGGGCGGGACTATGTCGTCGAGAGTCTGGAAGTCGAGGGCGAAAGCTATCGGTTTACGCAGATGGAAACGGGATTTACCCAACCCAACGGGCGTGTCAACGAGCAAATGATTGCCTGGGCACAGCGTAATTCACGAAATATTGGTGGCGATTTGTTGGAGTTATATTGCGGCAACGGCAATTTCACTGTACCGCTGGCGCAAAACTTTAACAGGGTGCTAGCGACGGAGGTGAGTAAACTTTCGGTTCGTTCCGCGATCGAGAACATCGAACTCAATGACGTCACTAATATCGAGGTCGTGCGTTTGTCCAGTGAGGAAATGGCCCAAGCTCTCGCCGGTATCCGGCCCTTTCGCCGGTTGGCACATTTGGATTTGGCGGACTATCGCTTTAGTACGATTTTCGTCGATCCACCCCGTGCTGGTCTGGACGACGTCACGTTAGAGTTGTTGCCGCACTTCGACCACATCGTTTATATCTCCTGCAATCCGGAAACAATGGCGCGGAATATTGCAACGATTGCCGCTGATTATCGGATTGAGCGCTTCGCGTTGTTTGACCAGTTCCCCTATACGGAACACGCCGAGTGCGGCGCGTTGCTGGTGCGGCGCTGAACAGTGTTGGCGGCATTAGTGCTTACAATCCATCTCTCGCGGTAGGTGGTGCCTTTTGCGCGATTAACTGACGTGCCGCTGGCATAAGGAACTCGGCGAAGGTCGTTTCGATTTTTTCCCGCTCAGCGGTATAGGCAACTTTCTCCTTACGACTGAGCGCACGCCAGTCTTCCAGTATCGGGATATGGGCCGTGGCTTCGCGGAGCTGAAAAAACACCTTGTAATCGTCATCAGTGGGCGCGTTTTCATCGATTTGATGCAGTAGATAGGCGATCCGAATGCTCGCCTCGGTGACAGTGACGTCTTCGTTGAGCATGGCCCGTGCGAGTATCTGCACGCTTTGCCAGGTGGACGCCAGTTGCCGTTGTCGGGCCGCGTGTTCTTCTTCTTTGCGCTCGTTCCGGGCTGCTTCGACAGCTTTTAGACGCCGATGCAAATGCCAGGCGTAGCTGCCGAGCGCAGCGACGATGGTTAAGGCGACACCGATAGCGATGCCGGCAGCTGTTGTCATAATATCCACCCCAGACTCTGCAAGGTGACGAGGCCGGCGGCAATGGTAACAAAGGACAAGAGGCTGCTGATCAGCACGATATTTGCCGCCAGTGCGCTGTCGCCACCAAACATGCGGGTAAAGACGACACTGATCATCGACGTGGGCGCGGACAACAGCAAAAAGATGACGGCGAGCTCAATGTTGCGAAAGCCAAGAATGTAAGCAACGGCCACGCCTGCCACCGGCATACATAAGCACTTGTAGATCGCGGCAGCCCATGTGATCGCGCCTGGTCTACGTAGTTGTTTGAGGTCAAAAGAGCCGCCGACATTGATCAAAATAAGCGGCACCGTTAGTTTCGCCAGTAGATCCCCCGTTTCGACGAGTGCTGTGGGGAGTGATAGCTCTAGCGCGCTACACAAATATCCCGCGAATACGGCGATAACAATGGGGCTGGCCAGGGTGTCGCGCCATGCCTGCCAGGGGCTGATATCAGTGCGATTGTCCTGGTAGCGCTTCAGTATCCACACTGAAAATATATTGTTGAATACAACATACAAACCGAGCGGCACTGATGCCAGCGCCAGGCCCTCAAGCCCAAAAATAGCATGGGCAAAGACCAGTCCTGCGACTAGAAGGTTGCCCCGTGTCGCACCCTGAATAAAAACGCCCCTGTGGTGCCTTTCTGGTACGACTACCGGGGTCAAAACACATGCCAACAGGGTTAAACCGATCAATAGCGCGAGACTGGTGACGAGAAATTCAGGCGCGGCATTCGTATCCGGGGTGGTGCCAGCTAGCGCCAGAAACAAGGTTGCCGGCGCGGCAAAATTGAATATCAGTTTGGCGCTGTCAGCCATAAACGGCTCGCTCAGGACCGCGCGCTGACGTAGCACATAGCCGAGCGCGGCGATGGCGTATACCGGCAACAAACCGGTAAGGATGATGCCAAATGCAGTGGCGGTCACAGCTGGCACTTATCGACTACGGAGAGGCAATTCAGGGCCGAGCGCTGCTGCGCGATCGAATGCCAAGAATGGCGACGCATTATTCAGTGACTGTTTCAACGATGCTCTTTTCCTTAACGCTATACGGTTTCTTTCATTGATTCGGCCAGCCCTGATTGTGAGTGTGGGGTCCTTCGTTGATGACGAGCCGGGGCTATCCATGGGCTACACCCCTTTTGGTTACATCGTGCGGGCGGTCTATTGATTGCGCGTCGCGAGGATCGATCGCGGTTATACATGCAAACTTGGCGCAGCTGAATCGAGCCATGAGGTAGAATCGTTGTCTATGAACAAGCTGGCAAATGACACCGGTGACGAAGTCTGCACTCCGCAAGAGGCCGTGCCTGTTGGCGACGCGGGTCGCGTTCTGATTTTTGACTCCGGCGTCGGCGGGTTGAGCATTCTGTCTGCACTTAAGCGGCAATTCAAGGCGGGCGAATTTATCTATGCCTCAGACAACGCCGCTTTCCCCTATGGCACACGAAGCAGGTCGTTTCTGGTCGCGCGCGTTGAAGCTGTGTTGCGCGCACTCATTCGAGACTATGATCCCGATATCGTGGTCGTGGCCTGTAATACGGCCAGTACGGTCGTGTTACCAACGATTCGCAGCCATTTTACGCTGGACATTGTCGGCGTCGTGCCGGCGATCAAGCCAGCGGCACAGCTGACACGTAGCGGCACTATTGGTCTCCTGGGCACGCCGGGTACGGTCAACCGTGATTATACCGATCGATTGATAGAAGAATTCGCAGCCCATCTCAGAGTTATCAAAGTGGGTTCTTCTGAACTGGTTGATCTGGCCGAGCAGGCTTTGCGTGGTCAAGCGCTCTGCCATGAGACACTAAAAGCCATCCTGGCGCCCATGTTTGACGAGCCCGATCTGGACACCGTCGTCCTGGCCTGCACCCACTTTCCCCTGATTCGGACTCAATTGGAAACGGCTGCGCCGAGAAAAGTCGCTTGGGTTGATTCTGGTGCGGCTATCGCCCGGCGCGTGGCATCCCTACGCCACCGCCTGGAGCTGAAACGCGATGGCGGCGTTGAGCGTAATACCACAACAGCGGTATTTACCCAGTCCGCGCCGGATATTCAGGCATTACAGCCCGCGCTGGAATCCTTCGGATGTCAGCGCATTGATGTGCTTGCCCCCTAAAGCCGACAAAGAAAACGGGGAAAGGCCAAAATAATATATGACAAGCGATCTTCCAAGCGCGCTGTTTGATATCGAGCCTCTGGTGCCACATCTCGAGGCCGGTGCCGTCGTGCTGACACCCAATCGCCGCCTGGCGCAGGCTATCGTTAAGTCCTGGGGGGGATATTGTGTTCAGTGTGGTCTTGAGGTCTGGCGGCAACCGTCTGTATGGCCAATAGAAGACTGGTTGGCTGAATGCTGGCAGCATTTACAGGATCGTGGCTACCAAGCTTGCCTGACCGGTTCGGTCGCGACTGCCAACGTCGAGAGTCTGCTCTGGGAGTCGGCGATTATCGACGATGGCTTCGTCGATGCCGGTACCCAGGCTGCGGCTTTTGCGCGCAAGGCGCAAGATGCCTTTCATAATCTTATCTGCTGGGAAGTGCCCCTTACCGACATCGCGACAAGCGGCCACGAGCCGGTCTTGAGGTTTCTCCAATGGCAAGCGCGCTGCCAGACACTGTTGCGCGAAAAAGATTTGATGACTCTGGCTGAAAGCTACCAGGTCATTGCCAAGGCTTATGACGAGGCTGCTCTGCCAATTGGGAACGAGGTCGTACTCATAGGATTTCAAAATCCTCCGTCGCCCTTGCATCGACGTATCGTCGAGTCGGCCTATAACGAAGTGGTCGAATGGCAGTCTTCGCGTGCTGTTGCGGATGCCCGCCTTTTTGTTGCCGATAACGATGCCGCTGAGATCGCTGCCGCTGCCGCGTGGGCCAGAGACAAGGTTCGGGAAAACCCCTCCCGACGCATTGGCGTCGTGCTACCGCAACTGACGAAGAACCGGTATCGCGTCGAGCGCCTGTTTCGCGAAGCCTTCGCGCCAGAGTATGTGCTGCCCCAAGTCCCCCGTGGCGTGCCGACCTATAATATCTCTGCAGGTTATTCCTCGAGCGATGCCCCGCTAGTGCGCAGCGCCCTGCGCTTGCTTCGGCTGCATAGAGCAACTGCGTCGCTGGAGTATTATGTCGAGGTGATCAACGACCCGTTTTGGGGCCGGGTCTTCGACGATCAGATAATTCGCGCCCGTTGCCAGGTGCTACTGCGCGACGGCGACCGCGTCGAGCCCGGTGGTGGGGATTTCCGTGCCTGCATGGAGCGGGCCGAGGCAGCAGTTTCGGATTTGCCGAGCGGTTTGTCCCAGTGCCTGCAAAACTTCCAGCGCCGCTGTCGCGAGCAGCCTGCCTACGGCGATCTGGTCTACTGGAGCCGCGAATTTACTGAACGCTTGGCATTGCTCGGCTGGCCCGGGCCGCGATCCCTCGACAGCATTGAATATCAGCAACACCAGCACTGGCTGGATCTGCTTGGCGAATTCGAAGCGCTTGATCTTGTCACAGGCGAAGTCGATGTAGATCAGGCTTTGAACTTGCTTGCCCGCCTGTGCCGCGAGACCCCGTTCCAGCCGGAGAGCGATGAAACGCCGGTGCAGGTGCTGGGTTTGCTTGAGGCGTCGGGATTGAAGTTCGACGCGTTATGGTTGGCGGAAATGCACGATGAACAGTGGCCGCAAACCCCACAGTACAATCCCCTCCTCCCGGTAGATTTGCAGCGTCGGTCGGATATGCCCAAGGCCAGTGTCGAGCAGGAACTCGGACTCGCCCGGCGCATGTTGCAAACATTCAAGTCCAATACTGATCTTCTGGTGTGCAGTTTCGGCCGTTACGAGGGCGATACCGAGCGGCAACTGACACCACTGGTCGATTCGCTTTTTAGCTGTGATTCGCCTGGGATGGTGTCGGAGACCGACACTGAAAAAGCTTTGACTGCGCAACCCGTCAGCGCGCATCCGTTAATGCCGCGGTTTGCTCCGGTTACGTTGGAGCGAATCACGGTCGATAAGGCGCCGCCGTTAGATCTACCCGACGCCCCCCTGCGGGGCGGCAGCGCGTTGCTGCGGGATCAGGCGCTATGTCCATTTAATGCTTTTGCGCTCTGGCGCCTGGGCGCACAACCCTTGTCAGAGCCTCAGCCTGGTATGAATTATCGGGATCGCGGTGTTGTAATACATCGCGTGATGCAGTTGTTCTGGCAAGCAACCGAAAGCCAGGCCAATTTGCTGGCGATGCGCGGAGAGGACATCCAGGCGCGCCTGGGCGTGATTTGCAAGCGAGTATTGCAGCCGTTTAAGACTATACTCGGTGAGCGCTTCGTTGACATAGAGACAGAGCGTTTGTGTCGTCTTTGCTCGGCCTGGCTAGATATAGAGAGAGCGCGCGCGCCGTTTGAAGTGGTCGGGCTGGAAGTGCCTGCTGAAATAACGCTAGGTGAACTCAGGTTCTCTTTGCGACTGGACCGTGTCGATCGCCTGACGGACGGCCGCCTCGCCGTGATCGACTACAAGACCGGCAATACCTTATCGCCCCGGTTTTCGGCAGATCGCCCGGAAGAACCGCAGTTATTCATGTATGCCCTAACACGGGACGAGCCCCTCGCGGAATTGTCTTTTGCCCAGATTTCGGCACAGAAAGTCCAGCGGGTCGGTCTTTCCGATGATCCGGAAGTTGCGCGCCCCATGCTGGAGTTGCGTGCTTTGGGCCTGGAAAGCTGGACCGTTGCTTTGCAAACATGGCGACATCAACTGACGGAAATCGCCGCGGAGTTCCGCGATGGTGATGCGAGCGTGATTTTTTATACCAGGGAGGCGAGTCGCTTCCAGAATTACCTGCTGCCGCTGAATCGCTATCTTGAGACACTTGCCGAGCCGCCGGATAGTGGCGACGAGGTCTTGTCTTGAATCGCCCAGCTGATACAGAAGCACGTCACAAGGCACTGGATACACAGCAAAGCTTTGCCGTAGCCGCGCCTGCGGGTGCGGGCAAGACCGGATTGCTGACACAGCGATTGCTTTGCCTGCTAACTCGTGTCGAAGCGCCGGAACAGATACTGTGCATGACCTTTACCCGGAAAGCTGCTGCCGAGATGCGCCGCCGGGTAATTAACGCACTGGTGCAATCTGGCGTGGGGCCAGAGCCCGAGGCAGAGTACGAGCGGCAAACTTATGAGCTGGCACGGCGGGTACTCGAGTGCGATGCCCGGCTCCAGTGGGGCTTGATCGATAACCCGAAACGCCTGCGCATTCAGACCATCGACAGTTTCTGCCGCACGCTGGCCAGTCAACTGGCGCCTGAATCCGGCTTTGCCGAGCTGCCGGAGCCCGTCGACGACGCCGACAAATACTATGTGCATGCGATTCGCGAAGTGCTTGCCGGTCTTAACAGCGAAGGCGGTATCGGCGCAGCGCTCGGTACTATTTTGCAGCATGTCGACAACGATATGACCCGGCTCGAACGGCTACTGATGCGGCTACTGGTCAACCGGGAGCAGTGGTTGCCGCTGGTTTACTCTGCCGGGAATACCCGTACCCGGCTGGAGTCTGCCGCCCAGAACCTGGTGCAGGAAACACTTGCGGAACTGGCGCAAGTGCTGGCACCTGTTGGGGAGGAACTCGCACAACTGGCCGACTATGCAGCTAGAAACCTGTTGCAGACAAACCCCGATCATACCGGGGCTAAAGCCGCTGCGCCGCTGACTACATGTGTTGGTTTAAAGGGCTTGCCGCCAGCCGATGCTGTCGATGCCTGGCGCGGCCTGGCGGATATGCTGCTCAGGCAGGACGGCGAGTTTCGAAAAGCGTTGGATAAACGTAGTGGTTTTCCCACCGCAAAGGACAGTGTCGATCCCGACCGGGCTGTTCAGCACAAAGAGGCCATGCGTGACCTCCTGGAGTGGTGTCGGCAGCAACGGGGTTTGCAGGCACTGCTTGAAGACCTGCGATACTTGCCGGCAGCCGAACTCGACGATACCCAGTGGCACGTGCTGGAAGCGTTGACCGCAGTGCTGCCTACGCTCGTGGCTGGCTTGAGACTCGTCTTTAACCGGGAAAACGTTTGTGATTTTACCGAGGTCACTCTAGCCGCATTGTTCGCATTGGGCGAGCCCGAGCAGCCGACTGACCTGACCTTGCGATTGGATTATCAGCTTAAGCACATCCTTGTCGATGAGTTTCAGGATACGTCATCGATACAGTACGAAATACTACGCCGCCTGGTGGCGGGATGGCAGCCGGACGATGGCCGCACCCTGTTCCTGGTTGGCGATGGTATGCAGTCGTTATACGGCTTTCGCAATGCCAACGTCGGTTTGTTTCTCGATGCGCGCTACCACGGCGTCAGTGATATCCCGCTGGAAAACCTCGATTTAACCGTAAATTTTCGTTCCCAGGCGCAGGTGATTCACTGGGTCAATCGCATGTTTGCGGAGGCGTTTCCCGCCAGGGAAAACACCGGCCGCGGTGCGGTGACTTATCTGCCCGCAGAAGCTCATAACGCTGCCTTGAAAGGGCCAGCGGTGACCATCGATTTGTTTGAGGACGATCCGGACGGGCTGCTACAGGCGATTCAGGTCGCCGATTGTGCCCAAAGGGCCTTGCAGGCGGATTCGAAACAGAGTGTCGCCATTCTGGTGCGCAGTCGAGGCCACCTGCGGCAGATCCTGCCCGCGCTGCGGGAGAAAGGTTTGCAGTGGCGGGCCACCGATATCGATCCGCTAGCCCAGTGTATGCCGGTGGTTGATTTGATGTCTTTGACCCGGGCAATGATCAATCCCGCCGATCGTATTGCCTGGTTGTCGATATTGCGTGCGCCCTGGTGTGCGTTGCAGTTGCCGGATTTACTGGCTGTGGCCACCTCCCCGCTGGCTGAAAATCCTTTACCGGCCGGTGACAGCTTTCCCCTCTTGTTGTACCAGGTGCTGAACTGGCGGGACATTCCCGGGTCGGGTGATGGCTGCAGCTCGAACCGCTCCTGCAATGGCGTGGTTTTAAGCGACGAGGGGCAACGGATTCTGTCGCGTATAGCGCCACCTTTGTCGACAGCCTGGCAACAGCGACGTCGCAAGCCCATACGTCAGTGGATAGAGGGCCTGTGGCTTGCCCTGGGCGGCCCGGTGACACTCAATGAACAGGAGCGGCACTGGTGCCGGCAGTATCTCGACTTACTGGAGCAATACGCCGGTGATCGCGCGGAACTTGAGGACTGGCCGCGCTTTCAGGCCGCGGTAAACCGCTTGTATGCCAACGATATAGCGTTTCGCGAATATTCCGATCAAACCCCGGACGCCTGTGGCTTGCAGATCATGACTATCCATAAGGCCAAAGGCCTTGAGTTCGACACAGTCATTCTGCCGGCGCTTGATAAAGCGACCCGCGGCAATGACAGCGAATTGTTGCGCTGGCGGCAACGGGTTAACGCGCGCGGCGGTACAGATTTGCTGCTGGCACCCCTACCCTCGCCCGGCGTCGAAACAGACACCCTGTATCAGCACATCAGGCGCGAGGACAGTATTCGCGAACGGCTTGAAAATACGCGAGTGATGTATGTCGCCTGCACGCGGGCGATCAAAAAGCTGCATCTCCTTTTCACGCGGGATAAAAACGACAACGGCGAGTATAAAACACCTGCCAAAAACAGTCTGCTCGGGACGCTCTGGCCAGCTTTGGCGCCTGAGCTCGATCAGCCCGAGCCGGATTGTGCTGTGAATATCCATGCAGCTGTGGGTTCCGAGGCCGCGTTAAATTCTGAGAGCCATCAGATTGATGCCAGCGGTAGCCTCGATGGTGCCAACCGCGACGCTTTCGATTTGGATACTGATCCGGACGACAGTTATCGATTTCAGTGGCGTTTGCCAGCCGACTGGCAAGCGCCGGATTGGTCCACGAATCGCTCCGGGTCAAACGCATCGAAGCAAACACCTGAGATGGATACAGCAGATCCTCTCTCTGTATCCGACCGGGAAAACCGCGATGCCCGAATGCTGGGTACGCTGTTTCACCGAACGTTAAGTCAGCTGGTTGAGGAAGGCGTTGCGGCCTGGGATCAGAAACGGCGGGCGAGACAATATGAGATGTGGGCACTCCAGCTGGGTGCGGCGGCATTTGGTGATACCGATCAAGGGCTTTCCCTGTTGCAGTCTGCGCTGGATAATTGCCTGAATGATACTGCGCATCGCTGGCTCTTTGACGGCAGCCTGGAAGACAGCGCTTGCGAGCTGATCTTGAACTACCGCAACGACGCCGGCGCGGTGCGTGCCGCTATCGTGGATCGCAGTTTTATTGTCGGGGGCCAGCGCTGGGTAGTGGATTACAAGCTGGCGCAACCCGTGCCGAATCAGCCCAGAGATCAGTTTTTGGCCACCCAAAGGCAGCGTTACAGCGCGCAACTGGGGTTGTACGCGGGACTTTTTAGCAAGTTAGAAACGCGGCCAGTGCAATGTGCTTTGTATTTTCCCCTCATCAGCCACCTGGAACCCCTGGATACGTTTGCCGACTGATCGTCATTAAGAACTTAAAGCGCGAAATTGCCATGAAAATTGCGGTAAAATGCCGGGTTCTCCAGGCATCTATGGTTAGAAGTCAGACATGATCGAAAGCGCGCTTGAAAACATTAACGTCCAGTCCCAGGAAGTCCTGCTAACGCCCGACCAGCTGAAACGGGACATCCCAATGACCGAGAAAGCGGCGGCAGCTATTGTCTCCGGTCGTCGGGACATTCAGAACATCCTCGATCGTGAAGATCATCGCATCTTTGTTGTTGTTGGGCCCTGCTCGATTCACGATGTCGAAGCGGCCAAAGATTATGCCGCGCGGCTGAAAGAGCTGGCCGACGCGGTTAACGACACGCTGCTTGTCGTGATGCGCGTGTATTTTGAGAAACCGCGGACCACTGTTGGCTGGAAGGGGCTGATCAACGATCCCTATCTCAACGACTCCTTTAAGATCGCCGAGGGCTTGCATATAGGCAGACAACTGCTGATGGATATTGCCGAGCTGGGTCTGCCGGCAGCGACCGAGGCCCTGGACCCAATTTCGCCCCAGTATTTACAGGATCTCGTTTCCTGGTCTGCGATTGGTGCCAGAACCACCGAATCGCAAACCCACCGGGAAATGGCCAGTGGCCTGACCAGCCCCGTGGGTTTCAAGAACGGTACCGATGGCGGGCTGGAAGTGGCCATCAACGCCCTGAAATCCGTCAGCAGCCCCCATCGTTTTCTCGGTATCAACAGTGAAGGCAAGGTGGCGACCATCACCACCACCGGCAATCGCTACGCGCACGTCGTCCTGCGCGGCGGGAACGACAAACCCAACTACGACTCGGTTAGCGTTTCCGTGTGCGAGCAACAACTCAAGGAGGCTAAGGTCAACAGTAATATCATGGTGGATTGCAGTCACGCCAACTCGAACAAGAATCACGAGTTACAGCCTCTGGTGATGGACAACGTGACCAACCAGATCATCGAGGGTAATCAGTCGATTGTCGGCATCATGGTGGAAAGTAATCTGCTCGCGGGCAACCAAAAGCTACTGGCCAACAAAGACGACATGGAGTACGGCAAATCCATTACCGATGCCTGTATCGACTGGAAAACCACCGAACAGGCGCTGAAAACAATGCGAGATAAACTTAAAAACGTGCTTCCGGCGCGCCTCGCAGGTTAAAGATACTGGCGAACGGTTTCAGGATCCGGGTCAAGCGCCAGAATTGGCCGCAGAGAAATTAGTTAGACTCGCGTTAATTAGTCGTACCGTCTAATACATGCTAGCCGGGCTCTGCCATCAGCGGGGCTATCTCGGTACTAATTATACCGGGCGCTAACATGCCGGGCGCTAACTTGATGGACTCTGGCTTGTCCGCCCGCGTTTCCATCGGGCCCTGTTTTTATAAGGGTTCCCTTTGGGTTTCGACGAGGGTTCGCTTTGCGCCAGGTTTCTGTAGTAGTTGATAACCTGAGTTTGCTACCGAGCTGGACAATTCAAAAGTTACGAATCGATTCAGTTGGCCGTCAGGGCTAAGTTTACTTCCGCGGTCTATTTGTAATAGGCCTGGGAAGTATCCGAGTGATCGGTCACGTCACGGACGCCCGTAAGCTCGGGTATTCGCTCCAGCAAGGTGCGTTCGACACCTTCCTTGAGCGTGACGTCTACCATGCCGCAGCCCTGGCAGCCACCGCCAAATTTGAGTATGGCGACGCTGCCGTCCATTTCCTCCAGACTGACCAGCCCACCGTGAGCTGCCAGGCCCGGATTGATCTCGTCATAAAGCACGTAGTTTATTTTGTCTTCGACGGGACTGTCTTCGGTGACTTTGGGCAACCTCGAGTTGGGTGCGCGAATCGTAAGCTGACCGCCCATGCGATCTGTCGAGTAATCGACCTTGGCATCCTCCAGAAACTTGAGGCTGCGTTTTTCGATATAGGCTGTGAAACCCTTGAGCTGGAGCGGGATGTCGTCTTCCGATTCCTCGCCGGGTTTGTTGTAGGCAATGCAGGTTTCCGCATTGGGTGTACCGGGATCGGTAATAAACAGCCGAATCCCCATGCCTTCAACCTCCTGCTTGGCAAGGAGTTCGGCTAAGTAGTCCTGAGCAGCTTCGGTAATTTCAATATCGCTCATTGTTTGTATACCTGACTAAATTAGTCGTGTATTTTATCAGCGCAACATTGTCCCGACAATATTCGCTGAAAAATCCATATGGCTGGCGTAACGCTGCATCGGGACGCTACGCGCCAGAATTCGGCCCTTGGAACGAATCATTGGGTGTATTAACGGGCCCTAGATTGGGATAGCGTAACTAAAACTCGATAGAAGCGGTGCCGGACTGCGCAGCCCGCCTTTGCTAGAATGGCCCGTTGCCATTACGCGTTTTCCCTTTCGCATGGCCTTGCCGTGCGCTTGAGCGTCCACGCTTAATTTTTCTCGACACTAGTTTTCAGGATCTGATTTTGACCGAGCGAAACCTCCGAATCGATACGCTTCACGCAGCCATTAAAGAGCGCATATTGTTCCTCGATGGCGCCATGGGTACGGTAATCCAGCAATACAAACTGGTTGAGGGCGACTATCGCGGCCAGCGTCTGGCTGCTATTGAGCAAGATCAGATGGGGAACAACGATATTCTCAATCTGACGCGTCCCGATATTATCCGGGACATCCACCGCGCTTATTTACAGGCGGGGGCAGATATTCTGGAGACCAATACTTTTAACGCGACGGTCATATCGCAACTGGATTTTGCGACACCGGACCTGGTCGACGAAATTAATATTGAGGGCGCACGCCTCGCTCGTGCCGCAGCCGACGAATTCAGCCTTTTAACGCCTGAAAAACCCCGCTGGGTCGCCGGCGTTATCGGCCCTACCAGCCGGACAGCATCGATTTCGCCGGACGTTAACGATCCCGGCGCCCGCAATACCAGTTTTGATGAATTGGTAACAAATTATCGACAGGCGACGCGCGGATTGATAGAGGGCGGTGTTGATATTATTTTGATAGAAACCATTTTCGATACGTTGAACGCCAAGGCCGCGGTCTTTGCCGTGCAGGATGTTTTCGCCGAACTGGGTTTCGAGCTGCCGATTATGATTTCCGGCACCATTACTGACGCCAGCGGCCGTACCCTATCCGGTCAGACGCCGGAGGCTTTCTGGAACAGCCTCGCGCACGCCAAACCTTTTTCCGTCGGGTTTAACTGTGCCCTGGGTGCGCGCCAGCTGCGCCCTCATATCGAAGAACTGGCACGGGTTTGTCCGGTGCCGGTCAGCGCGCATCCCAACGCGGG
>DJFY01000103.1:10926-33276 GCA_002431545.1 Cellvibrionales bacterium UBA5860 | reverse complement strand
GGCACCACACCCGAGCACATCTCGGCGATTGTCGCTGCCACCGCTGCCATGGCTCCGCGCGCTGTGCCCGATATTCCGCCGGCATGCCGGCTTTCCGGTCTCGAGCCTTTCGCCATCAACTCGGAGTCCTTGTTCGTCAATGTCGGCGAGCGCTGTAATGTCACAGGTTCGGCGAGATTCAAACGCCTGATCCTGGAGGGCGATTTCGATACCGCCCTTGACGTGGCGCGGGAACAGGTCGAAAACGGTGCGCAGATCCTCGATGTCAATATGGACGAAGGCATGCTAGACGCCGGGTCGGCCATGCCGGAATTCCTCAACCTGATTGCCTCTGAGCCGGATATTTCCCGTATTCCAATCATGGTGGATTCCTCCAAGTGGGAGATCATCGAGGCCGGCTTGAAGTGTATTCAGGGCAAACCTGTCGTTAATTCCATCAGCCTCAAGGAAGGCGAAACCGCTTTTATCGAGCAGGCGAGATTGTGTCGGCGCTACGGGGCCGCGGTCGTAGTAATGGCTTTCGATACCGAGGGCCAGGCGGATAACCTGGCACGCCGTATCGATATCTGTAAGCGCAGTTATCGCATTTTGGTCGAACAGGCGGGGTTTCCCCCGGAAGATATCATTTTCGACGCGAACGTCTTTGCTGTGGCTACCGGTATCGAAGAACACAATCGTTATGCTCTTGATTTTATCGAGGCCTGCGCCTGGATCAGGGATCACCTGCCCCACGCCCTGACCTCGGGTGGCATCAGTAATGTGTCTTTTTCCTTTCGTGGCAACAATGTGGTGCGAGAGGCGATTCATTCGGTGTTTCTGTATCACGCCATTCGTGCCGGACTGCGCATGGGGATTGTCAACGCGGGACAGCTCGCGGTCTACGACGAACTGCCCGCCGAACTGCGAGAGGCAGTGGAAAACGTTATTCTCAATACTGCTTCTGAAGCGACGGAAAATCTACTGACACTGGCGGAGAAATACCGGGGTGACAGTGCTGAAACAGCACCAGTGGAGGATCAGGAATGGCGTAGCTGGCCGGTGGCAAAACGCCTCGAGCATGCCCTGGTAAAGGGCATAACCACCTATATCGAGGAAGATACTGAAGCCGCACGCGCGGCTGCTGAGCGCCCGCTGGATGTTATCGAAGGTCCGTTAATGGACGGCATGAATGTGGTCGGCGATCTTTTTGGCAGCGGCAAAATGTTCCTGCCACAGGTGGTCAAGTCGGCGCGCGTGATGAAGCAGTCGGTAGCCTATCTGCAGCCTTTTATCGAGGCGGAAAAAACAGAGGCGACGGGCAGCAACGGCAAGATTTTGATGGCGACGGTCAAGGGCGATGTCCACGATATCGGCAAGAACATTGTCGGGGTCGTATTACAGTGCAATAACTATGAAGTCGTCGACATGGGTGTGATGGTGCCCTCGGAGAAAATCCTTGAGACCGCGAAATCTGAGGGCGTGGACGTGATTGGTTTGTCGGGTTTGATTACACCCTCGCTCGACGAAATGGTGCATGTGGCCGGAGAACTCGAGCGTCAGGGCTTTGATCTGCCGTTATTAATAGGCGGTGCTACTACATCAAAGGCCCACACGGCGGTAAAAATCGATCCCCACTATCATCGCGCGCAGGCGATCTATGTGCCGGACGCATCACGAGCAGTCGGTGTGGTGGCCCGATTGATGGATGCCGATGCTCGAGCGAAATACTACGCCGAAACTGCCGATGAATATGAAACTGTTCGCCAGCGACGCGCCGATCGTACACCGCGCGGCATAATCGTGCCCTATGGCGAAGCGCAGCAGCAAGGGCCGCGTCCAGACTGGCAGCGTTACACGCCGCCGGTACCGAACAAGCTGGGGGTTCAGGTATTTGCGGATTATCCGCTCGCAGAGCTGGTTGAGACTATCGATTGGACGCCCTTCTTTATCACCTGGAATCTGGTGGGTAAGTACCCGGCGATCCTGGAGGATCAGGTGGTGGGTGAAGCGGCCCGCAATTTGTACCAGGATGCGCAGCACATGCTCGACGTCCTTATCGAAGGTAGCCGCTTAAAGGCGGCTGCCGTACTCGGGCTATGGCCAGCCAACACCGTTAATTGCGATGACATTGAAGTCTATGGCGATGAGAGCCGTCAGAATGTCGTCGCCGTGGCGCATCATCTTCGCCAGCAGGTCAGAAAGTCAAAAGACAACGAACCTTTATTGTCGCTGGCAGATTTCATAGCCCCGAAATCCAGCGGTAAGCCGGATTACATTGGCGGCTTTGCGGTGACGGCCGGTATTGGTGCCGACGAACTTGCTCGAGAATACGAAGCTGCCGGTGACGATTACAACGCGATCATGGTCAAGGCGCTGGCCGACCGCCTGGCCGAGTCCTTTGCCGAACACATGCACCGAAGAGTGCGCACGGAATTCTGGGGCTATGCGCCCGATGAGTCTTTGAGTAACGAAGCGCTGATCAGGGAAAAGTACCGAGGCATTCGACCGGCACCGGGTTACCCCGCTTGCCCGGATCACTCAGAGAAAATAACCCTGTTTGATCTTCTCGATGTTGAGAAAAATATCGGGATTAAATTGACCGAGAGTCAGGCCATGCACCCCGCCGCGTCGGTCAGCGGTTGGTATTTCAGCCATCCCGATAGTCGGTATTTTAACGTCGGCAAAGTCCATCGCGATCAGGTGGAGAGCCTGGCGGCACGTAAAAAAATAACGTTAGAGGTATTGGAGCGGCAGCTTGCGCCTGTCCTCGGCTATGAGCCTGGAAGTGACGGTTGAGGTGCGATATGGGTGTTAAATGGTCGCTCGCGCCGCCTGCACGTATTACCGGATGTCTGCCAAAGATAAACCCTTTGACAGACATCCGCCGCCTGGCGGCGCCAAACCTATACTGGTTTCGGGCCAGGGACGGAAAATCCGACTTGTTGTGGTGGCGCAAGCCTACCAGCTAAAAGATCACACTAGAATTTGTGTGGATTTACGGGCCCGCTTTGGCGTATGGCAAATGATCCGGTTATTGGCTCGATACCCAGAGCACAGCGCTGACCACTGCGATGGCGACGATAACGACGGTCGCGATGGCATCTGCAGTACCGTCTTCATCACGATTGTTCTGGGGTTCGTTCATTGCTATTGCTCCTGTAGTTGGTATCGGCGTCGCTTGTTTTCCGCGATCGACCGCCGGTATTAGCGTTTGCGGGGTCTGGAAAAAGCCGGGGATTCTACCAACCTGCCCGGCGCTTGTCTTCTCTTATTCCTGATTGCCAAGCGTTTATAAATAAACAGTTTTTTACGCTGCGGATGTTCATCGCTATGATCTACGCCTTTTTCGGGGCATAGGAACGCAGCGGTGCTTTTTTTGCTGCACGCCTTGTTGCACTCGGAGATGAGTTTGTCAGGGCGCAAGCGTTATTACGCGGCCAAAGTTTTCGCATATCGGGAAGTATCTCCCGAAACCGAGGTTAGAGACGGGTATGTATATTTACGACCAGCATGACAAAACGCTGTTGAGCGAGCGTGTTACGCAGTTCCGTAGCCAGATGCAGCGTTACCTCGACGGCGCACTGAGCGACACAGAATTTTTGCCGCTGCGATTACAAAACGGTTTGTACGTGCAGCGTCTCGCCCCCATGCTACGTATTAACATTCCCTATGGCATGTTGTCTTCTACGCAGCTGCGTCGGTTGGCGCAAATTACCCGAACGTACGATAAGGGTTACGCCCACTTTACAACGCGACAGAATATTCAGCTGAACTGGCCTGTCCTGGAAGAGGTACCGGACATCCTGGCGGAGCTGGCGGAAGTCGAGATGCACGCGATTCAAAGTAGCGGCAACTGCATTCGCAATATCACTTCCGACGAAATGGCGGGTATCGCGCCGGACGAAATAGCAGATCCCCGCCCCTGGTGCGAAATTCTCCGTCAGTGGTCTACGCTACATCCGGAATTTGCTTTTTTGCCGCGCAAATTCAAGATAGCCGTTAGTGGCTCGCCGGCCGACCAGGCGGCGACTCAAGTACACGATATCGGTTTGCAATTGCAAAAGGATGAGCAGGGCGAAATCGGCTTTCGTGTATTGGTTGGCGGCGGGCTTGGCCGTACGCCGATGATTGGAGAAGTTATTAAAGAGTTTTTGCCGGCCAGACATCTGCTGACGTACCTGGATGCGATTTTGCGTGTCTACAACAGGTATGGTCGCCGGGACAACAAGTACAAGGCGCGGATTAAAATTCTGGTCAAAGCCTGGACGCCAAAAGTCTTCGCGGAGCGTGTCGAAGAGGAGTGGCGCCATGCCAAAGATGGTCTGGCGACCCTGACCGACGAAGAAATCTTGCGCGCGGCTGCATTTTTTACGGCGCCGAATTACCGGAGTCCGAAAGATCCGGTGGCCTTTGATGCTATGCCGCTCGCCTTTCAGCGTTGGCGCGATCGCAATGTTCGCGCGCATAAAATGCCGGGATATTGCGCCGTGTTTCTGTCTCTCAAGCCCACCGGGGTCGCTCCCGGTGACGTCACCGATCACCAACTCGAAGTCATTGCCGATCTGGCCGATGAGTATAGTTTCGGCGAAGTCCGCATTACTCATCAGCAAAATGTCGTGCTAGCCGATGTCCTGCACAATGATCTACCCGAACTTTGGCAGCGCGCCAGGGACGCGGGCTTTGCAACACCCAATATCGGCACTTTGACCGATATGATCTGTTGTCCGGGTGGCGACTTCTGTTCACTCGCCAACGCCAAGTCGATACCGATTGCGGAAGCGGTGCAACGTCGGTTTGACGATATGGACTACCTCTACGATGTCGGCGATGTCACCTTGAATATCTCCGGTTGCATGAATGCCTGTGGTCATCACCATGTCGGCAATATCGGTATTCTGGGTGTGGACAAAAAAGGCGAGGAGTTTTACCAGATTCAGTTGGGCGGCAGCGCCGGCAGTGACGCCGCGCTGGGGGCTGTTCTGGGCCCCTCATTTTTCGCCGATCAGGTGCCCGATGTAATCGAGCAGATTCTACGCGTGTACGTCGATCAGCGGATCGAGGGCGAACGATTTATCGATACCCAGAGGCGTATTGGGATCGCTCCTTTCAAGGAATCGGTTTATGTCAAAGCTGCTTGATAAACGGGGCCAAGTGGCCACGGACGACCCCTGGCGTGCCGCCGGTGCCGAACAGAGTGATGCTCATACTGAAGAGTATATCTTTCTGCCGGCGGCCTGTTGGCGCGAACACGGCGGGGTTCTCGATACCGATGTCCATGGTTTATTACTAACTGGCGAGGACGAACCGATGGCGTTGGCAACGTTGTTATCGCGCATCAAACACGCGGCCATCCAGTTTCCGGTTTTCTCTGACGGCCGTGGCTTCTCGCTGGCGTGTATACTTAGAGGCCAACTCGAGTATTCTGGAACCCTGCGCGCCGTTGGCCATATTATTCCAGACCAAATATTCTCCCTGATCCGCTGTGGTTTTGATACTTTTGAGATCTCTTGCGATACCGAAGAGCAAGCATTAATGACGTTTATCAAGCCCTTTAACGTCACCTATCAGGCCTGTTTGGAGTACCCGGAGCCCCTGTTTCGGCGCCGAATCTGACCCTGTTGTCCGAGGCCCGCTTAGGGCAAAATAGCAGCGTGGCAGAGTATTTCTATGGCTGACGCTGTATTTCATTCGTTTTTTCTTATTTTCGCGGGCGCTGCACTTGTCGCCTCGCTGGCGTTGTATGGCCGACAGCCCATGTTGGTGGCCTACATTGTACTTGGCGCTATCCTCGGTCCCTACGGTACGGCTATGGTGCCCGACGTCGCGCTGATCAGCGAAATATCCCATATCGGCATTATTTTCCTGCTCTTCCTGCTGGGTCTGGATATGCAACCCCAAGCCCTGTTTGGTGTTTTCCGTAAGGTTACCCTGGTCACTTTGATCAGCTCTGTTATTTTCGCGTCTGTGGGTTATCTGACTGGCCATCTGTTCGGGTTTAGCCATTTGGAGAATCTGATCATCGGTGCGGCGATGATGTTTTCCAGCACGATTATTGGTATCAAGCTGTTACCGACGACCGTATTACACCATCGTCATGTGGGCGAGATGATGGTCGGTATGCTTTTAGTTCAGGACTTTATCGCTATTTTCGTCCTGCTGGTTCTGTTGAGTGGTCAGGACGGGCAGGTTGATTTCGTTAAGATCGGCACGGCTCTGTTTGCCCTGCCCCTTTTAATAGGCTTATCGATCGCCGCTGTTCGCTACGTCGTGCTGCCTCTATTTGCGCGTTTTGACCGCATGGGCGAGTACATATTCCTGCTTTCCATCGGCTGGTGCCTGGGGGTTTCTCAGATTGCCGAGCTGGCGGGGCTGTCGCGGGAGATTGGCGCGTTTATCGCCGGGATCACAATTGCCACGCATCCTATATCGCAGCATATCGCGCTTAGCTTAAAGCCTCTGCGGGACTTTTTTCTGGTGCTGTTCTTTTTCTCGCTCGGCGCGCAATTCGATCTCGGTCTGCTTTCGAGCATTGCCGTGCCCGCCCTGTTATTGGGTGGCAGTATGCTGGTGATCAAGCCCGTAGTATTTCGCTATCTGTTGCACCGACAAAGCGAAAAGAATATGCAGGCCTGGGACGTAGGTTGCAGACTGGGTCAGATCAGCGAGTTTTCATTATTGATTACCTATGTAGCCTACAGTACAGCAATGATAGGTAACGAGGCCTCTCATCTTATTCAGGCGGCAACGATACTGACTTTCCTGGTATCCAGTTACATTGTTGTTTTTAATTTCCCAAACCCCATCGCAATCAAAGACGAACTGCGTCGCGATTAATTTCGGGCCGTTCTTTCCAGCATTGCTTTTTTCGGCGACAGAAGTCTTGCCTATCAGTCCGGGACTTTGGCAAAAATCACTAATCAAGCGAGACTAATTAGAAGCCAAGAGTTATTGAATGTCGGGATTAACCGATCGTTGTAGCCAACGGGTTACGATACGTTCGCTGCTCTCTTCTGCCGCGATGCCGAGTTTCTCCGGGAGCGTTTTTTTCTCGATGTATTTCACCGAAAACAGATTGGCGCTGTCGGCGAGTTCCGCGAGGTATTCGTCGCTGGTTTTAAGTTCGTCGATCAGGCCCACAGCCAGGGCGCGCTCGCCATACCATACTTCGCCCGTGGCGACTTCCTCGATATCGATGTTGGCGCGACGTGTGGCCACGTAATCTTTGAACAGGGAGTGCGTATCCTGAAGTTCTTCCTGAAATTTTTCGCGACCTTCTGCGGTATTTTCTCCCAGAACCGTCAAGGTGCGCTTGTACTTACCCGCGGTCATTAACTCGACATCTATATCGTGGCGTTTGAGCAGACGATGGATATTGGGGATTTGCGCCATTACGCCGATCGATCCGAGTACAGCAAAGGGTGCTGCCAGTATTTTGTCGGCCACACAGGCCATCATATAGCCGCCACTGGCAGCGACCTTATCGACGCAGATGGTAAGTGGGATCTGCGCTTTTTTAATCCTGTCCAGTTGGCTCGCAGCAAGGCCATAACTGTGTACGAGACCTCCGGGACTCTGCAGTTTGACCACGATTTCGTCACAGGGACGCGCGTGCCCGAGCACAGCCGAGATTTCATGACGCAGCGCTTCAACTGCGGAAGCCCGCAGGTCACCATGAAATTCCAGGACAAAAACATTGTTTTTGTCTGTATTGTCAGAGTTTTCGGCAGTATCGTACTGTGAGGTATCGTTGACACTATCCGTCGCCAAGCTTTTATCGGGTGCATCAACTCGCGGTTTGTTTTTTTTGGCGGCTTTTCTTTCTGCTTTTTCCTGTTTTTTTCTGCTCTTGGCAACGGATTTTCTCTGTTCCGGCCGCAACATGGCATCTTCAAGTGAGCGTTTCAGGTTGTCGAATTTTGTGTTGAGCGATGTGACTTCCAGGTGTCCCTTTTCTCTGGTACGTATTTTTGAGGCGTTTGCCACCAGGGTAACAAGCATGCCAAGGCCAATCAGCAAGGTGACAATCTTGGCGAGAAACATCCCATATTCGGTGAGAAATTCCAAAAAGACACTCCTATCTGGCTTAATTGGTTTCGGGCACTACAAGGCGGTGTGGTGCAAACTGGCGAGCTGCGCTTGTTGGCGGCTAAACACCGAGCGCCTGCAGGCATTCGTTGGCAGTGTCCAGGCTTGATTCGTTGGCCGCATTGCCAAAAGCACTGGTGTCGAGATAGTACTCCAGGCAGGCGATGCTATCGGCAAAGACTTCCCAGTAATTGTCCATAGAAGGCGGATCTGCCGGGTTCGTCAGCATCCCGCGAATAAAACTCAGGCAACGTTCGGCGAGTTCTGCCGGTCTCTGCATGTCGATCAGTCGCAGGCTGCCGGAAATGATGTCGAACGTTGCCTCGAAAGCCGGTAGTAAATCCTTGCCAGCGTGACCGGCTACAACGGTGTCGATCATTTCCTTGATTTCCGCCAGGTGGGCCCGTATTTCGCCAACCACCGCCAGTTTTGCCGATTGGAGGAAATTAGCTTGCAGGATTTCGTTGAGGGGACGACGCTCCCAGGCTTCGGCGTCTTTTCGGCTGGGCGTTTTATCGTCAAAATCTATCAGTGCGCATTCGGCCTGCAGAATGGTATCGATAAACTCGACGAGCATCTCAGGCGGCAGCCGTCCGTTGCCGCGATTGGATAATAACCGAGAAGCGGGTTGTCGAAATCTGCGCGCCAGGCCGCTAAAACCGAGTAGATCCCATAACTGGGAAAGGCGATCAAAAGCGGTGTGAAGTTGATCCCTAAAATCTTCATCCTGCGCTGATGCATCGTCTCGGTGGGCGTCGTCGATAATCTTTCGCGTTTCAGCCAATACCGTCGCAATCTCGGAAAAAATCTGTGCGGTATTTTCCTGGGGCTCGGACAGTATTCTGCGTTGGATGGCGATAACATCCTGTTCGGTAAAAGGCAGCGTCGGGATTTGCAGGTCCGCATAAAGCGCCTTTGCCTTTTCGTCGTTCGGGCTGATCAGACCTAGCAGACAGATAAAGGATCGCCAGAGCCCTTCCGGGTAAGGGTTTCTCGGCCGGCGTTCGTCGTCGATAGTTAGAATCCGGAGTTGTTTTTCCACCGCCGCCAGCAACCTGATTCGGTCGAGCCGCAATCTGAGTCGGCCCGCCTGGAATCCTGTCAATGTCATTTCGACGGCGCGCCAGTAATTCTGCTCGAGAGGCGTCGGCGCGTGCGACTGCATGCGTTGGGCGACCCGGTGTAGAATGCGCCAGGCTTTGCCGCGGTTGCTATCGCGCACCAGGTCGAGCAGCCCGAACTGGTACAGATTAACCAGGCGTTTTAGATCGTGCTGGCGATTGGACACCAGAGCGTCCGTGAATCCCTGTTGATTTAAGCGGGGCCAGGTGACATCCGGAATTAAGTGGTGCTCGTAGACGGGTGGTAACTGACGCAGGGCCCGCAGGGAGGCGATGACGGGCAACAGTACACAGGGGTTGTCCTGGCGGGTGTCGATCAGGTATTCAAGCAGGCGCGGTGCAATGCCGAAAGCTTTGGCCAGTGCAGGAGACAGTTTTGCCAGCGGTATTTGCTCTCCCAGCGCGGCATCGGTCGCCGCCACCGCTTCTCGGGTTAGTAGCTCCAGGCTGGCCACCCCAGCCATGGCGCAGACCCCATTAATCTCCTTTATTGAATCCCGAAAAACTGGTAGCTGGGATACTTCGAGCTGGGTAATAGCGTCCTGGACGTTTTCCAGGGAATAGCGTAGTTCGGTAGCCAGCAAGTCGACAACATGATTGTTTAGGTGGCCCATTTGATTCGCTTAATTCATTTAAAACAGTTAACTATGATTAATAATTAAGGTTGATTATAGACAACCACTACCAGTCAAGAGTCTGGCCGCTCTTTTTCGATAGCTCGTCAAGTTTGCTGCGGTGTGCCGCTAATTCTTCACAACTGGCCTCGAGTACTTTGAGTTGCGGTTTGTCGCACACCGTCCTGAATCCGCTCTCCGTGGCGCCCACCTGATGTGAAGCCATTTCCGCTTGTTCGAACCCGAGTTCCGTTTGACCTCCGGTCATCAGTAGGTACACGTCGGCAAGGATTTCAGCATCGAGAAGCGCACCGTGCAGAGTGCGCTGGGAATTGTCGACGCCATAGCGTTTGCAGAGCGCGTCCAGGCTATTGCGCTGGCCGGGGTGTAATTGTCGGGCGAGCCCGAGGGTATCGATGACTCGACAGTGTTTGGCAATAGTGTCTTCGCCGCGATTCAGGCGATTAAACTCGTAATTGATAAAACCGACGTCAAAGGCCGCGTTGTGGATGATCAGCTCGGCATCCCGGATATAAGTCAAAAACTCATCGGCGACTGTTGCAAATGTCGGTTTATCGCTCAGGTATTCGTTGGTTATACCGTGTACCTCCTGAGCGCCGGCATCGATTTCTCGTTCCGGATTAAGATACTGGTGATAGTGCTTGCCGGTAAAACGCCGATTAACGAGTTCTACACAGCCTATCTCAATGATGCGGTGGTCTTGCGTCCACTCGAGACCAGTGGTTTCTGTATCGAGCACAATCTGTCTCACGTGACCTCCAACATCTCGTCTATGGCCAGATTTGCCAGCTGATCGGCAATTTCGTTTTCCCGGTGACCGCTATGGCCCTTCACCCAGTGCCAACGGACATCCAGAGCACCGGCAATTGCGTCGAGTTGACGCCACAGGTCCTGGTTTTTGACCGGTTTGCCTGCAGCGGTCTTCCAGTTTCTTTTTTTCCAGTTGCCTATCCACTCGGTGATCCCTTTACGCAGATACTCTGAATCCGAAGTCAAATCTACCGGGGTGTTGCTGTCGTTAATGCTGGACAGGGCTTCGATGGCTGCGGTCAGTTCCATGCGGTTGTTGGTCGTGCGAGCCTGGCCACCGTATAGCTTGATTTCTTCGCCTTCCCGCCGTATCAGGGCACCCCACCCGCCGGGCCCCGGATTGCCTCGGCATGCGCCATCGGTGAAGATTTCTACACGATTCAATTTTGATTGCTCCCTCGTTTTGTCCGTCGACAGTTATCGCCAACTGCCCGTAAACCCGGGACGGGATGTACTTTAGCAGATGCCCAGCGGGGATGCCGCACCGGCGTTAGGGGCGTCGCTTGTTTGCGTGCGAATAGTACGTAAAAGGCATCAGCCGTTGCTCGTTTGACAATCCGGCTACTGTCGCGATCAGACAAGTTGGTTACAGGGGTAGGTGTGCCACCGACTTGTACGGTCAACATCTTAAAGCCGAGAAGTCGAAGCCAATCGACTACTCGAGATTTGCGTAAACTGTTGTGCCGCCACACCTGTTGCGATGAAAACAATCCGGCGACCCATTTCGACATGCCGAAAAAACTGTAGGGATTAAAGCCAATAACTACAATGTGGCCGCCGGGCGCGACTGTGCGGGCAACTTCGCCCAAGACTCCATGTGGCTCAGGCGTAAAGTCGAGCACATGGTGCAATAAAAACGCATCGATCGAATCGGACGGCAGCGGCAGGCGTTTGAAATCGCAAACACACCCGCCTGAAAGTTGATCTCTGGCTGTCAGGGTAAATTTATGCTGTTGGGTAAATCCCTGCATCAGGCTGCAGTCCGGTGAGACGGCTAACTGCGCGGCGCGATAGCCCGGTGTCCGGGGAGAAATTTGTTTACAGGCCTCGGCTTCGAACCCAACAAGCGTGCGGCCAAAGGGTGTGTTGAACCACCGGGCCAAGGCCTCTTGCGACTCCGCCAGCTCCGGGACATGAAAACGGGCACCAAGCGCGCTTAGTAACTTGTAATCTGATTTCGACAAATTTATCCTCTGCGAGCCGCTGTGTTCAGGAGCAGGCAACTTTTGTCCTCGCGTGCCAGGAGCGCCAAGTATGCAGTATTCCCTATGGGTGTGTTAACCGCGAGGTCCGCGTGTCGAGCACTCGCGGTGGATGGAACAACAGTTTCCCGATATCCGTCGATTTGAGCAAACTTTAACTCTTAAATGCCCGGGCCAGAGCGGCTCGCCGACAATAATGTGATCGAATCGGAAGATTAAAACCTATGGCTTTCAGTATATTGCACAAAAATTAAAAACCAATAACTTAACTGAAGGCAATACCGTTCGATGACTCTTAAACAACCTGCGCTCGTGTTGCTTGCACTCATGTTGGCTGCCTGTAGCAAGCAACCTTACCAGCCAACCGCAGGGATGCCCGTATTGGTACCAGATTCCAGTAAGTCGGATGCGAATAGTCCCACAACCGTTGTCAGCCCAGAGCAAAACACATCGCTCAGCGCGTTAGAGACAGGTTCTGACGGTGACCAGGATAATACACGTGTCGGCGACAGTAGTAAGGCCGGTCGTCCAGATATCGATTCAAAGCGAGGCCCTGTAGCAAGTGAATCTCAGAGCGGTAGCGACTCTGACAGTACGCAGGTGGTTTGGACATCAATAACCGAGGACATCGTTTTTGCCACGGATATTGAACACCCGAGAATGCAACCGCATATCAGGGAATTCGCCAAGGCCCAATTCTATTTCAATCGGGTGATGAAACGGGCTGCCCCATATATCGCCTATATTGCGCAGGAAATCGACGCGAAAGGTATGCCAGCTGAGCTGGCGTTACTACCCTTTATTGAAAGCGCTTATGATCCTTTTGCCTATTCAACCAGCAGCGCCGCCGGCCTATGGCAGTTTATTCCCTCGACAGCCAAGCACCTGGGATTACCTCGCAACTGGTGGTACGACGGTCGGCGCGACATTCTAGAATCGACAGAGACAGCGTTGTCTTACCTAAGCTACCTGCACCGCCGGTTTGATGGCGACTGGCTGCTCGCGCTGGCCGCATACAACGGCGGCGAAGGGACGGTTAAGCGGGCTATTGCGCGTAATCGGGCTAAAGGTTTGCCCGAGGATTTCTGGTCCCTAAAATTGAGTGCCGAGACGCGCGACTACGTACCGAGATTTCTCGCGCT
Source organism: Cellvibrionales bacterium UBA5860 (assembly GCA_002431545.1). Lineage (GTDB taxonomy): Bacteria > Pseudomonadota > Gammaproteobacteria > Pseudomonadales > Porticoccaceae > HB2-32-21. The sequence continues at coordinate 20,302 of DJFY01000103.1, read as the reverse complement.
AACCAAGGTAGTTGCGGCGCCGGATGAGTACGGACTGGAATTTCCTCACTTGGACACGAATATCCCTTTTCGGCAGGTGAAGATAGATGAACAGATTGATTTGTATGAGGCCGCGCGTCTCGCAGGCATCAAAGTCGATCGGCTGTACAAGCTAAACCCAGGGTTTAAACGCCGGGCGACACCGCCCAATGGTAAACACAATATTCTATTACCCCACGACAGGGTGGAACACTTCAAACACAAGCTGGCAACGACACCGCGTTCCCAGTGGCGGCCGGCGAAGGAATACATCGTACAGCCCGGCGATACCCTGGGTGAAATCGCCGAGCGCTATCATGTATCAACCGAAGCGCTGATGGTAACCAATACACTGTCTTCACCGCTTATTAGAGACGGCCAGGTTCTACGTATCCCAGGCAGTGGTGTTGGTGTTTCCGAGGTGGTGCCAAACTTTATCAACGGCAAGGCCCGTTATCGTGTGAGACGCGGCGATACGCTATGGAGCATTGCTAAGAATCATATGGTGAGTCTGCGCGATATACGACGCTGGAACAGTCTTGAAGATCCGGACTTCGTGAAACCGGGGCAGTATTTAATCGTCAGAAATAACATTTCCGGACAAGGCGAAAGGGTTAAATACAGCGTCAAAAAGGGAGACTCGCTGGCCCGCATTTCCCGGGAATTTAATATAGCGGTCGCCGATATCGTCAAGTGGAACAACTTGAAAAACCGGGGAATAATTTATCCGGGACAAAAGCTCGTGTTGTACCCGAGATCCTGAAGTTAATCCGATTCGATATCCGCAGCGGCAACGAGACTCTCTTCATACCCGGTAAAGGCTTGATTAGCTAACGTCCGCTGAACCGCGGCTTTCAGTTTTGCTTTTTGCTCCCCTGCCAGATTAGCAGCATCGCCGTTTTCGATCTTGGTCAAAGACAATGCTATATAATCTCCGTGCCGGGAAAAAAAACCTATCGCATGGGGCAGTGATGCCCGCGCTGGTATGGTAAAGGCCTGGTCGCGAATTTCCGGGTCCACATCGCCGCCAAAACGGCGCGTATCGATGCTTACTTGCCACGCCATGCCCTCGTCCTTAGCGATGGCTTCAATACTTTCCCCTTCGCCCAAGCGGCGCATAACATCCTCTCCCTTTGCTTTGACGATAGCCCGTGCTGCTTCAGTTTTGAGTTCGGATAAAATCTCTTCACTTACTTCGTCCAGGCTACGGGGTTTTGCAGGATAGATAGCATTTCGCTTGATCACCACTGCGCGCGTTGGGCTGAGCTCTAATACGTCGCTGGCATAACCTTCACCGTATACATCGCTTGAGTAAGCGGCTTTGACGACCACCGGGTGCGCCGCTATACCTTCACCGCCGGTTCGAGGAAAGGGCGCCGATGTCGCAGCCTGCAATCCCAGGTTTTCAGCGACTTTGTATAGACTTTCGGCGTTGTATGAGTCTTCGCGTAATAATTCTATTTTTTCCGGCAGCAGGGTTTCCGCCAGCGCGCGCCTGAGCTGTTGTTCGATCACGGGTTTAGCTGAGGAATAGTCATCAAATGATGTCGTATCGATTTTAGTCAGATAAAGCAGATGGGTGCCGCTATCCGTTTTTATAGGACCTGAAATCTCGCCTTCCTGCATCGTGTTGAGTGCTTCGATAAAGGGCTCCGGTAAGGCATCTCGTGTTAACACACCCAGCTCACCGCCCTGCTCTGCGCTACCCAAATCATCGCTGTAATCCCGCGCCAACTGGGCGAAAGCCACACCCTGGGAAAGTTTGGTTTGAACTTGCTCCAGTCTTTGTTCATTCTCTATAGGATCGTCGCGGGCAAATAAAATGTGCGCCAGTTGATATGTGGAGTCGGCTTCGGCGCTGGCCTTTTGTTCTTCGTAAGCCAGACGTATATCGTCTTCTTCAACAGTTATCCCTTCGGCGAGAGCGTCCAAGGATAATTCGATATAGTCAACGGCAATCTGTTCTTCAGTGGTATAGCGATCTCGATGTTTATCGTAGTGGTCAGTGACGGCGGACGGATCAATATCGACTTTTTTCTGTGCATCTGCGAGTGGAACGGTAAGATAATAATAATCCCTTTCCTGTTCTATAAGGCTCACGGCATCTGCCAGATCTGTATTTGAGACAAACTCGGTAGCCGTAATGCCTGCGTTGGTTTGTGTGACCAGAAGCGATGAAGTCAGAGAGTCATAGAAACCCCTTAAAGTGTAACCCATGCGTTGAATGTTGTATTCGAAGGTATCGCGATCGAAACTACCGCCGACCTGAAAAGCTTCAATTCCGTTGATAAATTCGACGATGGAGTTTTTCGCGATACCCATACCTTCATCGTGCGCGCGTTGGGCGATTACTTTTTCCTTAATCAGACGTAGTCGCACCGGTTCGCGTAGCAGGTCGTCGTCAAGCATTGACGGGTCCAGGTTGTCAAAACGATCACGCAGCGCCTGTTTGTGCATTTCGAGCGCGCGCTCGACCTCAAGTTTGGTGATTTTGTCGCCATTGACGGTAACCTCCCCTTCGACCGAGTTTCCGCTGATAAAAATTTGATCGATACCAACCAGGGCGAAGGGAATAGAGATGAGGATAACGATAAATAAGGCTGTTCCTTTCAGGTTGTTTCTAAAGTCCTGAAGCATGCGTAAATCCTTGAATAGCCAAAAGTGATAATCAGAGTGTATTTTCGCGAATAAAGGGTATCAAACGCAATTGAAGGCGTTGTGCTATTGGTTAGGAGGTGTCTTCAATTCTCTGTTCGTGAAAAATAGTAAAGGCGCATAAAAATGCGCCTTTACTTGTGACTAAGTCCTCGCGTCGACTGGTGAGAACTTCGCTTTTAGTACTTCTTAGTTAACGGCGTCTTTTAATGCCTTGCCGGCTTTAAATCCTGGAACAGTCGCGGCAGCAATATCGATTTCCTGACCGGTTCGTGGGTTGCGCCCTTTCCTTGCAGGTCGGTGTTTGACAGCGAAAGTCCCGAATCCAACCAGGGAGACCGGATCGCCTTTTTTTAAGGCTTGAGTTATCGCATCTACCGCGCCATCCAGAGCTCTGGTAGCCGCGGATTTGGAAATGTCAGCTGCATCGGCAATTGCGTCGACGAGTTCAGATTTATTCACTTAGCACCCCTTTTTAGCATTCTTTGATTTGAGTTTGCAGGCCCTGTCCCCTACAAGGCCATGCAAACGAAAAGGCGTTTGCCCTTGGCAAACGCTAGCGTTATACCAATACCAAATTAGCCGGTCAAGCTGATCAATTAGTATTAGTGTGTGCTCGGACGTGAATCGGTACCGTTTTCATTGTTTTCATCGACCGAAGAGGTACCGGAAGCCATATACTGTTCATCGGTGAGTGGTACAGGCATGCGTTCTAAAGCAATTTGCAGTACTTCGTCTATCCATTTTACCGGATGGATCTGCAGATCTGCTTTAATATTGTCGGGAATTTCTTTCAGATCCCGTTCATTTTCTTTGGGAATAATAACCTTGCGAATACCACCGCGATGTGCAGCCAGAAGCTTTTCTTTTAATCCGCCAATTTTCAACACTTCACCACGAAGCGTGATTTCTCCGGTCATGGCAACGTCGGCGCGCACGGGAATTTTCGTCAAGACCGACACCAGCGCTGTGCACATGCCGATACCTGCGCTAGGCCCGTCTTTTGGCGTAGCGCCCTCCGGTACGTGGATATGCAGGTCGTTTTTCTGGTGAAAATCGCGAGCAATACCAAGGCGTTGGGAATGGCCGCGAACAACGGTGAGGGCAGCTTGAATGGATTCCTGCATGATATCGCCAAGGGAACCGGTTTTTACGATGTTGCCTTTTCCGGGAACGACAGACGATTCGATAGTTAACAATTCGCCGCCAACTGAGGTCCACGCAAGGCCGGTAACCTGACCAATCTGGTTTTCCTCCTCGGCGCGCCCAAAATCGTACTTGTAAACACCGAGCAGGTCTTCGAGTTGCTCCTCCCCAACTGTTACGTTATCGCTGGAGTTGTCGTGCACGTGCCGCGTGACAATTTTTCGGCAAACCTTTGCAATCTCTCTTTCCAGTCCACGCACACCGGCTTCCCGCGTGTAGTAGCGAACTATGTTTTTGATCGCATCTTCGTCGACGTTCAATTCATTTTTCTTGAGGCCATTTGCCCGGACCTGTTTAGGTAACAGATATTTTTCGGCAATGTTTATTTTTTCGTCTTCGGTATACCCGGGAATCCGGATTACCTCCATGCGGTCGAGCAGTGGCTCGGGGATGTTCATGGAATTCGAAGTGCAGATGAACATGACTTCTGACAAGTCGTAATCGACTTCCAGGTAATGATCGTTGAATGTATTGTTCTGCTCCGGGTCGAGGACCTCCAGCAAAGCCGAAGCCGGGTCACCGCGGTGATCCATGCCCATCTTATCGATCTCATCGAGCAGAAACAGGGGGTTTTTTACCCCCGTTTTAGAAATTTTCTGAATGAGCTTGCCCGGTAAAGAACCGATATAAGTACGTCGATGGCCGCGAATTTCTGCTTCGTCGCGAACACCACCCAGGGACATGCGGACAAACTTGCGCCCGGTCGCCCTGGCGATGGACTCGCCGAGCGATGTCTTGCCGACACCGGGTGGCCCAACCAGACACAATACCGGACCTTTCAGTTTTTTTACGCGCTGCTGTACCGCGAGAAACTCGAGAATACGTTCCTTAACTTCGTCGAGACCGTAGTGATCTTCGTTGAGTATACGTTCAGCCCGCTCCAGATCGTGGCGCACACGCGAGCGTTTTTTCCAGGGTACCGCGACCATCCAGTCCAAGTATCCGCGCAACACCGATGCTTCCGCCGACATGGGCGACATCATTTTGAGCTTGTTTAACTCGGCTTTGGCCTTGTCCAGCGCGATTTTCGGCATTCCCGAGGCTTCAAGTTTGTCCTCGAGTTGTTCGAGCTCGTTGGGTACGTCTTCGAGATCGCCCAGCTCTTTTTGAATGGCTTTCATTTGCTCATTCAGATAGTACTCACGCTGGCTTTTCTCCATCTGTTTTTTGACGCGGCCGCGAATTTTTTGTTCGACGTCGGCCACATCGAGCTCTGATTCCATGAGCAGAAGAAGTTTTTCAACCCTCTCCTTTTCATCAGATATTTCGAGAATTTCCTGTTTCTGCGGTAAATCGAGCAGCATGTGTGTCGCAATCGTATCAACGAGACGACCTATGGTTTCTATGCCGGCTACCGTAGTGACGACTTCGGATGGGATTTTTTTACTGGCGCCGACATATTTTTCAAACTGTGCATTGAGAACCCGAATCATGGCGCGGGATTGCTCCGCGTCCATCGCGACCGGGGCAACTGGTTCGAAATCAACAGCGAAATAGCCGTGCTTTTCCTCAATATTTTTGATGTCGATGCGCTCAATGCCCTCTACAAGGACTTTTACGGTGCCATCGGGCAGTTTGAGCATCTGCAGAACCGTCGCTCGGGTGCCAACCTTGTAAACATCGTCAGCGCCGGGATCGTCGCAGCTGGCGTCTCTCTGGGCCACCAGCACGATCTGTTTGTCTTCGGACATCACCTGTTCGAGGGCCAGGATCGATCTCTCGCGGCCAACGAACAACGGGGTTACCATTTGGGGAAACACCACGACATCGCGCAGTGGCAGCATGGGTAGCTGCGTCGGTGTGTTGGTTTGCTGGGTTTCCTGAACCATGACTAGCCTCTCTTTAGGGCATGTATCGCCCTCTTAACTGAAGACGATATGGGGGTTTATACAGGAAAAACAAGCGCCGGAGCGTAAAAAGCGAAGCTTATCCTTCTTCGCTGGCGGCTTTGGGCTGGTCTGGTTTGGAGTTCTCGTAGACCAGTAGTGGTTCGGATTCGCCGCGTATAACAGCTTCGTCAACGACAACCTTGTGTACATCCTTCTTTGAAGGGAGTTCGTACATGCTGTCCAGAAGAACGTTTTCGATAATGGATCGCAGGCCTCTTGCACCGGTTTTTCTTTCCAGGGCTTTTTCTGCGATGGCATCTAGCGCGTCGCGGCGAATATCGAGTTCGACGCCCTCCATATCAAACAGGGTCGTATATTGTTTGACCAGGGAGTTTTTAGGCTCGACGAGAATATTCACTAACGCGTCCTTATCGAGCTCGTCAAGTGTGGCGATGACGGGCAATCGACCAACAAACTCTGGAATCAGGCCATAGCGAATCAAATCCTCCGGTTCGAGATCGGACAGGGTTTCGCCAATGGTTCTGGCGTTGGCCTTGCTTTTGACGGAAGCGCCAAAACCGATACCGCTCTTATCGGAACGATCCTCTATGATTTTTTCGAGGCCGGCGAATGCTCCGCCGCATATAAACAGCATATTGGCGGTGTTAACCTGGAGGAACTCCTGTTGCGGATGCTTGCGGCCGCCTTGCGGCGGCACAGAGGCGATGGTCCCCTCAATCAGCTTTAACAGCGCTTGTTGCACGCCTTCCCCGGAGACATCGCGGGTGATGGAGGGGTTATCCGATTTTCTCGATACTTTGTCTATTTCGTCAATATAGACTATGCCGCGTTGCGCCTTTTCGACGTCGTAATCACATTTTTGCAGCAATTTTTGAATAATGTTTTCAACGTCCTCGCCGACATAGCCGGCCTCGGTCAGTGTTGTCGCGTCGGCGATAGTGAACGGCACGTTGAGTAAGCGGGCCAGCGTTTCAGCCAAAAGTGTTTTGCCACTGCCGGTAGGCCCGACGAGAAGGATGTTGCTTTTGCCGAGTTCAATCTCGTTGCGCACGGCATTAGCACTGACCTGCAGGCGTTTGTAGTGGTTGTATACCGCCACAGATAAAATTTTCTTGGCGCGCTGCTGATCGATGACGTACTGATCGAGGATGCTTTTGATCTCTTCCGGCGTCGGCAGTTTGTCGGCGACCTCGCCTGTTTTCGACTCCTGGATTTCCTCGGAAATAATGTCGTTACACAGGTCTACGCACTCGTCGCAGATAAACACCGAGGGGCCGGCGATGAGTTTACGCACCTCGTGCTGACTCTTGCCGCAGAAGGAGCAGTACAGGAGCTTGTCTTTGTCGCCTGTCTCTTGTTCGCTCATTTCGTTGCCCCCTGCTGCATTTGGAGTCTAAAAATACCTTTAAAATTCATCAAATTAAAGCAATTTCATCATAAAAGCACTTAAATCCTATCGCTTCTACGCGCGCTTGTCCAATACTTCGTCGACCAAGCCATAGCTCTTCGACTCCTCTGCATCGAGAAAGTTGTCGCGTTCGGTGTCGCGTTCAATGGTTTCCAACGGCTGCCCGGTATGGTGGGCCAGCCGCTCATTCAGCCTTTGGCGTATCTTGAGAATTTCCTGCGCGTGAATATGGATATCAGAAGCCTGGCCCTGAGCGCCACCGCTCGGTTGGTGAATCATGCACCGGGAGTTAGGCAACGCGTAACGTTTTCCGGCTGCGCCCGCTGCCAGTAAGAACGCACCCATGCTGGCAGCCTGCCCCACGCAGATTGTACTTACGTCCGGTTTAATGAACTGCATCGTGTCGTAGATCGATAGACCTGCTGTGACCGAGCCGCCGGGGGAATTAATGTACAAGTGAATATCTTTGTCCGGGTTTTCCGATTCCAGGAAAAGCAGCTGGGCGACCACCAGATTGGCCATGTAGTCTTCGACCGGCCCCACGACAAAAATGACCCGCTCACGCAAAAGTCGGGAATAGATATCGTAGGCGCGTTCGCCTCGGGCGGTTTGCTCTACGACCATGGGTACCAGGCCGCCAGCGTTGTGTACAGAGAAATCCGAAATCGCTGATTCGTTAAAAGGCATAAATGATCTCTGGATAGGGGTGTTTCATTTTATCTTTGCTAGGCGATATGGCAAGCAGGTTGCTCACAGGAAGAGGACGAGCCCCCCGCGCTACAATCAGCCAGCTTTACCTTTCTCGATGTTGTCGGATTCGGTACTGTCCGCGTCATCTGAGACCGGAGTATCCGTCTCCGCTTCTTCAGGTCGGTCCGGCGTTACTGCATCCTGGTAGGAGGCAGGTTCATCCGTTACCTGGGCAGAGGACAATACATATTCGGCAACCGCGTCTTCCAGCACTGCGGATTCAATACTCTGCAAAGCCTGTTGGTTGCTGTAGTAGTATTGAATAACCTGATCCGGTTGCTCATAGGTAGCGGCCATTTCTTCAATTCTCTCGCGTACTTTGTCTGCGCTCGGCTCGAGCTCGGCGGTTTTGGCGATTTCTGCGATGAGCAGCCCAAGCCGGACCCGCTTGTTGGCTTCCGGTGCGAAGATGTCATCGGGAAAGATTGAAGGATCGATTTGCTGGGCGCCGGCAAACTGGGACAGCATCTGTTGCCGCATGGCCTGGGTTTCATTGCGGATCAGAGCGGCCGGGATGTCCACAGTGTGCATTTCATCCAGGGCCTTGAACAAACGATTCTTGACTTTGGCCTTAGTCGCCTGGGCCAGTTCCCGCTCCATGTTGTTGCGGACATCCGCGCGAAATTTTTCTTCGCCACCTTCAGTTACACCGAACTGGGCGAAGAATTCATCATTTAAGTCCGGCAGTTGCTGCTCGCTGACGCGGTTTAGTTTTATGGCAAATTCGACCGCCTTGCCGCGCAGATTTTCGGCGTGATAATCCTCGGGGAACGTCAGGGAGATGTTTTTTTCCTCCCCTGCAGTCATATCGACAATGGCGTCTTCAAAACCAGGAATCATACGCCCGGAACCGATAACCAGATCACTATCTGTAGCGCTGCCGCCTTCGAAGGCTTCACCATCGACAGTGCCCGTGTAGTCGATATTCACCCGATCTTTGGTTTCAGCCGGGCGCTCCACCTCGACCCAATCGGCGCGTTGCTTGCGTAGATTGTCGATCATCCCGTCGATATCCTCTTCGGTGATGTCGGCGACCGGCCGGGTGATCTCGATACTAGAGAAATCCTGCAGTTCGATATCCGGGTAAACCTCAAAGACAGCGACATATTCCAGGTCGACACCGGGTTCGTTTTTCACGGGCTCGATCTGGGGTTGCCCGGCGGGCTGCAATTCTTCTTTGGTAATGGCCTCATATAGCGAGCGATTCATGATTTCACCCACCACTTCCTGGCGTACGCCGACACCAAAGCGCTGGCGGACTACCTTGAGCGGGACTTTTCCTGGGCGAAACCCGGAAATTCGCACCGTCTTCGCGGCTTTTTGCAGCCGCTGAGCGACTTCGTTATCAACTTCTTCGGCGGGAACGCCCACAGTTAGGCGTCGCTCCAGTCCGGAGGTTTTCTCTACAGAAACCTGCATGGATTGCCCTCGTTAGACATGTATTGCTAATGTGTTGGAGATAGTGCTTGGTGCGAAAGGAGAGACTCGA
>DJFY01000103.1:441-10615 GCA_002431545.1 Cellvibrionales bacterium UBA5860 | reverse complement strand
ACTCTCACGGGTTGCCCCACTGGAACCTAAATCCAGCGCGTCTACCAGTTCCGCCACTTTCGCCTGGCTCGTGGTTTGCCTTATATCGGCACGAAAAAGGGTGCAAATTCTGCCACAGCCGGCCGTTTCCGGCAACTGATGGCCGGTGCCCAGGCCCCTCCCCGCATTGGCCGGTCGATATGAGACTCGTGGTTACGCAAGCGCTTCGTGGCACTATTTTGTCGCCCGGGGGCGACACAGCAAAATAGCGCCGGCCTGGTTGGCTTTATTTTCAATGTTTAAATCACCGCAAGCGGCTGGAATAAAAGCTGCGTTCTCTGGCTTTATCTCGATCCCGTTGAGGCAAATTTGCCCGCTCACCACCATGGCAAGGGCGTAAGTACCCTCTCTGGCCTTAGTCCATTGGGCGTCCGGGCCGAGTTGAAGCCGTTCTACGCGAAAATCGTCGAAGTCTGCGATACGTTCTCGAACGATACCGCTTTCGGCGCAGGCCTCGATAGTCGTCAGCGCAGATGGCTGCGGTGCATCCAATGTCATCAGCTCGACGGCTTCACGGGTATCCCACTCAGTTTGTGTGAGCACTTTTTGCGCGAAAGACAGGATCTTCCGCTCGTAAACCGGCGACTGAAACTCTACGGTACGAACACCGTGTTGCAGGGAATGTGGTAGTAGTGGTGGCACCTGAACCACATCGCCGACGGCCAGCGGTAACAGTTGCGTGAATTGATTCATCACTTCCCGTGACTTTGACTCGACGTCCCGCAATCTGGCGGGTACCGAAGCCATCCAGAGCTTACTTTGTTCTGACGACACCGGCGCGTTTTGGGGTATGCCCTGGCGTTCGCGCAGCTGATCGATGAGGCTGTCAATCTGCCGGCGAATTTCGCGGTATTCGGTCACAGCCTGCAGGTAGCCCTGGCGAAATACGTCATCACCGGCGTAGCGTGCCCGTGCCCGAGGATCGAAACCGAAGCGGATAGCGCCTCGACCGTCGGGCCAGGCGTGTGAATCGACATGCGTGACAACATAGACTTCGCGCTTTTCCTCGTGCAGTTCAAAGTAAAGATCCCCATAAACCGGTTCGGGCAGGGGGTCGAGAATTTTCAGCAGATTGGGATTGCCCGGCTGTCCTGTCATCAGCGGGACTGGGACGACGGCGACGACCCAGGCTAGTGGGACAGTAAACCGGCCATCGGTGACGCCCGATAAGCCTCTTTCTTCTATACCGGTAAACCAGATCTCCTGGCCCCAGGGCTTACCAATGCACACCGGCGTAAGGCCCAACGGAGACTGGAGGTCTATAACCGGGCTTTGCCATCGGTGCGACAAGGTCTCGAAATCTTCCGGTGTCGGCAAGCTGGCGCCCAGCGCCAGGAGATTTGCGGCCGTGGCTTCGACGATGACCAGTTTGCGGCATCCGGGGGCGAATGCGTCAGCGGCTGCCAAAACCAGTAACGACAATGAGGGCTTCCCCGGCAAATAGGACTGTACCAAAGTGAACTCGTAAGCAGCGGCTGTGCCTGGACGCAGTTGCGTCAAATGGGCATGTAGTTGGCGGTGTTCGAGGCGTGTCGGACTCATGGATTTCACTTCCGGAGATTGTTCGATAGTACCAAATGCTCGAGCTGCGGCCCATGCGAGTCGAACAGCCGGGCAAAATTTATTACTCTGGGTCTTGACGTTGTGCGTTGACCACCACTTTAATGAGCGTACGTTTAGCTCAAGCTGGAGAAATGTTGCAATGCAAATAAAAAAACTGCTGGTACTGGCCGTGTCAATCTCTATTTTATCGTTTGCTGGACTGACCGCTTGCCAAAAGCAGGAGTCGGTGGAGCCGGAAATGGACGAACTGGACACTGAGATGGGCAGTGCCGAAAAAATTCGCGGCACTGTTAAAGAAACCACCTCCAAGGTTACGGAGACTGCAAAAGAAAAAGCCGCAGATGTGAAGGAAGATATCACCAAAGTAACCAAAGACGTGGTCGAAGGCACAAAAGAAGTAGCCAAAGGCACCAAGGAAACCGTGGGTGGTGCTATTGATACAGTAAAAGAAGCTGCGGAAAAGAAAATTGCTCCGCCCGTGCGTATCGACGAGGACAAGACTAAAAACAAGGAATGACCAGTGTCGGGCCGACGCTCCACGGCGCTCAGAGAGGGTTAGAATACCTCAACCTGGCGCAAGATAAATCGGTTGTCGGCCCTGACATCAGTGCTCGGGATAAAATAACGTCGTCGTTTTATATCAGCAGCAGACGACACCACCTGACCCGATGATTAGAAGCGACCTGCTGCGCACGTTACTGCGCTGTTCGTATAAGTAAAATCAAAACTAGGAGTCATAAGATGAAAGCAGCCGTACTTGAAGCGTTCAAATCCCCCATGAAGGTTCACGACAATTGGCCCGAACCCGAGTGTGGGCCGGACGACGCCATCGTCAAGGTTGAAGCCAACGGCGTTTGTCGCAGTGACTGGCATGTCTGCGAAGGCGACTGGGGCTGGATAGGCCTGCAACCTGAATTGCCTCATGTCATTGGCCATGAATTTTGCGGCGTGGTCGAGGAAGTCGGCGCCAACGTCAAAACCTTCAAAAAAGGGGATCGGGTGATCTGCCCATTTAACTTCGGTTGTGGTACCTGTTCGTTCTGCCACTCCGGGCATCAAAACACCTGTCTCAATTTTGAAGGTGCTGGTTTTGTCCGGTCCGGTGGTTACGGTCAATACGCCGAGGTCGCGCGGGCGGATCTTAATTTAGTGTCGCTGCCGGAATCCATACCCTTTGTCGAGGCGGCTAGTATGGGATGCCGCTTTATGACGTCATTCCACGGTATCGTGGACCAGGCCAGGGTCGGCGCCGGCGACTGGGTTAGCATTCACGGCTGCGGCGGTATTGGCCTGGCCGCCACGCAGATCGCCACCGCCCTCGGAGCCAGTGTGATCGCTGTTGATATCAACGACGAAACCCTGGCAATGGCCAAGCAAATGGGTGCCGTGGCCACCGTTAACGCGGCCAAGGAAAACGTTCCTGAAGCCGTCGTCGAGCTCAGCGGTGGAGGCGCCCATGTGTCGGTCGATGCCCTTGGTATTGCAACAACCTGTATCAACTCAGTGATGAGCTTGCGCAATCGGGGCCGTCATTTGCAAATCGGGCTCACCACCCAGGACGAACAGGGTTATGTTTCCCTCCCCGTTGATGTCATGGTTGCGCGGGAGCTGGAATTTGTCGGCACTATCGGTATGCAGCCACAACGCTATCCATCCATGTTGAACATGGTCGAAACCGGCAAACTGACGCCGGGTAAAATGGTGACTAACGTCGTATCTATCGATGAAGCAGCCAACGTTATTACTTCAATGGGCTCGTATGGCACTGTCGGAACCACGGTGGTTAAATGGTAATGCTGTTTAACTGATTTCGCGGCAAAAGCCCGGCATAGCCGGGCTTTTTTTTACTTAGGTTTTACTTAGGCAACTGTACTTGACGTCATTAACGGGTATCTACAAGGCGCGGGTCCCTGAAACCGTACCAGGCCAGAACGGCAGCGATCAGGCACGCAAGACCGGCTCCGTAGAACACCAGGTCCGCCCCCAACGACCAGTACTGACCCGCCAGAAAAGAACCCAACGCTCCACCGATACCGAAGCTCACAGCACCGTATAGTGCCTGCCCTCCCCCCTGGCTACCGGGTGCGAAGAGCCGCCTGACAGTTTCTATTGCGGCGGCGTGATAGGTGCCAAAGCTGAAGGCGTGCAAGATTTGCGCGATGACCAGCAACCACAAGATGTCGGCGACCGATCCGATCAACAGCCAGCGCAATGCGGCCAGCGCCAGACTCGCGATTAATATCAGGCGCACGCCAAAGCCAATCAGCAAATTGTGCATGACTATGAAAACTATGATTTCGGCGATCACACCGATAGACCACAAGATGCCGATCACTGTGCGCGAGTAACCCATGGCTTCCAGATAAATACTGAAAAAACTGTAGTAGGCGCCGTGGGCGATTTGTAACAGGATACCGGCGGCGAGAAAGATCACGACGGGTTTCTGTCTGGCGGTTGCGAGCAGTTTTCCTCGCGGCCCCCGTTTTGTTTCTTCCCGATACGAGGGTATCGCCAGACTGCTCAGAAAAATAAAGCCCAGAAGCGCCAGGCTGACCCAGGGAAACCAGCCGATATCTGAGACTTCGTAGAGGTGCCCAACGCCGACCACCGCCAATATGAAACCGACCGAACCCCATAGCCGCAAACGGCTGTAGCGCTCGGGATGGTCGCCAAGAAAGCGCAAGGTAATGACTTCGTGCTGGGGTAGTACTGCGTTCCAGAAAAAACTGTAAGCCACGATGATGGCGATCAACCAGACATAACTTTGGTCGAGGAGAATGCCTGCAAAACAGAGGAAGCCCAAAAACGAACCCAGGCGAAGGATGGCAAGTCGCTCGCCACTGGCGTCGGCCAGCCAGCTCCACAAATTGGGTGCCAGCACCTTGGTGATCATGGGGATGGCCAGCAACAATCCGATATCGGCCTGGTTGTAACCCAACTGCTGGAGATAAAGAGGCCAATAGGGGTACATGCCCCCAAGCAGGGCAAAATAAAAAAAGTAAAACCCGGATAACCGCCAGTAGGGCACTGGCGGCGCGCTAGCGGCGACGCCGCTCACCTAGTCAGATGTCTCGTCGGATTTATTGCTGACGGTGTCGATTTGTGCGCGGTGGCGAAGTGCGTGATCCATCAGCACTAGCGCGAGCATGGCTTCGGCAATAGGTGTCGCGCGAATGCCGACGCAGGGGTCGTGGCGGCCTTTGGTGGTGACGGAAACGGCATCTCCCGCCCGATTGATCGACTGGCCCGGTATTCTCAAGCTGGATGTCGGTTTCAGCGCGATACGCGCGACGATTTCCTGACCTGTCGAAATACCACCAAGTACGCCACCGGCGTGGTTGGTGGCAAAGCCATCGGGAAGGATTTCGTCCCGATGTTCCGTCCCCTTCTGTGCGACGGCTGCAAAGCCGTCGCCGATTTCGACACCCTTGACCGCGTTGATGCTCATCAGGGCGTGAGCGATACTGGCGTCGAGTCGATCAAAGACCGGCTCGCCCCAACCCGGGGGTACCTGGCTCGCGAGTACGGTTATTTCCGCACCGATGGAGTTGCCCTCCTTTGACAAGGCCTGCATATAGCTTTCCATCTCGCCGACCTTGTCTTTATCGGGGCAGAAAAACGGATTGTTGTCGATTTCACTCAGGTCGACATTGTCGACCGCAATCGGCCCCAACCGACTCAGGTAGCCGCGAATAGAAAGCCCATAGGTCGTGTGCAAATATTTGCGCGCGATGGCGCCCGCAGCGACGCGCATCGCGGTTTCCCTGGCCGAGGCGCGGCCGCCACCACGGTAGTCGCGAACACCATATTTTTTTTCGTAGGTGAAGTCGGCATGTGCCGGTCGGAATACATCCTTGATATCGCTGTAGTCCTTCGAACGCTGGTCGGTATTCTCGATCAGTAGCCCAATCGGCGTGCCGGTGGTTTGACCCTCGAACACACCGGAGAGAATCGTTACCTGGTCCGCCTCCCTGCGTTGCGTGGTATAGCGCGACTGACCGGGTTTACGTCGATCCAGGTCGCGCTGGATATCCGCGCTCGATAGCGCCAGTCCCGGCGGACAGCCGTCGATGATACAGCCGAGTGCAGGCCCGTGACTTTCGCCGAAGGTGGTGACGGTAAATATCTTGCCAAAAGTGTTGCCGGGCACAAGTAGCTCCAACGGGTTTTCAGGTGGATTTGCCGTGCCCATATTATAGCGCCCGCACCTGCCCTAGTAATGCGCAGTATGGTGCTTTGTGAACAGTGTTCAGCCCTGCCGATCCTGCCAGGCTATCAGATCCTCTTTGTACAAAATAAACACACCGTCGCCGCCGCGGGTGAACTCAGGCCAGATAAAGGGCAGATCCGTATACGCTGCCTCGAGATGAACTGCGCTGTTACCGACCTCGACGCAGAGGCAGCCACCGGGATTAAGGTGTTTCGCCGCCTGGCCTAGCAAGCGCCGCGTCAGATCCAGGCCATCGACGCCGGCGGCGAGCGCCAGTACGGGTTCGCGGTGATACTCCGCCGGCATCGCGGCCAGGTCTGCGGCATCGACATAGGGAGGATTGCTGACGATCAGGTCGAATTGCTGATCTATCGAGTCAAACATATCCGATGCCACGGCGCTTACCCGGGATGCGACCCCGTGGCGTTGGATGTTTTCATCGGCCACCTGCAGTGCTGCCGGTGAAATATCGCTGAGCACGATACGGGCATCGGGAAACGCCATAGCACAGGCGATACCGATACAGCCGGAGCCGGTGCAAAGGTCAAGTACACTAGCGGGCGATTGTTGTAACCAGGGCTGGAAAGCCTGTTCGATCAGCTCGGCGATGGGTGAGCGTGGAATCAACACGTCGGTGTTCACGTGAAACGGCAATCCGGCAAACCAGGTCTCTCCGGTCAGGTAAGGTGCGGGGACGCGCTCGCGAATACGGCGCGAAAAAAGTTCCAGTGTCTGATCCGCCTGCGCGCGCGACAGGGGTTGATCCAGTAACGAGGCAGGACTGTCCGGCGGCATTTTCAAGGTATGAAGCAGCAACACCACGGCCTCGTCCCAGGCGTTATCAGTACCGTGACCGAAATACAGCCCGGCCTGGATAAAGGCCTGTTCGCCAAAGCGCAGATAGTCGCCGACAGTTTTAAGATCGTTGGTATCCACCGGGTCTCGTATAAGTTATCTCGTAGTAAAAAACGGGTCGTTATATTATTTTGCGTTGTGGCACCGTGTCACGAGAGTAAGGGTAACGTCAATATGCTGGCGATCGGTGACCGGACTTTGAGTTGCTTTTCGTGAGATGATGTCTGACTCCGATATGGCCCTTAAGTGTATAAGAAAGACTTTACCTTTTGCCCACGGTCACTTAGGGTAGCGAACCATTTTTTTGACATCCGGGCCTTCGACTATGCCAGGTGATACCCAAACTCAAATGAAAGACGCTTACGCGGCAATCATTGATGCCATCGGTGAAGATCTGTCCCGCCCTGGTCTGGTAGATACGCCGGAGCGGGCTGCTAAAGCTTTCGAGTTTCTCACTGAGGGATATCACCAAGACCTGTCCGAAGTGATCAATGAGGCTTTGTTTCCCAGCGATTCGAGTGAGATGGTGATCGTAAAGGATATCGAGCTCTATTCTCTGTGCGAGCATCACCTGCTGCCCTTCGTTGGCAAGTGCCACGTCGCTTATATCCCTAACGGGAAGGTCCTCGGTTTATCTAAAGTCGCGCGCGTCGTCGACATGTTCGCCCGGCGTCTGCAGATTCAGGAAAACCTGGCAACCCAGATCGCGACGACGATCGAGCAGGTGACCGGTGCGCTGGGTGTCGGCGTGATTATCGAGGCCAAACACATGTGCATGATGATGCGCGGTGTGGAAAAACAGAATTCGACCATGAAAACCTCGGCCATGCTCGGCGTGTTTCGCAGTGCGCAGGCGACGCGTAGCGAGTTTCTGTCACTAATCAGCTAGCGTTCTGAAAGCGCAGTTTTTTCTTCACACTGCATCAATGCGACTGGCGCAATCGCCCGATGTAGTGCCTGCCGGCTTTAATCCGTGGTAAGCCTACGGCTCTTCAATCCAGGATAAATTTGCGCAGCCCGCGACCGCGGCATCGCATTCCAGCGCTACCAGCCAAGAAGTGCCGATCGTTGAATATGCATCGTCGTCCAGCAACGTCGAGACGGCTTCCCCGATCAGGGGTTGGTGTGTCGTTAACAGAATGGCCTCTTGTTCCAACTGGTTGATAAACTGAAATAGATCTCGCAGGTTGGCGCCGGGCTCGAGGTCCGCGCAGAGTAGTAATTCTCCCCTGTACCCCAGTTCCCTCATGGCTATTTGTGCAGTTTGTCTGGCTCGCAGGTAAGGGCTGCTGATTACGAGATCGAGAGTCTGCAACGCTTTGCGGCGGTTACCGATTACCGAAGCGACGTTACGCCGGCCGCGTTCCGTCAAAGCGCGATCGGCATCGCTTTGCGCGTGACGCTCGGCTTTGCCGTGACGCATGAAATAGAGTTTCACTCGCGTCTCCTACACAGCATCCTCTGGCCGGAAAAACTCTACATCGTCGGTCTGGGCCGCAAGCATCATCTTTCTGATGGCCTGGCTGATGGTCGCTTCTTCAAACAGCACTTCGTGTAGGGCGTTTGCCAGGGGCATATAGATATCCAGCGCCTCTGCCTTTTGCTTGATGATACGCGTGGTGTTCACCCCTTCTGCCGTTTGGCCGACATCTGCCAGCGCTTCTTCCAGCGATCGCCCCTTGCCGAGTGCCAATCCGATACGAAAATTCCGGCTTAGCGGCGAGGTGCAGGTGACAAATAAGTCGCCAACACCGCTCAATCCGATGTAGGTCATTGGTTGCGCGCCCAATTGACCGGCAAAGCGCGACATTTCTGCCAGGCTGCGCGTCACCAACAGTGCCATGGTGTTCTGACCGAAACCCAGTGCAGAGGCTATACCGGCGGCAATAGCGTAAATATTCTTTAGTGCGCCAGCCAGTTCGACGCCAGTCACATCCTCATTGGCATAGACGCGAAAAGTTTCTGTGCTCAGAAGTTCTTGTACCTGTTGACACAACCTAGCGTCGGCACTGGCGATAACACTGGCGGTCAGTTCTCCGCGCACGACCTCGAGCGCCAAGTTTGGGCCACTGATCACGCCGACCCGTGGTTGAGTCAATTCTTCCTCGAGGATTTCGCTCATCCGTTTGAAAGTTTCGCCTTCGATGCCCTTCGCGGTACTGATCACCGATGTTCCGGGCCGCAGAAAAGGCGCGGCGTCGCGAGCGAGGTTACGAAAGGCCTTGCTGGGCACCGAAAAAAATACGACGTCGGCATTTTCCAGTGCCGACTTCAAGTCGGTGCTAAAGAGCAAACTTTGGTCGAGACGATAGCCCGGCAGGTAAGTAGAGTTTTCGCGTTGTTGGCGACATTGCCGAGCTCGCTCGGCATTGCGCATCCATAACGTCGTGCTGTGGCCATTGCCCGCGATCATGTTGGCGATGGCTGTGCCAAAACTGCCGCCGCCCAGGACGGTGACACGCTGCTGTTGTAATTTCGGCCTGGTCGAATCCGGCATGGTGCCTGTCGCCGTTGGGGAGTGAGTGGCAGATTATAATTTCTTGTGCCGCGGGCGCCAATTTGGCTTGCAGGCTAATTTCGTAGGGCCCCGGCTCAAAGAGTGCCAACAGCTTTCGGAATGCGGGCTCGGGATGGCGCTAATTGACACTGGTTCATTATTCGGTAGGCGCGCGATTGAGCATTGCAGCGTTCGGACGTCCGGTTGAATCCGGATTAGTCACCCCCTAGTTCACTGGCCAGCCAACCCTCGACGCCAGATTCCAGGCTGTAGCAATCGTAGCCGAGGTCGCGCACCCTATCGACGGCGAGCCGACTGCGCTGGCCGCGCTGGCAGTAAAAGACCACTGGGCAGCTTTTATCGTCGATCCGCCGCTCCAGTTCATGGGGGTCGGCGCGGAGTTGTTCGAGACTGAGATGCTCGCCACCGAGGTTAAAGCCCGCGTGCTCCTGCGCCGACCTGACGTCGACCAGATGCACAGGCTGCCCCGCATTGAGCCAGTCACGCAATTGCTGCGGCGATAACGTCGGCAGTGGCCTGTCTGCTTCACCGTCGCCCCCACCACCCGCCGCCGATGCCGGCTGATAGGTCTGTCGATGTACGCAGGACGGACAGTCGGGGTCCTTGCGCAAGCTGAAATGACGCAAATCCAAACTCAGTCCATCGAACAGGCTGAGGCGAGGTTCAATTGACTCCGGCGCCAACAAGCACTTGATGGCCTGTAGCGCTTGCAGGGTGCCCAGGGTGCCGGGCAAGGCCCCGACCACGCCAGCCTCGGCGCAGTTGGGAATCGCATTTTCCGGGGGGCGCGGAAACAAACATCGAAAGCAGCCTTGCTCGATATCGGCGAATACCGCGAGCTGGCCATGAAATTGCTGGACACTGGCATAGACCCAGGGCCGCTGGGCGGCGATGCAACGGTCGTTGATCAAAAAGCGGGCGTCCAGACTGTCGGTGCAATCGAGCACGATGTCGTGCTCGGCAACTAACCCGGCGTTGTCTCCATCGAG
>DJFY01000103.1:0-152 GCA_002431545.1 Cellvibrionales bacterium UBA5860 | reverse complement strand
TAGGACGGCACAGCCCGCAGGCGGGTTGTGCTGTTCATTGCCCGCAGTCGGTCGACGGCCGCCTCGGCCTTGGCTCGACCGATGTCGGCCTCGCTGAACAGCACCTGGCGCTGCAGGTTGCTGAGTTCGACCCGATCGCCATCCACCACGGT
>DJFY01000137.1:4394-6561 GCA_002431545.1 Cellvibrionales bacterium UBA5860 | reverse complement strand
TAGGCCGTGGTAAACAGCGCAATGTGCAGGGATGGCCGCGGCCTGGCAAAAACGAGCCTGGAGAAAACTAGGATGTGTGGCATCGTCGGTGCGGTTGCCCAGCGCAACGTTACGGAAATCCTTCTGGAAGGGCTTCGGCGTCTCGAATACCGGGGTTACGACTCCGCCGGTATCGCCCTCATTGAGAGGGACGCGACGCTCCAGTGTCTGAAAAGAGCCGGCAAGGTGGCCGAGTTGGAACAGGGTGTCGCTCGGGAAAACCCCACCGGCTTAACCGGTATCGCCCATACTCGCTGGGCGACCCACGGCAAGCCCAGCGAAAGTAATGCGCACCCGCACGTCTCGCAGGATATCGCCGTAGTCCACAATGGCATTATCGAGAACCACCAGGTGCTGCGCGAAGAGCTGGAAGCCGCGGGCTATCGTTACCAGTCGGACACCGATACGGAAACCGTGGCGCACCTGATCCACCGCTATCGGGCTGAAACTCCCGATATCGCCGACGCTGTGCGCCGGGCGGTGAAACGACTGGAAGGCGCCTACGCGCTGGCGGTCGTCGATGCCCGCCAGCCCGGTGTTATCGTTGGCGCGCGCAAGGGCAGTCCGCTGGTGCTCGGCGCGGGCATTGAAGAAAACTTCCTCGCTTCAGACCCCCATGCGCTTGGGCAGGTAACGGATCGCTTCATCTATCTCAAAGACGGCGATGTCGTCGTTGCCGATACCGCTGGCTACCAGATATTTGACGCCCAAGGCGACTTAGCCGAACGCGCGCTCGAAACCCACGGCGACAGCGGCACACAAACTGACAAAGATGGTTACCGCCATTACATGCTGAAGGAAATCTATCAGCAACCGGAAGTTTTGGCGGCCACATTGCAGGATCGCCTCTCTGCGGACAGCGTGCTCGTGGACGCCTTTGGGGAATCCTCGGTGGATCTGCTTGCAGCGACGCGAGCGGTCCACATCGTCGCCTGTGGCACCAGCTACCACGCGGGGTTGGTCGCGCGACAATGGTTAGAGGCCTGGGCCGGTATTCCCTGTCAAGTGGAAGTGGCCAGCGAGTACCGCTACCGGACGGTGGTGGTGCCCGAGGGGTGTTTATTTGTGACGATTTCCCAGTCGGGCGAAACTGCGGACACCCTGGCGGCGCTGCACGCTGCAAAACAGGCCGGTTACCGGGCCACGCTCGCAGTGTGCAATGTCGCCAACAGTGCATTGGTGCGAGAGTCGGACCTGGCGCTGATGACTCGGGCCGGGCCAGAGATTGGCGTGGCTTCGACCAAGGCGTTTACCACGCAGCTGGTGGCCCTGCAGCTATTGTGTATTGCGTTGGCGAAGCTGCAGGGGCGGATGCCGGCGGAGAAAGAGCAGGCGCTCGTCGAAGCCCTGCATCAACTGCCGGCACTGTGCACCCGGGTCCTGGCGCTGGACCCGGAAATCGAACGCATTTTCGAGTCCTTCGCGGACAAGCATCACGCACTGTTTCTCGGGCGTGGCGTGCAGTATCCGATCGCGCTCGAGGGGGCGTTAAAGCTCAAAGAGATTTCCTACATACACGCCGAAGCTTATCCCTCCGGCGAGCTCAAGCACGGACCCCTGGCCCTGGTCGACGCCGACATGCCGGTCATTGCGGTCGCACCCAATAACGAACTACTTGAAAAACTGAAATCCAATCTGCACGAGGTGCAGGCGCGTGGCGGCCGTTTATATGTGTTTGCGGATATCGACGCCGGCTTCGTCGACAATGATGAAGTGACCGTATTGAACATGCCCCATGTCCCAGACAATCTCGAGGCCATTATTTACACTTTGCCCCTCCAACTCCTGGCCTACCATGTCGCGGTGCTTAAAGGCACCGACGTCGACCAGCCGAGAAATCTGGCGAAATCCGTTACCGTGGAATAATTGACCCGATGGGGTAGATTGCCTTGGAAGGCGGCTAGCCCGCGCGAACAGCCTTTCTGTGGCCGCCTCAGTCCGGTTGCGCTACGCGCAGACTGTTCAGGTTTTCCTGCATTTGCTGCAGGTGCTCCTGTAACTCCGGGCCTTTCTGCTGGGCCACGCCTATCGCCAGCACGTCAATTACAATCAAGTGGGCGATGCGCGAGGACAGGGGGGTGTAAATTTGAATGTCCTCTTCGACATCGATGGTGAGCGGAATGGTCGC
>DJFY01000137.1:0-4097 GCA_002431545.1 Cellvibrionales bacterium UBA5860 | reverse complement strand
TTCTTTTTCACGAGGTCGATGGATTCCAGCAATGCTTCTGTGCGTCCGGATTGTGAGAAAGCCACGACAACATCGCCCGGGGTGAGGGAAGTGGCCGACATGTTCTGCAGATGGGGATCCGAATAGGCGGCGGTCGCCAGTCGCAGGCGAAAGAACCTGTGCTGTGCATCGCGGGCCACGGCCGCAGATGCGCCAAAGCCATAAAACTCGACCCGGCTCGCTGCACACAGGGCCTGCACCGCTTTGTCCAGCATGTCCAGGTCGAGGCGATCGCGGACCTGCAGAAGAGAGTCGATGGTCGAATCAAAGGTCTTGAAAGTGTACTCGGCCAGCGAATCAGTGTCGGTAATGGCGATCTGGCCGAAGCTAGGGCTGGCAGCGAGCTGTTGCGCCAGCGCCAGTTTAAAGTCGAGAAAACCGTTGCAGCCGATGGCCCGGCAAAATCGAATGACGGTCGGCTCGCTGACCTGAGCCTGTTCCGCCAGGTCGACAATACGCAGGCGAATAATTTCTTCGGGGCGCGACAAGACATACTCGGCGACCTTACGCTCGGAGCGTCGCAGAGAGGGCAGTTCGGCACAAATGGTTTCTGTCAGTTCCGCGGGCTTCACGCTGGCGCCCCAGTAATGGCGGAAACGGATTGTAAATAATTTACCGGGAATAACGAAGCGGTGCTTTTATCGCGCCCCGGATTCCGACTCCGACCGCCGGTCGCCGCTGTTTGATCTGCTAGAATGCGGGGCCAGTTGAACAAGCCGTTTCTTTGCTTGATGGACATCACCCCGATAATCGATCCTTTAAATAGTGCTCAGCGCCAGGCAGTGACGCATAGCGACGGCAATCTCCTGGTTCTGGCCGGTGCTGGTAGCGGGAAAACCCGGGTGCTGGTGCATCGTATTGCCTGGCTTTCCCAGGTCGAGGGTCTCGCGCCACACCAGATACTGGCGGTAACCTTTACCAACAAAGCCGCGCGGGAAATGCGCGAGCGTGTCTATCAATTGTTAGGCCAGGCGCCGCGCAGCATGTGGGTCGGCACCTTTCACGGTCTGGCTCACCGGCTCTTGAAGATGCACTGGCGAGATGCCGGGCTGAGCGAAAACTTCCAGGTGATGGATGCCGACGATCAACTGCGCGTAATCAAACGTGTTTACGCCAATCTCGGTCTCGATACGGATCGCTGGCCGCCTCGGCAGGCTCAGTGGTTTATCAATGCGCAGAAAGACGAGGGCCTGCGTCCGCGCCACGTCCAGGTGGACGATCTTTTTACCGGCACCATGCGCCAGGTCTACGAGGCTTATGAAAGCCACTGTCAGCAGGTGGGTGTCGTCGATTTTGCCGAACTCCTGCTGCGCGCCCACGAACTCTGGTTAAACCATCCGGATCTGCTGGCGCATTATCGACAGCGGTTCCGACACCTGCTGGTTGATGAGTTCCAGGATACGAACGCCATTCAATACGCCTGGCTGCGGATGCTCGCCGGCGACGAGGCCCGGGTCACGGCAGTGGGTGACGATGACCAGTCGATTTATGGCTGGCGCGGCGCTCGCATCGAAAATATTCACCAGTTCGGCCAGGACTTCTCGCCGGTCGAGACCGTCAAGCTGGAACAGAATTATCGCTCCACCGCCACTATTCTGCAGGCGGCGAACGCGGTGATCGCACAGAACAACGCTCGTCTCGGTAAGGATCTGTGGACTCAGAGCGAAGATGGCGATGTGATTTCCCTGTATGCCGGTTTTAACGAACTGGACGAAGCCCGTTTTGTCGCTACGCGTATCCAGGGTTGGGTAGAAGCCGGCCATGCGCGCGGCGAGGTTGCCGTCCTGTACCGCTCCAATGCCCAGTCTCGGGTACTCGAAGAGGCCCTGCTGCGGCAGCAGATTCCCTACCGAATCTACGGCGGCCACCGTTTTTACGAACGCGCCGAGATCAAAAACGCGCTGGCTTATCTGCGTTTACTGGTCAATCGTCACGACGATACCGCCATCGAGCGGGTGATCAACGTGCCGACCCGTGGTATCGGCGAGAAAACACTGCAGCGCCTGCGGGAAAGTGCTCGGGAGCACAACGAATCCTTGTGGCATGTGGCCCAGTATGCCCAGGATATCTTGCCCGGTCGTGCCGCTAATGCCGTGCAAGGCTTTGTCGCAATGATCGACACCTTGGCGCAGACTACGGGGGACTTTGACCTGTGGCAGACCGCAGAGCAAGTGATCGGCGGCACGGGTTTACTCGATTTCCACGCGCGAGAAAAAGGTGAGCGTGGTCAGACCCGGGTCGAAAACCTGGCCGAACTGGTTAATGCCTGCAGGGCTTATATTCCAGAGGATGAAGCGCAGCCGGTATTGCCTCAGTTTCTTGATGCTGCCGCACTGGACGGCGGCGAGCGCCAGGCCGATGCCGACGAAGACGCCGTGCAGATGATGACCCTGCACTCTGCCAAGGGACTGGAGTTTCCGTTGGTGTTTATGGTGGGTGTGGAAGAAAACCTTTTTCCCCACAAAATGTCGGTGGAGGAACCCGGCAGACTCGAGGAAGAGCGTCGCCTGTGTTATGTGGGCATTACCCGCGCCATGCAAAAGCTTTATCTCACCTTCGCAGAAAGTCGCCAGTTGCATGGCGTCGAATCCTACAATCCGGTGTCGCGTTTTGTAAGGGATATTCCCTCACATCTAATCGAGGAAGTGCGGCTGGCATCGAGTGTCAGTCGACCGACCTCAATGGGTGCGACAGGCGTTTCGGCGCAGGGGGGTGAACCACCGCCGTTCGGGCTGGGCCAGCGCGTGTTGCACGGTGTGTTTGGCGAAGGCGTGGTACTGAATTTCGAAGGCTCCGGGCCACACGCCCGTGTTCAGGTCAATTTCGACGCCGAGGGCGCCAAGTGGCTGGTATTACAATATGCCAAACTGCAGCCTGTTTGAGGGCGATCCGGAATCCCATAAGCAAACCGGACAGAGATAAAAGCCGAATTTCGGCAAAAAATTTGTTAAATCAAGGAATAAAAATGAAACGGCGCGCGATGATTCTGGTGTTGATTACCATTCTATTGCAGGGTTGCGGCCAGGGGGCGTCGCCGGATTCACCGGTGGACACGCACCGTGATCAGGCGAAACCGGAACGCTTCAAGTGGAAGCTGGTCACTACATGGCCGAAAAACTATCCCGGCCTGGGCACGGCGCCTGAATACTTTGCCGAATTGGTCGAGAAGATGAGTAATGGCCGTTTGCAGGTCAAGGTTTACGGCGCCGGCGAGTTGGTGCCGGCGCTCGAAGTGTTCGATGCCGTGTCCCAGGGTACGACCGAGATGGGTCACGGTGCCGCCTACTACTGGAAAGGGAAAACGCCGGCCTCGGTATTTTTTACCTCTGTACCTTTCGGGCTGAATGCCCAGGAAATGAACGGCTGGTTGCACTATGGTGGCGGCCTCGAACTCTGGCGGGAAGTCTACAAGCCCTTTAACCTGGTGCCCTTTGCCGGCGGCAATTCCGGCGTGCAGATGGCGGGCTGGTTTAATCGCGAGATTAACAGTGTCGCCGATCTGAAGGGTCTCAAGATGCGCATACCCGGCGTTGGTGGCGAAGTCATTACCCGTGCCGGAGGCGAGGCAGTGACCATTCCCGGCGGCGAACTCTACACGGCGTTGCAAACGGGAGTGATCGACGCCACCGAGTGGGTGGGACCCTACAACGATCTCGCTTTCGGCTTTCACCAGATTGCCGAGTATTACTACTACCCCGGATGGCACGAAACCGGCTCGAGCCTCGAGTTCATTGTCAATGGCGATGCCTGGGCGTCCCTGCCGCCCGATCTGCAGGCGATTGTCGAGACCGCTACTCGCGCCGCCAACCAGAACATGCTCGACGAATATACCGCGCGCAACAATGCTGCCCTGCAGGAGCTTGTGGGCAAGCACGGTGTAAAGCTGCGCCGTTTGCCGGACGATGTTCTGATCGAATTACAGGAAATCAGTGAAACCGTCCTGCAGGAACTGGTGGCGGACGACCCGCTGGCCAGCCGCGTCATCACGCCGGCCATCATCGACCGCAGCCCGGTGCTGATTGCCATCGGTTCGGCGGGCCAGGCCCCGGTGCTGGCGC
>DJFY01000093.1:6886-15768 GCA_002431545.1 Cellvibrionales bacterium UBA5860 | reverse complement strand
GGCGGCATATCTGGGTATCGCGCAGGACATACCAGAGGGCTGCTTCGCCCCGGACACCTATTATTACGTCGCCGGCGACAGCGACCTGAGTATCTTCAAACGCGCGTATCAAGGGATGCTGGGGCTGATAGGAGGGGCCTGGCCATCGCGGGCCGAAGACTTGCCCTATACGACGCCATACCAGGCGCTGATTATGGCCTCCATCGTCGAAAAAGAAACCGGCCTGGCCAGCGAGCGCGCGGCCATAGCTGGCGTCTTCGTGCGCCGCTTGCGAAAGGGTATGCTGCTGCAGACTGATCCGACCGTGATTTACGGGCTGGGGGCCGCTTTTGACGGCAATCTTAAACGCGAGCACCTGCGGGCCGATAACCCCTACAACACTTACCGCCGCGCCGGTCTGCCGCCTACACCCATTGCCAATGCCGGTGCCGATGCCCTCAAAGCCGCTCTGCATCCCGAGCCCGGTTCGGCGTTATATTTCGTTGCCCGCGGTGATGGTAGTCACCAGTTTTCCGACAATTTAGAGGCCCACGTCCGGGCTGTCAGGCAGTATCAGATTGAGCAGCGCAAGGCGGGTTATCGATCCGCACCCCAGGTAAAGTAAAGCGGGCAGACCAGTTTTACAGCTTTATGGCGGTGTGCCGGGTTCTGCCCGATCACAACAATCGTTAATACCGTCAACCACAATCAAGTACGATGTCGAGCTATGAAAGGAAGGTTTATCACAGTTGAAGGCTTGGAAGGCGCAGGTAAAAGCACTGCTATAGAGGCCATAACGACATGGCTGAAAAGCCACGGTAAAACATTTATCGAGACTCGCGAGCCGGGCGGCACCGGCCTTGGGGAGGGTGTCCGCGCGCTCCTTCTCGATCCAAAGCAGGTCTCTGTAAGCCCTATAGCTGAGCTATTGCTGATCTGCGCCGCCCGTGCCCAGCACATCGCGGAAAAAATACGCCCGGCTCTGGAAAGCGGCACGTGGGTAGTCTGCGATCGTTTTGCCGATGCCACGTTCGCCTACCAGGGTGGAGGACGCGAAATCGCCTGGCACAAGATTGAGCAACTGGCCGCTATGGTTCAGGACGGCTTACAACCGGATTTAACCCTGCTGCTGGATATAGATCCGGATGAGGGTTTGTCGCGAGTCGACGGGCGCGGTAAGCGGGATCGTTTCGAAATCGAGGAAAGCGCATTTTTTGATCGCGTGCGTGCCGCTTATCGGCGCTGTGTTCGCGAAGCACCGGAACGCTTTGCCGTCATCGACGCGGCGCAGTCCATGAATGAGGTCGCGTCGGAAATCCACGCTGTGCTCGCCTCCCGTGCGCAAGCCTGGCGATGACGAGGACGGGGATCGAGTAAGGATGGCACGTCACGGAGAGCTTGGTCGAGCGCCGATCCTGCCCTGGCAGGAGACACAGTGGCGCTGGTTCCTGCGTGTTCTGGATGCAGGTCGCCTGGCGCACGCGCTGCTGCTTTCCGGACCGGAGGGTACCGGAAAGCAGACCTTCGCCCGTTTGGCGGCAGCCCGGTTATTGTGTCGGGCGCCAGCACCGAACGGCGCCTGTGGAGATTGCAAAAGTTGTCTGCTGGTAGAAGCGGGAGCTCATCCCGACCTGGTTTTGGCCTCTCCGGAAGAGGCCGGTAAAGCCATATCGGTGGATACGGTGAGAGCGACGACCGCTTTTGCCGGCAAGAAGGCCATGCTTGGCGGGTGGCGCGTTATCGTCATCAATTCTGTCGATGCCCTGACAATCAATGCGACCAACGCATTGTTAAAGACCCTTGAAGAGCCTGGCGAAGATACCGCGATTTTTTTATTGCACCATGACCGGGGCAGGCTATTGGCCACCATCCGCAGTCGGTGCCAGCAGTTGGCGATGCCGATGCCTTCTACGACCCAGGCCGTGGATTGGCTGCACACTCATCTGGCTGCGGTTGGCAAATCGCTGGAACACGATGAACTGGAGCGCTTACTCGCTCTGGCGGGCGGTCGCCCTCAGCGCGCGCTGCGACTGTTAGAGAGCGAACAGCTGGCGCAGTTGGGAAAGATTGAGCAGGCTCTGACAGCAATCGCCCGCGGCGAGCTGTCGCCTCTAGCGGGGGCCGATCTGGCGAAAAACCTGCCTCTTTACGATATCGTCGAGCGCTTGCAGTACCGACTGACGGGTGTGATCAAATCGAGGGCGGCGCGTCGGGAGTCCCTGCATCCGGCTTATTTTCTCTACTTCGATCAATTGTTGGCCGCGAAACAAAACCTTCTGAGCCAGGGCAACCCGAATCCGCAGTTGTTCACCGAAGCGTTGTTGCTGGGTTGGCGGCAATTGCAGCAACAGGTTCAAGCCGGCAACTGAATGCGGCGTCGGTTGGCAAGTCCTGGACATTGTGGACGGGGCGGCAGATTGCCGCTGCCGGCATGGACGGGTGCCTCGCTACTTGTGTATTCTAGGCACATTAATTCACAGCTTAAAATCGGGCAAAGGATATGGCACTGAACGGCGGTGGGGCCGGTAGCGGCATACTGAATCTGGCATTAAAGGACGTCGACGAATTGTATGCCTGCTATATGCCTTTTCTAAAACATGGCGGTCTGTTTATCCCCACGCGCAAGCAGTTTTCTCTTGGCGATGATGTTTTTGTCCTGCTCGAGCTCATGGACGAAACCGACAAGATTCCATTGACTGCAAAGGTCGTGTGGGTCAGCCCCATCGGATCGACGGGCCATCGCCGTCCCGGCATCGGTGTCGAGTTTCCCGAAGATATCAGTGAGAACCTGGTGGCGAAGATCGAGACGCATCTCGCGGGTTTATTATCCAGTAACCGCCCAACCTATACCCTCTGATGTGATACCAATCTATCCGCCGATTGTCGCGTAGTGTTAGTCGATTCACACTGTCATCTCGATCACCTCGATCTGGGTCCCTACGAGGGTTCGCTGCAGGCGCTGTTACAGGCTAGCCGGGCCGAAGGGGTTACCCGCTTTCTTTCTGTCGCTACGCATCTGGAAGCGCTCGATCAACTGCGGGAACTGATCGGCGACGAACAGGGGGTTTACACTGCTGTCGGGGTGCACCCACTTGAGCTGACCACAGAAAACCTGCCGACAACGGACCAACTCCTGCGTGCCGCCAGTCACGAGGGTGTGGTCGGTGTGGGCGAAACCGGTATCGACAAACACTACAGCGCGGAAACTCTGGAGATCCAGATAGAGAGCTTTGTTCGCCATGCCCGTGTTGCCGAGGAACTCGCCAAGCCGCTCATCGTGCATACGCGGGATGCCGTGACCGAGACCCTCGATGTGATACGTCGACACGTCAATCCGGAAACCGCCGGGGTTTTGCACTGTTTTACAGAGAGCTGGGATATGGCGCGGGCGGCCCTGAATATGAACTTTTACATTTCGATATCGGGTATCGTCACGTTTCGCAATGCCCAGGCCCTGCGGGATATCGTCAAAAAAATTCCCCTGGATAGAATATTGGTGGAAACGGATTCTCCCTGGCTGGCACCGGTACCTTTTCGCGGCAAGAAAAATGAGCCGCGCCATGTGCGGCAAGTAGCCGAATGTGTAGCCGAGTTGAAACAGGTGCCTCTCGCCGAGCTGGCGGAGGCCACCAGTCGTAATTTCGACCAGCTGTTTCGAATTCCGCCGAGACCATCTACAGGGGGCGAGTGATCCGGGACCTCGCGCCCCTTCAGGGGTGGCGGGCTGAAACTGCAAGAAAGGGAGAAGCCGGCGTTTCTCCCTCTCTTGCCCGAGCGGAACCGGTTGCCGGCACGCTCACCATTCGCGACTGATGACAGGAGCCTGCGATGGAACAACAAATACGTGTCATGCTCGACATGCAGGAGGCGATGAACCGTAAGGTGCACCCCCAGTGGCGGCAGCAAAACTTTGCCTGGTACCGCGCCATCTGGGTGGAATGTGCGGAGTTGCTTGAGCACTACGGATGGAAGTGGTGGAAGCAACAGATCCCGGATCTGGAGCAGGTGAAACTCGAATTGGTCGACATCTGGCACTTCGGCATGAGCCATATGATGGTCGATGACCTGGAGCAGAATGACCTCGCGGCGCGACTGGCCGGATGTTTCGCCACGCCGGTGGAGCCGGGGGATTTTCGCGACGACCTGGAAACATTCGCTGCCCGTTGTCTGGCCACAAAGGGCTTCGATACGCCGGGCTTTGTTACCCTGCTGGCCGACATCGAATTAAACTTTGACGAGTTGTATACGCGCTATATCGGTAAAAATGTACTGAATACTTTTCGTCAGAATAACGGTTACCAGGAGGGCGGCTATCAGAAGATATGGGCGGGGCGAGAGGACAATGAGCATTTGTCGGAAATCGTCGTCGAACTGGATACCGATCATGAAAATTTTAAGGAACACGTTTACGCAGCGCTGACGCGCCGCTACCCAAGCGGCTTGCTCGATTAGCCGGCGACAGAAAAATTGCCTTATAATGCGCGACCTTACCCACCCCTGTAATCAGTTTGGAGATTGACTTTGAAAGCACCCGTTCGTGTTGCCGTGACCGGCGCAGCCGGCCAGATCAGCTATTCCCTGTTGTTTCGTATCGCTGCCGGCGAGATGCTTGGCCCGGAACAACCGGTCATTCTGCAAATGCTGGAAATCACACCGGCGCTGGAAGCGCTCGAGGGCGTTGCCATGGAGCTCGACGACTGCGCCTTTCCCCTGCTCGCCGGCATGGTGCGCACAGACGACGCTGCGGTAGCCTTTAAAGACGCGAATTACGCGCTGTTGGTGGGTGCCCGGCCAAGGGGTCCAGGCATGGAGCGCAAAGACCTGCTTGAAGCCAACGCGGCTATTTTTTCGGCACAGGGAAAAGCCATCAATGACAACGCCAGCAGGGATATAAAAGTCCTGGTGGTGGGTAATCCGGCCAATACCAATGCGCTTATCGCCCAACGTAACGCGCCCGATATCGATCCGCGGCAGTTCACTGCTATGACGCGACTCGACCACAATCGTGCGCTAACCCAGATCGCGCACAAACTGGATACCACGATTCACCAGGTGTCGAATATGACAATCTGGGGCAACCACTCCGCGACCCAGTATCCGGATTTATTTCATGCCAAGGTAGAGGGTGAAAAGGCGGTTTCCCGTGTTGACCTCGAGTGGTACGAAAAAGAGTTTATTCCCACGGTGCAGCAACGCGGTGCGGCCATCATTAGTGCACGTGGCGCTTCCAGTGCGGCTTCTGCGGCCAACGCAGCCATCGGTCACATGCGCACCTGGGTGATGGGCACGCCGCCGGGGGACTGGACCAGCATGGGGGTTTACAGTGACGGCAGCTACGGTATCGATAAAGGCCTGATCTATTCTTTTCCCTGCGTTTGCGAAAATGGCGATTGGCAAATCGTGCAGGACCTCAATATCGACGATTTCAGTCGCGGGCGCATGGCTGCTACAGAACAGGAGCTGAAAGAAGAACGGGATGCAGTGCAACATTTGCTGCCTTAACTAACATTTCTCGTCGCGTTATTGTGGCGACACGCTGGCTCTGCCTGTCATTGTCATCTGTCCAGAACCCCTGTTTACCAGGCCGACAGGCAAGGCTGCGGAGCCACGAGATAGGGAAAGTTTTGAAAAAGGTAAACAGGAGTCAGAAATGACCTTCCCCAAAGTCGGCAATATGGCGCCGAAATTCACACTGCAAAATCAACGCGGTAAAGACATCTCCCTAGTGGATTACCGGGGTAAGAAAAACGTCGTGCTGTATTTTTATCCCAAGGCAATGACACCTGGCTGCACTGTCCAGGCCTGTGGAATTCGCGATTCCCGAAGAGGGCTGGATAAACTGTCCACGGTGGTGTTGGCAGTGAGTCCGGATTCGGTCGCCCGGCTCGTGAAGTTTGAAGAAAAGCAGGCCCTTAATTTTGATCTGTTGTCGGACGAAGATCATGCGATTGCTGAAAAATATGGTGCCTGGGGCCTGAAAAAGTTTATGGGGCGGGAATTTATGGGCATTCTGCGCACTACTTTTATCATCGGTAAAGACGGCCGCTTGAAACACATTATCGACAAGGTGAAAACCAAGTCTCATCACGAAGATGTCCAGGGCTGGATTAAGGCAAACCTTATTTAGCTCCGGCGTTATTGTGTCGGCGCCGCAAATTGTCGAGAAATACTCTTTTACGCACTACATGTCGAGAATACATTGTCGAGGAAAATCATGAATATTGTCTCTTCCGGGTTAAAGAGATTGTCCGGCCTTTCCATACTCTTGCCCGCCTCGGTATGGGCCGCACCAGCGCCACCTCCCGGCGAGCCCAATCCGCTGATCACCATTTTGATGTTCGGCGGGCTGTTTCTGTTTATGTACCTGATGATCATTCGGCCGCAGCGAAAACGGCAGAAAGAGCATCGTCAATTGGTGATGAACCTGGCCAAGGGTGACGAGGTGGTGACGAACAGCGGTATTTTGGGCAAGGTGGCCAGAATTGAAGGGGAGTACCTGGTGCTGGAAGTGTCGGATACCGTGTCGCTGAAATTTCAAAAGCAGGCCGTCCACGCTGTATTGCCCAAGGGCACGCTGAAAGCGATCTAACCTGTCGCCTGTGCTAGGGCCTGTAAACATTGCTTGGGTTGTCCCCTTGTGGCTAGACAAACGTCAATGTTAAACAAAGAGTTGGGCGAAAAAACCGCTCTTGGCAGGGGTAATCCAACTGGTGTTAACAGGCCCTAAAGACTAGCGCTCCCGGCGGGCCACGGTATATGTCGCCTGTGTTAAAGTGACCGCGTTCGCAGCCTGGGGATTGCCGGGCGAACGACTGCGCCGAGTTTCATCAGTGCAGGCCGTGCCGCCCAAAGCACTATGCAGACGATAGACTACCCGCCGCGCCTCGAGTTGGCGAGATTGCCAACGCCACTGCAGCCGCTGCAGCGCCTGTCCCAGGAGCTCGGAGGGCCGAAGATATGGCTCAAGCGGGACGATCTTACCGATTGCGCGGTCAGTGGCAATAAAATCCGCAAGCTGGAATTTACCCTGGCGCGCGCCATGGAGCAGGGTTGCGATACCCTGGTTACCTGTGGCGGTGAGCAATCCAATCATTGTCGTGCCACGGCGATCCTTGGCGCCCGACTAGGGCTCAAGGTCCATCTTATTCTGCGCCGCGAGCGTGTCGATGCGAGTGCGGCTGCGGAAGGGGCCGCGCAGTGTCCGGATGGTAATTTGTTTCTGGATTACCTGTGTGGCGCGCACGTCAGTATCTACGATAAACCCGAATACCAGCACCGTTTACCCGAATTGTTTGAACACTGGGCGGCGCACTATAACCGCCAGGGGTGCCGGCCCTATTTGATTCCCACCGGGGCGAGCGACGGCACTGGCGTCTGGGGATATGTAGCCTGTGCCGAAGAGTTGTCAAAGGATTTCCAACGGGTGGGCATTGATCCCGCTTATATCGTCCACGCCACTGGTTCCGGGGGCACACAGGCGGGATTAACCGCGGGTAGTCAGCTATTTCGCCTCGGGGCGTCTGTACTGGGTATCGCTGTGTGCGATAACGCGGACTATTTTTCCCGAAAAGTAGCGGAGGATTTGCGACAGTGGCGCGAGTCCTATGGTCTGTCCGTCGATATCACCGAATCGAATATTCTCGTCGATGACCGTTATGTCGGTCCCGGCTACGCGCAGGCAGATGCGGCGGTTTATCAGACCATTCGCCAGGTGGCGGCCAGTGAAGGCGTAGTGCTGGATCCGGTTTACACTGGCAAGGCTTTTTACGGCATGATCGACAGGATAAAACGTGGCGAATTTGCCGGCGCCCCCGATATTGTCTTTGTACACACCGGCGGTATCTTTGGCCTGCTGGCACAGCGTAGCCGTATGTCCGAGTGGTTCACTAAGGACGAAGCAATCTGATTATGTTTACCGAAGTTGTCAAAAGTCTGAATAGTTTTGTCTGGGGACCGGTCATGTTGGTGGCCATTTTGGGCACTGGCCTGTGGCTGATGATCGGCCTCAGGTTTATGCCACTGCGTAAGCTCGTCTACAGCATCAGACAACTGGCAGCGGGACGGCAGGTGAGGGGGGAAGGGGATATCTCGCCCTTCGCGGCGCTGATGACCTCTTTGTCGGCCACGGTGGGTACGGGAAACATCGCAGGCGTGGCGACGGCGATTGGCATCGGTGGCCCGGGTGCTTTGTTCTGGATGTGGTGCACAGCGTTGGTGGGCATGGCCACCAAGTACGCCGAAGGTGTGCTCGCGGTGCAGTACCGTGAAGTTGACGATAAGGGCATGCGCGTCGGTGGCCCAATGTACTACATCAAGAACGGGCTTGGCCCGCGCTGGCTATGGCTCGGCGTACTGTTTGCCGTTTTTGGCATGCTTGCCGGCTTTGGCATAGGCAACACAGTACAGGCCAGTGAAGTGGCGAGAGCCATGAATTCGGCTTTTCAGGTACCTGCGCAGGCCAGCGGTATTGTTATGGCGCTGCTGGTCGGGATCGTCCTGCTGGGCGGTATTCGGAGTATCGCGCGCGTCGCATCTTCGATCGTACCGCTAATGGCGCTGACATACGTTGCCGGTTGCCTGATTATCATTGGCATGCACCTGGCGGATATTCCCGCAGCTCTGCAGCGGATATTCGTCAGCGCGTTTACCCCAACCGCGGCCGAGGGCGGGTTTGCTGGCGCTGCCGTGATGATGGCGATTCGCATGGGTGTTGCTCGCGGCATATTCTCTAATGAAGCTGGGCTTGGCAGCGCACCCATCGCGCATGCGGCGGCGGAAACAGACAGCCCGGTACGCCAGGGCAGCGTTGCCATGCTGGGCACGTTTATCGATACCCTGGTGATTTGTACATTGACTGGACTCGTCGTACTGGTCACCGGGGCCTGGAGTGGTTCTGCTCAGGG
>DJFY01000093.1:1238-6575 GCA_002431545.1 Cellvibrionales bacterium UBA5860 | reverse complement strand
CTATCAATTTTCGCGTTTACCACGATTGTAGGCTGGAGCTACTATGGCGAGCGCTGCGCGGAGTTTCTTTTTGGCACAAGGATTATCGTACCTTATCGAATACTTTGGACTGGGGCGGTGTATCTCGGCGCGGTCAAGGGTCTTGGTATCGCCTGGCTGGTAGCGGACACGTTGAATGCCCTGATGGCCTTGCCCAATCTGATCGCGCTGTTATTGCTGAGCCCGGTGATTTTCCGTTTAACCCGCGAATGGTTTGCGGGAGAAAAAGACCAGTGAGCTGGCAGGCTTGCGTATCGGTGCATTTGACGGAGCGGCCGTGTTGCGCTCCTGTCAGAGTATTCAGAGCGTAGAGAGGCATATTTGTGCAGGATTTTAGCGATAAGCTGGTCATTGCGATCTCGTCCCGCGTCTTGTTCGATCTGGATGACAGCCATGCGGTATTTCAGGACCAGGGCCTCGAGGCGTATTCCCGCTATCAGATCGAGCGGGAGAACGACCCCCTGGAGCCTGGTGAGGCGTTTCCGCTGGTCAAGAAACTACTTCGCGTCAACGAACGTCTGGATACGGCCCGAGTTGAAGTCATTTTGCTGTCTCGAAATTCTGCAGACACGGGCTTGCGGATTTTCAACTCCATTCAGCATCACGGCTTGAACATCACCCGTGCCGCGTTTTGTGGGGGTATCAGTCCCTACCGCTATGCCAGTGCATTTGGCTGCCACCTTTTCCTGTCGACCCACGAGGAAGATGTGCGCAACGCCCTGGTTCACGGTATTGCGGCCGCACGCTTATTGTCGAGCGTCCGGCCCAGCAAAAGCGAAGATGAATTGCGATTTGCCTTTGATGGCGATGCCGTACTGTTTTCCGACGAAGCCGAACGCGTATACAAGACCGCGGGGCTGGACGCTTTCACCGAAAGCGAAAAGGCAGCGGCTATGACGCCCCTGTCTGGCGGCCCCTTTAAAAACTTTCTGCAGGCTTTACATCGTTTACAGGCGGAATTTCCCCCGGAAACCGGCCCTATCCGCACGGCGCTGGTTACCGCCCGCTCGGCGCCTTCTCACGAGCGCGTTGTGCGCACCTTGCGCCACTGGAATATCCGTATCGACGAGTCTTTGTTTCTCGGCGGCCTGGACAAGGCGGCCTTTCTCGAGGCCTATGGCGCGGATGTGTTCTTCGACGATCAGCTGTCTCACTGCGAGTCTGCCAGCAGCAAAGTGGCTACCGGCCACGTCTTGCATGGCGTGACTAACGAAAGCTAATCAGCAGCCAGATTAAAATAATCCATAAATTTTACTTTCGGGGCTGGAAACGCGATGCATTAATATCTATGCTCTTTGGGAATAGCTGTTCAAATTTATAGAACGAATCGTCAATATTGCCGCGCCAGCTGGATTTGATATGAAGCTACAACAATTGCGTTATATCTGGGAAGTTGCACACCACGACCTGAATGTGTCCGCTACAGCGCAGAGTCTGTATACCTCCCAACCGGGGATCAGCAAGCAGATTCGACTGCTCGAGGACGAACTTGGGGTCGAGGTTTTTTCGCGAAGTGGGAAACATCTGACGCGTGTCACGCCTGCTGGTGAAGAGGTCTTAAAGATCGCCGGTGAAATCCTCGCCAAGGTTGAAAGTATCAAGCAGCTGGCGCAGGAATACAGCTCCCCCGACCGCGGCAGTCTTTCGGTGGCCACGACACATACCCAGGCCCGCTACGCGTTACCGCCGGTGATCGAATCATTTATCGAGCGCTACCCCAACGTCTCGCTACATATGCACCAGGGCACACCGGCGCAGATTTCCCAGATGGCATCGGACGGCGAGGTCGATTTTGCGATCGCCACCGAAGCACTGGATCTTTTCCAGAATCTGTTGATGATTCCCTGTTACCGCTGGAATCGATGTATTCTGGTGCCCAAAGATCATCCTTTGGCAGCCCTCAGCAAACTTTCGCTCGAGGACGTGGCTGAGTACCCGATCGTGACCTACGTGTTCGGTTTTACCGGCCGTTCCAAGCTCGATGAGGCGTTTCGGGAGAAGAGCCTGCACCCGCGCGTGGTCTTTACCGCGACTGATGCCGACGTTATCAAAACCTATGTGCGACTGGGGCTGGGTATCGGCATTGTCGCTCACATGGCCTATGATCCGGAGCAGGACAACGATCTGGTGGCGCTGGAAGCCAGGCATCTGTTCAAATCCAGTGTTACCAGTATCGGATTTCGCCGGGGGACTTATTTACGCGGGTTTATGTACGATTTTATCGAAGGTTTTGCTCCGCATCTGGTGCGCGAAGTCGTCGACGAAGCCTGCGCTATCACGTCCAAGGAAAAACTCGAACAGTTTTGCGCGTCGATAGAGTTGCCTGAATACTAGGGCCTGTTAACAGGCCCAGGGCCGG
This sequence comes from Cellvibrionales bacterium UBA5860, assembly GCA_002431545.1. Classification (GTDB taxonomy): domain Bacteria; phylum Pseudomonadota; class Gammaproteobacteria; order Pseudomonadales; family Porticoccaceae; genus HB2-32-21. The sequence continues at coordinate 4,177 of DJFY01000093.1, read as the reverse complement.
CGTTTGACGCTGCGGTAGCGACTAAGTGTAAGTGCATTTCAACCTGTAGCCGTTTGCATTCCAGCGGCTGCACAGAAACCCTGTTTGTAATATTTGCGTGGTGGTGATCCTGCCGCTAGAGTAGCGCGGTTTGATTACTGTCTGGAGGTTCTCGTGGAAATAGCCTGTCTTGATCTGGAAGGTGTTTTGATTCCGGAAATCTGGATTGCCTTCGCCGAGGCGACCGGTATTCCGGAGCTCAAAGCGACGACGCGGGATATTCCCGACTACGACGTCTTGATGCGGCAAAGGCTTTCAATCCTCGATGAGCATAACCTGGGTCTGGCGGAGATTCAGCAGGTGATTGCAACCTTGAATCCCCTGCCGGGGGCTGTGGATTTTGTCGACTGGTTGCGCGAGCGCTTTCAGGTCGTCATCTTATCGGACACTTTTTACGAGTTTTCTCAACCCTTGATGCGACAGCTAGGTTTCCCGACCTTGCTGTGCCACCGCCTGGAGATAGACGAAAAGGGCGCTGTATCCGGGTATCGACTGAGGCAGGTTAATCCGAAGCGGCAGGCGGTGCTGGCATTAAAAACGCTTTATTATCGCGTTATCGCGGCAGGGGATTCCTATAACGACACCACTATGCTGGCCGAAGCTGACGCCGGTATTCTGTTTAGCGCGCCGGACAATGTGATTGCAGAATTTCCCCAGTTTCCCGCCGTACACACCTACGATGAATTGAAACAGGCTTTTATCGCCGCCAGCGAACGGTCGCTTTCTATTTAAAACGCCGGATGCGCATAACGCCGGGCGCACATATCGTAGCGTGCAATTCAGCTCGGCCACGGCCAGGTTAGGCCGGGCACCCCAGCGCGTCCATGATCAGGGAGATTTTCGTCAGGCATTCGTTGTATTCGTGTTCTCTGTCGGAGTCGGCGACAATACCGCCACCGCCCCAGCAATGGATAGTATTTCTGTTCATCGCCATCGTGCGAATGGCGATATTCATGTCGATCCGTCCGCAGGCACTGAGGTAGCCAATACTGCCGCAGTAGATGGAGCGGCGTACGCTTTCCAGCTCCTCGATAATCTCCATTGCACGCCGCTTTGGTGCGCCGGTAATCGAACCGCCGGGAAAACAGTCGGCCAGTAGTCGCGGACCACAGCTGGTTTCGGCCAAAGTGCCGGTGACCGTGCTGACCAGGTGATGGACGTTGGCGAAGCTTTCCAGTGCGAAAAGCTCCGGCACTTTGACAGAGTAAGGGGCGCAGTTCTTGCTCAGATCGTTGCGCAGCAGGTCAACTATCATAAGGTTTTCGGCCCGGTCTTTAGCACTGTTCATCAGTTTCACAGCATTCTCCCGATCCTTTTCCAGGGTTGCGCCGCGAGCCGCTGTGCCTTTTATGGGACGTGTTTCCACGCGTGCGCCGGAAAGTTTGATAAAGCGCTCCGGCGACAGGGACAGGATGGCCTTGTCCTGCCATTGTAGAAACGCGCTAAAAGGTGAGGGTAGCGTCCTTCTCAGTTGCCGGTAGGCGGACCAGGGGGCGCCGGTAAATTCTGCCGAGAAGTGTCTGGCCAGGTTGACCTGGTAGCAGTCGCCGGCTCGAATGTACGCCTGAATAGTGTCGAACTTGCAGTTATAAGTCTCTTCTGTGTCGCTACCGACGAAGGGCGATGCGAGCTGAAAATCAGTCGGCGCGGCAGTTTCTATGGCTGATTCGCGTTGTGAGGGTGTTTGTTTACCGTGAACAGAAGCCAGGAGCCGGGCGATGTCGCGGCGTTGGCTTTCGCTGCAGTGTGGCTGGTACACCAGCCATGCCTTGCTCGCCTGGTGATTGGCGATATATGCCCAGGTGTAGTAACCGAGGCGGGCATCGGGCAGGCCGACTACCTCGGGCAGTTGATCTGCCAGGGCCATACGCCGGCGTCCTGCGTCGTAGCCAAAGTAACCGATAAGTCCCCCAGAAAAAGGCAGGCCGGCCGGCGCAGGTTGTGCCAGTCGCCTTTCCTCAAGGAGCTGTTGTACCAGTTCGAAAAGATCGCCCCGGCTGGACTGATTGCCGCCATCGACTCGAGAAATCGTAGATGTGTTAGCGTTGTTTTCCAGCACATATTCGGGCGCGGCGCTGATAATGTCGAAGCGCCCATACAGTGACGCAGGCTTGCCGCTATCGAGCCAGACGGCGTCGGGCAGATGTTGAATTGCCGCGAATATGTGTTCTGATTCGGGCGTATAGGGCACATCGGTAACGCTGACTGAGGGCATCTGGATCATGGTGTAAAGCTGGAAAAGGACGAGAAGGTTAGTCGTGCCATACCGAAAAAACAATGCGGGGAGCCACTGCAGACGTCGCAGGATATAATTCGCGATAACCGCAGTACCGGTTAGGGACTGAAAGGTAGGTAACCGGTTCGATATTGATTATATAAAGGGAGAAGCCTTACATGACCGACATCACGCCGGATTTATGCGATCTTCACGCCGATTTGGTCAGGGTGCTCGAGCCTATGCTTGTCAACTACGGCGGATGCGAGGCCTTTAGCGGGGAAATCGTCACGGTCAAATGTTTTGAGGATAACTCCCTGGTCAAGGAGCAGCTCAATACGCCCGGCGCGGATAAGGTCCTCGTCGTCGATGGTGGCGGTTCCATGCGCAGAGCCCTGCTGGGCGACATGATCGCCGAGAGTGCGGTAAAGCAGGGCTGGCAGGGCGTGATCATCTATGGTTGTATTCGGGATGTGAGTGCCATTTCAGAGATGCCCTTGGGCGTCCAGGCCATGGCCTGTGTGCCGGTTAAAACAGAAAAACGCGGTATCGGCGATCTCAATGTTCCCGTCTGTTTTGGCGGTGTGACTTTTAATCCGGGTGAATATGTTTACGCGGACAGTAATGGTGTGGTTGTCTCCGCCCAGCCTTTAGCGCTGCCCGGTTAGCTTATAGTCCGGCTGAC
>DJFY01000093.1:0-986 GCA_002431545.1 Cellvibrionales bacterium UBA5860 | reverse complement strand
CGGTGATTGAGAGCCTCCGGTTATCCCATTTTTCCTGGACCCAGTAAAAATCTCGGCCTGGTAAAATTTACACCCATTTTTATTTATTTGCAGCGCAATTAATCGCGCCGCTACTAGCTCACCATTGGCATCCCTGCCTGGGCGGTCAGGTTGCAGGGGTTGCGTGGCACGACGCTTCACTGGCCGTTTCGGGAACTCTCGTACCACGTATTATTCCAAGCTTGCATGAAGTTGGTTTCGCGCTACCTCAACCGAATTCTGGCTTACGGTTTTGCTTTCGCCTGTGCCGCGGTAGCAAGCAGTTCAGTTGCTGAAATAAAGAACGGTTTTGATCTTGCGGACAGCCTGGTTCCTGTTGAACAAGTCTTTCAGGGTGGGCCACCCCGGGACGGCATTCCCGCCATAGATCATCCCCGCTTTATATCTGTAATGGAAGCCAGGCTGAATCCCGAGGATAGAATTCTGGGGGTGTCTTTAAACGGCGAGGCCAGGGCGTATCCCATAGCAATACTCAATCGCCACGAAGTGGTTAACGACTCCTTTGGCGAGCATATAGTGTTGGTCAGCTACTGTCCTTTGTGTGGCAGTGGCATGGTTTTTACGTTGGGGCAGGGCGATACGCGTAGCAAAGAGATTAACCGCACTTTTGGCGTATCCGGATTGCTATATAACAGCGATGTCTTGCTCTATGACCGCCAAACGGCGTCTCTCTGGTCCCAGTTGCGTATGCAGGCGATTTCTGGTCCGAGAAAGGGAGAGCGATTGCAACTGCTGCCGGCCAGTCATACTGATTGGCAGGACTGGCTGGCGCGTTGCCCTGAAACCCGTGTGCTTTCCACGGATACCGGTTATGCCTTTGACTACTCGCGAGACCCCTACGCCAACTACAAGGCTTCTTCAAATGTCTGGTTTTCTGTGGCACACCAGAGCCAACGTTTCGTCGCCAAGGTGTGGGTTGCCGGCATTGAGCGTCGTTCCACTCGATG
>DJFY01000038.1:32886-33028 GCA_002431545.1 Cellvibrionales bacterium UBA5860 | reverse complement strand
GGAATAACTTCATTACCAACAACCTGACCTCGATGTTCCTCACCTGCCGTGCCTGCTTTCCACACATGGTCGAAGCCGGCGGCGGCAAGATCATCAACGTCAGTTCCATTGTCACCAAACTGGGTTTTGGCAAGCTGTCACA
>DJFY01000038.1:9208-32567 GCA_002431545.1 Cellvibrionales bacterium UBA5860 | reverse complement strand
CTGCCTGGCCTGGTGGATACGGAGATGATGCCCTGTGAAGGCCCCAAAAAGAACAAACTGGTGGACTATATCGTCAACAAGACGCCGACCGAAAACTACAGCGTGCCCGAGGACTGGTATGGCCTTACCGTGCTGATGGCCAGCCCGGCTTCGGACTTTATCACCGGCTCCATCATCGTGATGGACGGTGGCCTGTCACTGGTTATCTAAACGACTCAACCCGGCTCCTTGCAGCCTATTCAGCCTGAGTAGGCCGCGCTAAAGCCTGGAACGACAAACCGCTGGCTCCCGGTCGCCTTCCTGCCGGGAGTTCAGTGCTTAAACACTGACCTGTCAGTCACATTCACCGCCCCCCTTGCTTTCACTTTCAACAAGTTTTCCTTTTTACTTGATACGTTGAAGTCAAGCGCGTCATACTTGAGTCGGATTCAGTACTTTCCGAAACAAGACAACAAGATCCTGTTCGGAGCCGCGGGGCAAATAGCGCTGGACAATAAATCTAATAATTACAATGGGATAGCCCCCGCCAGACTACGGCAGCGTTTCCTAATAATGCGATTTTAGTCAGCGCAAACAAACCAGGTAGACTACGTTTATAACCCACCGCGCTGGCTTCGGTTCAGTTTGAGGCGAGGCTAAAGGGAATCAACCCGACCCAACCGAAGGCTCGCCATTAGCTATCCTTCGATAACGAAAATAAAAAAGCTGACGCCAGGGTATGGTCGACCCAATCGGGAAAAATATGCAAGAACGCCTAATAACTATCCGGTTGGTCTGGACCGCCATAACTACGATCTCTGGGGCAGGCCAGAACTACAACCAAACTAAAAAAACCACGATGGCAGGAGAATAACTATGGAGTTTTTCGACTTAACAGGCAAAGTCGCCATTATCACCGGCGGCAACGGTGGGCTGGGTCTTGGTATTGCCAAAGGCCTGGTCCAGGAAGGGTGTGCCGTGGCCCTGGTGGGTCGAAATGAAGACAAGATCGGCCAGGCCGTGGCCGAAATAGAAAGCATGAACGGCCAGGCAATCGGAGTCCAGGCCGACGTATCTAGCGAGGAAGACGTTAGCAGGATGGTCCGGGAAACGGCGGAAAAGCTGGGCCGGGTCGATATTCTGTTCAACAATGCCGCCATCAGCTGGGGAGTTCATCCCGACAAGATGACGCTTGAGGAGTGGAACAATTTCATCGCCATCGACCTGACCTCTTGCTTCCTTTGCTGCAAGGCTGTGTATCCGGAGATGATTAAGGCCGGCGGCGGCAAGATTATCAATGTGGGCTCGGCGATCACCGCCAATAAGGGCTTTGGCAAGCTGGTGCACTACGCTGCCGCCAAGGGCGGCATGGATCACATGACCCAAAGTCTGGCGCAGGCCTGGGGCAAGGATAATATTCAGGTCAACGCCCTGCTGCCCGGACTTGTGCACACCGAGATGATGCCCTGCTTCGGGCCGAAGAAGGTGCGCCCGGTCGACTACATCGTCAAACGCACACCGGTAGGCCGCTATGCCATGCCGGACGATTTCGAGGGTATTTCCGTACTGTTAGCCAGCAGAGCCTCGGACTTTATCACCGGGTCCATCATCGTCGCTGATGGCGGCATGACGTTGGTGCTGTAATTAGATCCTTTCTTTCGCAGACGCCGGACCGACGCGCCGTGGTATTTGCCGTAACAGCGATAAGCCTGTCGATCGGCCGGACGTAACACGAATTCTAAATATGGAGTGACCATGAACAACCCCAAATTCGATCTCAGCGGCAAGGTGGCAATTATTACCGGGGGCAACGGCGGCCTTGGCCTGGGCATCGCCAAAGGCCTGGCAATGGCCGGTGCTCATATCGCAATCGTTGGCCGTAAGCAGGAAAAAATCGACCACGCCGTAGCACAGCTTAAGGACAGCGGCGCCGAAGCTTTCGGCATTCCCTGTGACGTCGGGAAAGAAGACGACGTCAACCATATGGTTGCGACGACGGCCGACCATTTCGGACGAATCGATATCCTGTTCAACAATGCTGCAATCAGCTGGGGCATTCGTACCGAGGAGATGACTCTCGACGAATGGAATAACTTTATCACCAATAACCTGACGTCGACTTTTTTAACCTGTAAGGCCTGCTTTCCCCACATGGTCGAGGCCGGTGGCGGCAAGATCGTCAATGTCGGATCGGTCATCACCAAACTCGGTTTTGGCAAACTGAGCCACTACGCCGCAGCCAAAGGCGGCATGGATCACATGACCCAAAGTCTGGCCCAGGGCTGGGGCAAGCACAATATTCAGGTTAACGCGGTGCTCCCAGGGCTGGTCGACACCGAAATGATGCCCTGTTCTGGGCCCAACGCGATGACCCGGGCCGTTCAGTTCGTGTCCAAAAAGTCCCCCGTTGGCCGCTATGGCGTACCGGAGGATTTTTACGGGTTGTCCGTTTTGCTGGCCAGCGGGGCTTCGGATTTCATTACCGGCTCGATCATCGTCGCTGATGGCGGCCTGTCCATAGCCCTGTAACCTGCAGCCGGACCGCCGGCAGTCGGGTAAGCAACCGATCAGTCCACTATAATGCTAGGCACACACAGTAATTAACACGAGGAGTTTATCGATGGATGTAGGACTATCCCTGATTTTCCAGGGCGTGAATCCCAGCATGACCGACCGCGAGGTCTACCTCAATGACTTGCGCATGGGCGACCTGGCCGAGGAGCTCGGCTTTCAGTCTATCTGGGGCGTCGAACACCATTTTACTGACTACACCATGTGCCCCGACGTGATGCAGTATCTTTCTTACTGGGCCGGACGAAATCCCAATCTCGGTCTGGGTTCGATGGTCGTCGTACTGCCCTGGCACGACCCCATGCGCGTCGCCGAAGAAATCTCCATGCTCGACAACATGTCCAATGGGCGCACGATCCTCGGTATCGGCCGTGGTCTCGGCCGGATTGAGTTCGAGGGCTTCAATCGAGACATGAACTCGAGCCGCGAATATTTTACCGAGTCCGCGCAGATGATTCTCGAAGGGCTGGAACAAGGCTATTGTGAATTTGACGGCAAACACATCAAACAGCCGCGACGCGATATACGCCCCGCGCCTTTCAAAAGCTTCAAGGGTCGCACCTACGCCGCGGCGGTTTCCCCCGAGTCTTCGCAAATCATGGCCAAACTGGGCATCGGCATATTGATTATTCCGCAAAAGCCCTGGGAACACGTGGATAGGGAACTGGCCGACTATCGCGCGACATACCGCGAGGTCAACGGTACCGACGCACCGCCTCCAATTCTGGCAGGTTGGACCTACTGTGATGAGAACGCCGATCGCGCCGAAGAAATGGCGGAAAAGTATATTGGTGGCTACTACCGGTCGGTGATTGAACACTACGAAATGGCCGGTGATCATCTCAAGTCAACCAAGGGCTACGAGACCTATGCAGCCATGCAGGACCACGTCAACAAAAGCATCGACGACGCTATCAAGTTTTTCATGAGCATTCAGGTCTGGGGCACGCCGGAGCGCTGTTTCGAGACAATCAAAAACTTCACTGAACGCTCTGGTGCCGGCGCCTATACCGGCGTATTTAGCTACGGCGGCATGGCCTACGAAGACGTGGAAAAAAGTCTGCGACTCTTCGCCAAAGAAGTGTTGCCGGAACTGCACAAAATGCCAGGCGAATCCCTGCTCGCCGCCTGACCCCCCAGCACCTTTTGGCAGCTGACCGATAGCCCCGGGGCACGCGTCTGTATCAGTTCTAGATTGCGATAACAGGCTCGGTTCGCCCCGGTCTATCGCGGCTCGCCATCCGGTTTTTTACGTATAGCAGGACCCGGGATATAACCATGAAGCAAGATCTCACAGGTGCCATGCCGACGTTATATATCCCACACGGCGGGGGGCCCTGTTTTTTTATGGACTGGACACTAGGGCCGGCTGATACGTGGGACAAAATGGAAGGCTGGTTGCGAGGACTTGCGGCAAGCCTGCCCCGCCGCCCAAAAGCTATTGTGGTGTTCTCCGCTCACTGGGAGGAAAATAAAGTCGGCATCACAAGCGGCTCTGCTCCGCCGCTCATTTACGATTATTACGGCTTTCCACCGCACACCTACGAACTGACTTACCCGGCTCCGGGGGAGCCCGCCCTTGCCGGCAAGATACTCGGATTACTCGACGAAGCTGGCATATCCGGCTACCTAGACTCCAAGCGCGGGTTTGACCACGGTGTTTTTATTCCTTTTCTGCTGATATACCCCGAGGCAGACGTCCCCATTGTGCAGGTTTCCCTGAAATCATCGCTGGACGCGACAGAACATCTGGCGCTAGGAGCCGCGCTGAAACCGCTGCGCGACGACGACTTTTTGCTCGTGGGTAGCGGCATGAGTTTTCACAACATGGATATCCTGATGCGTGGTGGCGACGCCCATCAGTCGTCCGAGCAGTTTGACGCCTGGTTGATCGAGGCCTGTGAAGCGGCCGCACCAGAGAGAAACCGAGCCCTCGGCGACTGGCAATCAGCCCCTGCAGCGCGCCAGGCCCACCCCCGGGAAGAACACCTGCTACCGCTGATGGTGATCGCCGGCGCCGCTGGTGAAGACAGGGGCAAGCTCATCTACTCTGACCGCGTGCTCGGCGCCACCGTGTCGGCATTTCTTTTCGGCTAACGGCTTTTCTTTCACTTCCTCGATGAGCCCTGAAAACTTGCACCCGCGAGGATAGCTTTATTTAGCGCCTCGGAATTCGCCGCAACGCCTGCCGTAACGCCAGATTATTCTCCCCAGCCGTCGCGTAGCGCTGGCGCTCATACAGATTGACCAGCGCCCAAATCTCCGGCGCCAACTCAGGCTTTTGGTTCGCTATTCGCGCTGCGTAATCCCGGGGGCCTTCGCCAATGCGGCGGCCCAGGCCGAGACGTGCCATGCGTCGACAGAATTCCAGAAAACAACGATCGATATCATCCCGAACCGGCCGTTGACGGGAGCGGAGTAACATCCAACCTACCGGTAACAGGGCCAACGACCCGGCAAACAGGAGCAGCATCCCCATGCGCATGGGATCGACCCGCCCCAGTATCCTGCTCAGTAACGTCATTTGATTACTGTCGTATCCCAGAACCCACTTTGCCCAGGCGTATTCCAGTTCGTCGAGTTGCAGGCGCAGACTATTGATCCAGCCGATATGGCGAAAACGCTCTAGCGCCAAGGGGGAACCGTCGAGAAAACCTTCTTCCGCGCTGAAATAATCCGCGAAACTACTCTCTATCCGTGCCGGCGCAACCGCAGCTGTCGGATCGACGCGCACCCAGCCGCGCCCAGCCAGCCAGACTTCGGCCCACGCGTGTGCGTCGTACTGGTGCACCAGCATGTAATCGCCCTCCGGGTGCCGTTCTCCGCCCTGGTAGCCCACCACCACGCGCGCAGGGACGCCCGCAGCGCGCATGAAGAAGACAAAGCTACCGGCAAAAAACTCGCAAAACCCGCGGCGGGTTTGCCATAAAAACTCGTCGACCGTGTGCTTACCCAACAATGGCGGCTTCAGTGTATAGACGAAGTCCCTGCGGTAATAATCCAGCAGCCGCTGTACCAGTGCCTCCGGGTCCGGCGTTTCTTCCCGCCAGCGGGCAGCGACCTCGCGCGTTTTCGGATTAAAACCCTCTGGCAGACGCAATTCGATGGATCGCCGCCAGGGCGGCAGTCGCTCGGGTTCGATTTTATAATCGAGCCAGGATTGCGCCCGATACTGCTTTTCGGTAACGACCGGCGACCGCGTATAAAGTCGAAAATCTCGCGTTAACGCGATACCGGGAGAGGCGGGTCGCGGTGTCGCCAGGGCAAATAACCAGGAGCCGTTGGAGGGTTCCAGCGTCACTGTGTATTCCAGCGGCTGTCCCCGACGTTCAGCGAGACTATCCCAGGGCTCGGCCCTGTCGCCATACCACTGCAGGAGGTTGCCGGTGCGGTAGCCCCAGGGCCCGAGTTGACTCCAGGTGCGACCATCAAACTTCGACAGCACCAGGCCACGCCAGTACAGACTGGCCTGCGCCGGCATGTCGCCGTCAAAACTAACCCGAAAAGCCACCTTCGGCGTCGCACTGAGGTCGGTAAAGTCGCCCGGTGTCATGCTATCGCTGACGCCAATGCTGGCGGCGCTAGCCTGCTGGGGCACGACCCACAACGGCCCGAGTCGCGGTATGATAATAAACAGCACCAACATCAACGGCACCGCCTGCGCCAACATCAACGTGCTTTTTCGCAGAGCCAGCCAGCCATGCGCCCGCTCGCCCTGCTGATAGACTGCGATCAAAGCGGTGGTGATAACGCAAACCGAAGCGACCATGAGCGCTGCAGTAGTGATGCCCTGCGTAAACAGGCATTGCACGACGACAACGAAGTAGGCCAGGTAAATCAATAACAAAGCATCGCGGCGGCGGTGTATTTCGAGCAGTTTCAGCGCGAAGCCACTGATCAGAATTGCCACCATGGGCTCGAGCCCGATCAGACTGTCATAGGTCACAAGTACGCCGCCCAGGCAAGCCGAGGTCAGCAACACCTTGTGCCATGTGGACGGATGAGCAATAACGCCGCGATAAACACAAATCTGCCAGGCCATAACGGTAAGCGCCGCTGCAATCAACCATGCAGGCAGGTGTCCCGCATGCAAGGCCAGGGATGCCGCGACGCTGAGCTGCATCCAGATGATGGCCGCGCGCGGCGTTTGCCACTGGGGTTGCGTCATGGCTGCGACCGCACCACTGCTGGCGTGTCGTACAAAGCCAGCGCCTTGAGTATTCGATCGCGGTGCGAATCGCCTTTCGCCGGCGTTATTTCGACACCAGGCAGGCGCAATCCATACTCGATGCGCTCACCCTGAAGACGCAGCAACCATTCGCAAAGCGCAGATAAACGCGCTTCCGTGGCCAAACCCGGGAAGGCGTCCCAGTCCAGCCATACCCGCTCATCGACCGGATCGGAATAGTGTTTGGTGTACAGCCCCCGTTCACGGGCGAAATGTTTCCAGGCGATATGAGTAAGGGGTTCGCCCCGCTGATACTTGTCCAGGGACCGGAAATCCTCGCGACCAGGCATCGCGGCGCGGCTATCTTCACCGGGCGCGGTAACGCTTTGCAACTGTGCCTCTGCACGTATCGGGCGGGGGTAAACCAGGGCGCTGGTTTTAATATCCAGAATGGTCCAGGCCCGAATCAGACCAAGTGGGTACACGGTGGCAATAGTCACCCGACCGGGATCCAGCCAGCCGCGATGCGTCGCTTCAACCGCCAAAGTCGCCGATGTACGCTCACTACCGGGCAACGAGACCGTGACACTATCGGAAGAGGCATAGGCGAGCGAGATACTCTCGCGATGGCGTTTCGATGTCTGGGATAGCGTTATTTCTATCTCCGCATGCCCGCCGCAGAAGCCCGGAAAGCTTCGGCCGGCCTCGACGGTGACCCCCGAAAGGTTCAAAAAGGTATGAAAAATAGCAATGACCAGCAGCGAACCGAGCAGAGCTGTGGCGGCAAAGACAAGGTTGTTTTCGTAGTTAGTCGCCACCAGCCAGAGCACGACAAGCAGACCAATATAGGCAAACCCTGCGCGGGTCGGAAAAACAAACAGCCGGCGGTTGTTCAGGCGAGTATGGCGCGAGGCCGGCAGGCGCCAGTCGACCCATTGCCGGTACCGCCGATTGATAGTGTCACGCCAGGCGGTCGCCATGCTGTCTCGTGCCCTGACTAGAGGATATCCACGGTATCCAGAACCTGGCGCAACAAACTGACGACTTCCTGCTCGCTGGCAGTGCCGCGCAGCCGGTGATTGCACACCGGTATAAAACAGGTCTGGATATCTTCCGGAATCACGTACCGGCGCCCGTCCATCAGGGCACAGGCACGGGCGCACTGCAGCAGGGCCATGCTGCCGCGCGGCGAAATGCCGTGTTCGATATCCGGCATTGAACGCGTCTGTTGCACCAGCTCCTGGAGGTAGTCCACGACGCTGTCCGAAGCCTGTACCTCGGTAACCTTTTGCTGGATCTGGCACAGTAATTTCTGATCCATGCAGGCTTTCATGCGGGACAAGCGCACGCGCGGATCGACGCCCGCCAGTAGTTCCCGCTCAGCTGCGGGATCGGGATATCCCAAACTGATGCGCATTAAAAAGCGATCCAGCTGAGATTCGGGGAGTGGAAAGGTGCCGGACTGGCTTACGGGGTTTTGCGTGGCGATAACAAAAAATGGTGACGGCAACGCGCGTGTCTCGCCCTCGACACTGACCTGCCCTTCCGCCATGGCCTCCAGTAAGGCGCTTTGTGTCTTTGGCGTCGTGCGATTGATTTCGTCTGCCAGCACGACCTGACTGAACAGGGGCCCCGGGTGAAATTCGAAACCACCGTTATTGCGATCGTAAACTGAAACCCCGACGATATCGGCGGGCAACAAATCGCTGGTGAACTGTATACGCGTATACTCAAGGCCAAGAACACCGGCCAACGCCCGGGCCAGCGTAGTTTTACCCATGCCGGGCAGATCCTCGATCAACAGGTGGCCACGCGCGAACAGGCAGGCCAGCGCCAGGCGAATTGGCTCCTCTTTGCCGATAAGCACCTGACCGATCCGATGCACGACCGCATCGGCGATCTTTTTAACTCCGCTCAAAGCAGCTCCAGACCGCGCGCGAGATCAGCCTTGATGTCGTCGATTGACTCGAGACCTACGGCGACGCGAATCAGATTCTCGGTAATACCGGACTCTTCCCGTTGCCCTGCATCGAGGCGCCCGTGCGTCGTGGTCGCAGGATGCACTATCGTCGTCTTGGCATCGCCCAGATTGGCAGTCAACGACAACATGCGCGTGGCGTCGATCGTCCGCCAGGCTTCCTCGCGTCCACCCCTGACGCGAAATGCCAACACACCGCCAAAGGCCGATTGCTGCTTGCTGGCGAGTTCGTGCCCCGGATGATCTTCGAGGCCTGCGTAAAATACACGCTCAACCGCTGCCTGCTGACGCAGCCAGTGCGCCAGCGCCAGCGCGTTGGCCGAATGGGCTTCCATGCGCAGTCGTAGCGTCTCCAGGCCCTTGGTAAATACCCAGGCGTTGAAAGGGCTCATGGTAGGTCCGGCCGAGCGCACAAATGCCAGCACCTCATCCATAAGTTCCTTGCGACCGAGTGCAACCCCGCCCAGGCAACGACCCTGGCCATCGAGATACTTGGTGGCGGAGTGAATGACGATATCGGCGCCGAACTCAAAAGGCCGCTGCAAGGCGGGTGTACAAAAACAGTTGTCGACCACCAGCAACGTCCCGGTTGCTTCGGCCAACGCCTTCATCGCCGCCAGATCCGCTATCTCACACAGGGGATTGGAGGGCGTCTCGAGAAACAGTAAGCGGGTCTCCGGTCGAATCGCGGATTCCCAGGCACCCGGATCGGAAAGCGGCACCATGGTCGAACGGATATTTAATTTGCTCAGATATTTTTCGAACAGAACCGTAGTGGTGCCAAAGACACTTTGCGAACAGACAATGTGATCGCCGCTCTTGAGCAATGCCAGGCAGGTGCTCAATATGGCCGCCATACCCGATGCTGTTGCAACCGCTTGCTCGGCGCCTTCCAGCGCCGCGATACGCTCCTCAAACGTGCGCACCGACGGATTGGTGTACCGGGAATAAACATTGCCCGGTTGTTCGCCGCTAAAACGAGCTGCTGCTTCGGCAGCGTTGGCGAAAACATAACTGGAGGTGGTGAATATCGCCTCGCTGTGCTCCCCCTCTGGAGTGCGGCGCTGGCCCGCCCTCACCGCGAGGGTATCGAGTTGCGCGCCCGCAAGGATGTCCGCGTCAGAAGAACTATCTTCCGACCAACTCATCTGACGACCTCCCGTGCCGGGTTATGCAAGCCGATCACTTCGTCTGCACCGCCCTCGACAAGACCATTGAGCTTGGTCTTGGCGGCATCGTTGCGCTCTTCGGCAAGGCGGTCGAGATAGGATTCATCGACATCGTCCGTGACGTATTCACCGTTAAATACCGCACAATCGAAACGCTCGATCGCCGGATTTCCCTCGTGAGCACTGGCAATCAAGTCTTCGATATCCTGATAAATCAGCCAGTCGGCGCCAATGGCGCTGGCCACCTGGTCCACAGTCTTGTTGTGGGCGATCAGTTCCCTTGCGGCCGGCATATCGATACCGTAAACATTGGGGAAGCGCACCGGAGGCGCAGCGGATGCCATAAACACGCGCAGCGCGCCAGCGTCCCGAGCCATCTGGATGATCTCTTTTGACGTCGTGCCACGCACGATAGAATCGTCGACCAATAGAACATTTTTCCCCTGAAACTCCAGCTTGACGGGATTGAGCTTTTGCCGCACCGATTTCTTTCGCTGTTTTTGTCCGGGCATGATAAAGGTGCGACCGATGTATCGGTTTTTCATAAACCCTTCGCGAAATTTGATCTGCAGTGTTTCCGCTATGGCCTGCGCCGAGACGCGACTAGTATCGGGAACCGGAATCACCACATCGATATCGTGATTTGGCCGCTCCCGGGCAATTTTTTCCGCCAGCTTTTCACCCATTCGAAGGCGCGTTTTGTAGACCGAAATATTGTCCATCAAAGAATCGGGACGGGCGAAGTAAACATGCTCGAAGATACAAGGCGTGAGTTCGGCCCGATCTGCACATTGGCGAGAATGCAAACGCCCGTTGGTGTCTATAAATAACGCCTCACCGGGCAGCAGGTCGCGCTCGATTTCAAACCCGAGAGAATCGAATGCGACACTTTCCGAAGCCACCATGTACTCGATACCTTCGGAGGCATGTCTTCGTCCGAGTATCAAAGGACGGATGCCGTGCGGATCGCGAAAGGCGAAGAGTCCGTAATTGGCAATCATGCCAACCACGGCATAGGCACCGCGGCAACGGCCGTGAACCCGGCCTACCGCAGCAAAAATATCGTCAGGCTCAGGCTGCAATTTACCCTGCAACTGCAATTCGTGAGCAAACACATTGAGGAGGATCTCCGAATCCGAGTCGGTGTTGACGTGGCGCAGGTCCGACTTGAAAACGTGCTCGAGTAACTCGCGGGAATTGGTCAGGTTGCCGTTGTGCGCCATGCATATGCCATAAGGGGAATTGACGTAAAACGGCTGCGCCAGGGACGGCCCTGAGCTACCTGCGGTCGGATAACGCACGTGACCGATGCCTATAGTGCCACGCAAGCGCTCCATGTGGCGCGCTTTAAAAACGTCACTGACCAGTCCAACGTCCTTGCGCTGGTTGAGCTGCCCCCCGTCACAGGTCATTATGCCGGCGGCGTCCTGTCCGCGATGTTGCAACATAATCAGGGCATCGTATAAGAGTACATTGACATCGCTTTTGGCGACGATCCCGACCACACCACACATTCGCCGTCTCCTAAAACAGCTGTTTAAAGAAGTCCTGCACCATCAGCACCGCCTGCCAGGCCCAATTTTCAAACTGCAGAAAATGGGGGATCAGTACAGAATTCTGCCACCAGGCAATCTGCTCTACAGTAACCAGAACGGGCAGCACCATCAGTAAGGCGAGCACCACCACAGCGCCTCTACCAATGCCGAACAACATGCCTAGCAGGCGATCCGTACCACTTAAACCTGTCGCCTTCACCAGTTTACCAAACAGGTAGTTCACCAGACTGCCGACAAGCAGAGTGCCGACAAACAAAGTTAACCAGGCCGCCAGGGATTGAATCGCCGGCGAACTGATCACACCCTGAAAAAGACCGGAAACCGGCTGAAAAAAAAGCATCGCGACCACCAGCGCGGCAATCCATGCCAGCAAGGACAAGGCCTCACGGACAAAACCGCGAATCACGCTGATCAGGGTAGAAAACCCGACGATTGCGACGATAGTCCAGTCAGCCCAATTCACTCCGTTAGCTTCCTCAGAGAACCACCTAATTTTAGCAAAGTGGCAAAAACCGTTCAGGGCTCAAAGCGCAACAGCAGGGTTTTAACGCTGTACTGCTTCTCAATCTGTGCTTTTTCTTCCAGCAGGTCCTGCTTGTTTACGACCGGCCCCACATAAACTCGATACACTGTTTTTCCCGCCACCGAAACAGCCCGCGAGTAGGCTTTGTGTGAATTGGCAAGCAATTGATCGCTAAAAGCCTCGGCTTTTTCGCGCTCGGTAAAACTGGCGACCTGCAGAATCCAGGCCTTGGGTATACCCTCTTCAGTCAAGCCGGGCAGCTCGTCCGGCTCACCCACGACGCCGTCCGCCGCTTTTTTCGCCTCTTCCCGGCTTTGTTCATACCGAAACATATCGTCGGTGTTTTTTTCCGCTCTGGCGGGCAACTTTTCCGGCTCCGGCCTCGAAAATATGGATTCGGGCCCCGCGGTCGGCACCTCGTCTAAACCCGGCTCGGGCGGAATCTGACTGCGCGTATTGACGTGATATTCGCCGTCCATGTCGAGAATCAGAGGCAACAGGACTATCGCCAGAACAGCCAGCACCAGCGCGCCAACGATGCGTTGTGTCATATCTCTCGGATGCCCTCCGCGCAATTGTCCAGCACCCCCATCACTTCGCCCACCGTATGGAAAGAACCGAATACGACCAGCAGGTCTCCAGACACAAACTGCTGCAACACCCCGGCACAGGCTGATTCGACATCGCGGTACACTTGCGCTGAAGCGCCGCCGATCCGCACGTGTCGGGCCAGCTCATCAACCGGCATAGCTCTGGACACCCCACTTAATTGGGCGACCTGCCAAACATCGACCAAGGGTAGCATGGGTGCGATCATTCCGCTGACGTCTTTATCCACCAATGCCGCAAACAGAGCAATGACGCGCCTGACCTGGCCCTCGGCTGACAGAGTGGCGACCTTCTGCGCCAGTCTCTGCGTAGCAGCGGGATTATGCGCAACATCCAGCAGCACCTGCCCCTGACCCAACAGATATCGCTGCTGGCGGCCGGGAAGACGCGTTTCGCCGAAGGTCCGACGCAGTGTGGCCAACTGTGGCGACAGGTCGAGGCAATTCAATGCCTGCAACGCGCACAGCCCGCTGGGCAATGGTAATTCAGGTTTAGGTACAGCCGTGTAGTGCTTGAGTTGACCACCGTTGAGTCGGCTTTCGATATCAATCGTATTCTCCCCCATAGTGCAGCGAAAACCTGGGCTGCCGATATAAATACCTTGGGCTCCCGTATTTTTTACGGCGGTCACCAGACTTTGCGGAGGCTTCGGGTCAGCACAAATAAAAGGGCGCCCCCGACGCGCGATACCGGCTTTTTCACGTCCGATGGCTTCCCGGTCCGGGCCCAGCCACTCCTGATGATCGATATCGATGGAGGTAATCACCGCTACATCGGCGTCAACGACATTGACGGCATCGAGGCGTCCGCCCATGCCGACTTCTAATAGCGCAATATCGACTTTGTTCTGCACAAAAAGTAGCAACGCGGCCAACGTGCCATACTCAAAATAGGTCAGATAGGTATCACTGCACGCGCGCTCTACGACTTCAAAGGCGGCGACGATATCTTGGTCAGCGACGGCCTGTCCGTCGATACGGATGCGCTCGTTGTAGCGCAATAAATGGGGTGACGTATAACTGCCCGTTCGCGCGACGCCATGCAGCATGTGTTCAAGAAAGGCAACGCAGGAACCTTTTCCGTTGGTACCGCCAACGGTAATAACCCGGGGCGCAGGCTGCAATACTCCGAGACGTTCGGCGACGACGGCGGTGCGTTCCAGCCCCAATTCAATGGCATCTGGCCGCTGTCTCTCGATTCGCTCCAGCCAGTCGTCTAACGCAGACCTCGCCACGCCCGGCTTAACTGCTTCCCCCATCAACCGCTTCAACTTTGGCTTCGGCTTGTGCATCGCTGACTGCCGTCGATATCGGCGCTGTCTTATCGGCATCAGGTTCCGGCAGGGCAAGCATTTTGGCCAGGAGTGAGGCGATGGTATCGCGCATATCGAGGCGTGAGACGATCATATCGATAGCACCATGCTCCAGCAGAAACTCGCTGCGCTGAAAGCCCGCCGGCAGTTTTTGTCGAATAGTCTGCTCGATAATATTCGGGCCGGCAAAACCAGCGCGCACTCCCGGCTCGGCAATGTTGATATCGCCAAGCATCGCGAGGCTGGCGGAGACGCCACCATACACCGGGTCGGTCATGACAGAGATATAGGGCACACCCTCCTGGCGCAATTTTTCCAAAATGGCACTGGTTTTTGCCATCTGCATCAGCGAGATCAGCGCTTCCTGCATACGCGCGCCGCCAGTTGCCGAAAAACACACCAATGGCAGACGATGCTCGAGACTATGGCGGGCCGCGCGCGTAAATCGCTCGCCCACGGCATAACCCATCGATCCGCCATGAAAAGCAAACTCGAACGCGGTTACAACCAGCGAGATACCTTTGAGTTCACCCTTGATGGCCACCAACGCATCCTTTTCGCCGGTTTCTTTTTGTGCGCTACTCAGTCGGTCTTTGTATTTTTTGACGTCTTTGAATTTGAGCCTGTCGATCGGCTCCACTTCCGTGGCGAGTTCTTCCCTTTCACCATCGTCGAGAAAAATATCGATGCGACGGCGTGCGCCGATCCGCATGTGATGATCGCACTTGGGGCATACATCAAGGTTTCTTTCTAGTTCGGGCCGGTAAAGCGGCGCGCTGCATCGGGGGCATTTCTTCCATAAGCCTTCTGGAACGCTGCGCGCTCCCTCTCGCTTATTAGTCGCCAGTCCGGAAGGTCTGATTCTGTCCAACCAACTCATCGCCACTTCGCCTCGTTCAGGATGGATTTGTTACAGAGCAGGAATCCTACACGCCCTGCCCGGTCAGTCAATGTGCAACGCGAAATCCCGGCCGATAAATACCGGAGCTAGGCCACGTTCCGGACTCGAGCGATGAACTCGCGAACCAGGCGTGGGTCTTTTTTCCCCGGCGCCGACTCTACGCCGCTGCTGACATCAACCGCATAGGGTCGAACCGATTGGACGGCCTCGACAATATTGTCCACCGACAGGCCACCGGCAAGTATCAGAACACGAGCCGGATCACTCGCCATACCGGCGACCCGATGCCAGTCAAAACATTCACCGGTTCCCCCGTAGCGCTCCGGGTGCCAGGCATCCATGAGATAACCGGCGGCGGCGGGATAAGCGGCAATAGCAGCGGCGACATCGGTTTCCGGCGCAACGCGAATAGCGCGCAGATAAGGCGTTGTCATCTGTCGGCAATAAGCTGGGGTTTCGTCTCCGTGTAGCTGCACCACGTGAACGCCGGTCTCACGCACGCACTGCTCTAGCTCTGAAACGGCGGCATTAACGAACAGGCCAACGGTTGTGGTAAACGGACCTACAGTGCGGACAATCTCCCTGGCTATCTCGATGCTGACACAGCGCGGGCTGTCGGCATAAAACACCAGGCCGATCGCATCGGCTCCGGCATCGACAGCAATCACGGCGTCCTCGACGCTGGTCAGGCCACATATTTTTACTTTGGTCGACGCCATTGAGTGTCTGTTCACGATATGTTTAGTAACATTATCCGCACCGGATAACCACTGCGATAGCCCTGTATAACCGCTTCTTTAATAGCCGGGCCTTAACTAATCGCACCTCTGATTTACATGACCCGCGCTGCGGCGCAACGCAGATGCGGGCGAACGCTTTGGCAGGCTGTTCCCCATTGGGTACAGAGGCAAATGCCTGCTGGCCGGGTACAGACCGCCCGTTGGACCTGTCCCCACCCGCCCCGTTTCACACTTGCGCTCTTGGTCGCAGCTTACGGCTTATAAAAAAGGGCCCGGGCTTCGTCTCGGGCAGCTCAAATTTCGCGGGGTATTCTACCGCGACCAGGTATAGACCAGAAGCCGGCGCGGTCGCCGCTGCGCAACGCCGGTCGCGTGTGACAAGAACCTCGCCCACCCATTCAGCAGGCCGTTCACCGCGCCCCACCGCCAGCAGCACGCCAACGATATTGCGCACCATATGGAGCAGAAAAGCGTTGGCGCAAACCTCAAACACAACCAGTTCGCCAACACGAAAAACATCGACATAATGTATAAAACGCCAGGGTGACTGGGATTGACACCCGGCAGCGCGGAAAGCACTAAAATCCTGTTCCCCCTTTAGATAGCGGGCACCGCGTTTCATAGCTGGCACCGACAGCCGCTTACTTTCCCAGGTCAAAGCCAGCCGGCCAAGCGCCGGCGGCGACTGCCGGTTGGCAACGACATAGCGGTAAGTCCTCGACCGCGCACTGAACCGGGCGTGGAAATCGGCAGGCACAGGAGCTGCCCAGTGGCATCGAATGTCCCGCGGCAGATTAGCGTTCGCTCCCAGCACCCAATTTCGCGACGTCCGCTCAGCGACGGAATCAAAGTGAATCACCTGATGTGTAGCATGCACCCCACTGTCGGTGCGCCCGGCGCAGGCGACCGTTATGGGTTCAGCGGCCACCGTCGACAGCGCTTTTTCCACCAGAGCCTGCACACTTTGACAGTGGGGCTGGCGCTGCCAGCCGCAGTAGGCACTACCGTCGTACTCTATCCTTGCGGCATAACGCAAAGTGCCCGACGGCAGCTGTTCTCCCTCGGGCACCAGGCAGTTAGCGCGGTAGCGCCAACGCGTTTTCGGCATAGATCAGGAAATCTGGTTCATGATCTCCTCGGCGCGCTGCTGGGCATGCGCATCGCCACTGGCGATCACTTCGGACAGTATATTTTTTGCCCCTTCGTCGTCACCCATGTCGATATACGCCTGCGCCAGTTCGAGCTGGGTGGCGATCTCGTCGGCGCTCGACAAGGTGGCAAATTCATCGTCCTCGAGAACAAATTCTTCCGCTGACTTCTCCGCACTATCGCCACTGCCGCCGGCACTCTCGCTCCACGCCTCCTCCGGCATCTCCAGTTGCAGATCAAAATCATCATCCAGCGATTCTGTAGCACCATTTGCCGAGGCGCTGGCCTGCACTGTGAGATCATCAAGTGAACTATCATCATCTCCCAGAACATGGAGATCATCGGCATCACCCTGGCTCTCCGCAGACATATTGCTCTCCTCCTGAGACCAATCGCTGTCCCCTACCTCAGCCACCAGGGCACTTCTGAGACGATCCGCGCTTTCGATGGCATCGGGATCGCCCAGAGCCACCAGTTGCGGATAGTGTTCGTCAAAGCGCCGCAGATCCTGCTGAGCACTGAAAAGATCCAGCATTTTCAGATGCAGCTGGCTGTTGTCCGAATTGTTTTGCAATGCTCGCGCAATAATTTGCTCGGCTTCGGCAAAATCCCCCAGGGAAAGGTAGATGTCGGCCTCGCCGATCGGGTCTACCTGCTCGGCGTCAGTCAGTTCGAGGACACCCGCAGGTAGTTCTTCCTCGGATTCCTCTACGGTTTCGTCTACGGCATCGAGATAATCCGATGGTGTAATTGGATCCTCCGTCAACGCCATGTCTTCATCATCGACATAGTTGACGTCGCTTGCAGCGAATTCGTCGCTTTCGTCGTCCTTGCGGCGGCGCGCCAGGAACATAAATGCGGCAAGCACAAGAACCAGAATAATCCCGGCTATAGTTGCTAGATTAGACTTAATAATATCGAGAATCCCGCCCGTCTCCTGGGCGCTTTGCGCTGACGGAACCCCGGTGCCACTCGCGTCGAGTGCGTCCTCTGCTGCGCTTGAATCGGCGCCGGCGTCACCGGCCACAGGCGAATCGGCCATCGCCAGGTCCAGCCCCTCATCACCGGCATCGCCACCGATTGGTTCGATAATCTCATCCTCAGCCATCGCTTCGCCGAGTTCACCTGTCCTATCTGCTGCTTCACCAGGAGCGTCACCAGTATCCAGGTCTACCAGGCCCATCTGCAAAGCGCTGAGTTCGTCGTCGCTGAGCTCAACCAAACGCGACATAGTTTCCATCTGTTGCTGCAGATTGGCCAGTTTTTCGCGAAGTTCAAGGTTTTCTCGCGTGCTTTTGGCCAGCTCTTCCTGAACCACGACCAACTCGTCGCGAACACTGTCGCCATCAACCGCACCGCCCTCAACACCTGCGGAAGCGGCACTGCCTGTGCCCTCACCTTCGGCGTAGTCGGGTGATGTCAGGCGCAGGACACCGCTGTTTCGGCTATTGCGTGATCCACCTGAGGAAGCAGAAGATGTACCGGCATCCAGTTCCTTAATGCCGCTATCGGTGGCTTCGGTCTGTACGCCCAGCTGCCTCTGTACTGCCTCGACATCGGCTACTCTAGCGGCAGAGGCGCCTGGAATACCGAGAACGGAACCGGCTCGCAGCCGGTTGATATCGCCATCGATGAAGGCATGTCCGTTATTTTCGTAGATTGCCGACAGGGTCTGCATAATACTGGTTTCACCGGAGCGAAACTTGTCCGCGATGCCCCAAAGTGTATCGCCGCGCCGCACAACATAGTCACCGGACTCGCCACCTGCTGAGGCGGCTGTACTACTTACCTGTTGTACTGCGACGGCTGCGTCGCCTTTTTGCGGATTGCGGTCTTCACTTCTTGCGATCGGCCGCTGGTTTTGGCTGGAAGTCGCGGCCTGGGGCTTTCCCGGCAACTTGCTCTCGTCAAACACCGGCAGGTCGAGCAGGACCGTATACTCACGCAAGAGCTTGCCGTTAGGCCAAATGGCCTCGACCAGAAAGTTCAGATACGGTTCGCGAATAGGACGGCTGGAAGTAACCTTGATCACGGGATTGGCGCGGTCGCTAAAATCGGGAACAAACTTAAGATCAACCAGGTAAAACTCTCGGTCGATGTTGGCCTTGGCAAAATCTTCTGGGGACGCCAGGCCAATCAGCAATTCATTTTGATCGAGCTCGCCTATGCTCAATAGACTGATTTCCGCTTCCAGCGGTTCATTGAGCGTCGATTCCTGGCGGATTTCCCCCAGTCCCAATGATGCAGCCCAACTGGAATACAAAACGGCGGCACTGCAAAGTAATACTCGTTGAATTCGCGACGACATGGTTCCTTACCCGTAATTTAATGTCCAACCTCGCAGCCCGACCCAGCCTGGCTCGCGCTTAGATTAACAAACTTTGCTACAACTTACACCAATAGTTTTTCCTAAGTATTTATTATATTGGCCTTTTCGGCAATAATTATCAGACCGAGTCCTAGGGTCTAACAAGCGCTTTAGGTCTATTTTTCGACGCACCGCACAGTTTGTTGCTAGCTCCGCGAGATTCTCAAAGGATCGATAAGCCAGCCATCCGGCGACAACTCAGACGCAAAAATCGAGAAACCGCGTAAAACGGGTGCGGGCAGAGCGCCCGGAAAAGCGAAGCTCGTAGCGCCTTGCACGCTGCACCATGCAAGGAACAGGCACAACAATTCCTCGACAGTCTCGCTGGCGCCGGAGTTGCCAATGAACGGTGACAATGGGTTGAATGCTGACTATCGAGAGAAACGATCCTGCGAGAGGTTCGCCCCTGATCTCGTCAATCCGCTTTGACCAGCAGATTCAACATCCGCCGAAGCGGTTCCGCCGCCCCCCAGAGAAGCTGATCCCCGACGGTAAAGGCCGATAAATAGCCTTCGCCGAGGTTCATCTTGCGCACACGACCGATGGCGATATCCAGGGTACCGCTCACCGCCGCGGGGCACAGCCGGGCCAGACTATCTTCGCGGTGGTTGGGGACAACCTGAACCCAGTCATTTGCATTGCCCAGCAAGGCTTCGACTTCCTCGAGTGGAATATCGCGCGTTAGTTTTATGGTCAGCGCCTGGCTGTGACTGCGCATGGCGCCGACGCGGACGCAGATTCCGTCGACAGGGATGGGGGAATTGGAGCGCCCGAGAATCTTGTTGGCCTCAACAAAACCTTTCCACTCCTCGCGGCTCTGGCCACCGGGCAGTTCGCTATCGATCCAGGGCAGCAGGTTCCCGGCCAGCGGCGCGCCAAAATGCGCCGCCGGCAAGTCCCCCCGCTTCAGCGCGGAGGACACTTTCGCGTCGATATCGAGAATCGCACTCGCCGGATCGGCCAGCTCTCTTTCAGCCTGTCGGTGAATTGCCCCCATCTGCTCAAGCAATTCGCGCATGTGCTGCGCACCGGCGCCGGAAGCGGCCTGATAAGTCATGGCGCTGATCCACTCGACCAGACCCGCATTGATCAAACCGCCCAGCGCCATCAGCATCAAGCTAACTGTACAGTTACCGCCGATAAAATTTCTCACACCATCAGCCATGGCCTGGTCGATCACCCGCCGATTGACCGGATCGAGCACGATGATCGAGTCATCCTCCATACGCAAGGTCGACGCGGCGTCTATCCAGGCGCCCCGCCAGCCGCGCGCACGCAAAGGTCCGTAAACCATCTTGGTGTAATCCCCGCCCTGGCAGGTCACGATAATGTCCAGCATCTCGAGAGCCTGCAGATCGTGAGCGTCCTTCAGGACGGTGTCCGCACCGGCAAACTCCGGGCCAACCTGCCCCACCTGGGAGGTCGAAAAAAAGACGGGCTCGATACCCGCAAAATCGTTTTCCTCGGTCATTCGGGACATCAAAACCGAACCGACCATTCCTCGCCAACCAATAAAACCTACTTTATTCATTGCTATATAAATCAGTAAATTAACTAATCAAATTAATGTGTTTTCTACCGCATCACCCATCGCCTCGGTGGATACTTTTTCCGTACCGGGCGTGTAGATATCTTCGGTTCGCAGGCCCATATCGAGAACCCCGCCAACCGCTTTTTCGATAGCCTCGGCAGCTTCGTTGTGCCCCAGGGAATAGCGCAGTAACATCGCCGCAGACAAAATCGTAGCCAGGGGATTGGCCACACCCTGACCGGCGATGTCGGGCGCCGAGCCGTGACATGGCTCGTACAATCCCTTTGCGTTTTCATCGAGAGACGCAGAAGGCAGCATGCCGATAGACCCGGTCAACATCGCGGCCTGATCGGAAAGAATATCGCCAAACATATTGCCCGTGACGACAACGTCAAACTGCTTGGGGGCACGTACCAGCTGCATGGCAGCGTTGTCGACGTACATGTGGCTGAGTTCGACATCCGGATATTCCCTGGACAACTCGGTCATCACTTCGCGCCAGAGGATAGTAACCTCAAGCACATTCGCCTTGTCCACGGAGCAGACCTTGCGTCCGCGCTTGCGCGCCGACTCGAAAGCGAGGCGGCCAATACGGGTGATTTCGGACTCGGAATAGACATAGGTGTTGTAGCCCCTGCGCTCTCCAGCGGCGGTTCTTTCTATGCCACGCGGCTCGCCAAAATAGATGCCGCCGGTAAGCTCGCGCACGATCAATATATCGAGCCCCGATACCACTTCCGGCTTCAGCGAAGACGCTTCGGCAAGCTGCGGGTAAAGTATGGCGGGACGCAGATTGCCAAAAAGACCGAGCTGAGAGCGAATCGCCAGGAGCCCTTTTTCCGGCCTTATCGCAGGATCGAGCTGGTCCCACTTGGGGCCGCCCACTGCGCCCAGCAAAATAGCGTCGGCGGCCTGCGCCTTGCGCAAGGTTGCTTCCGGAAAGGGCTTGCCTGTCGTGTCGATAGCGGCGCCGCCAAGCAGCGCCTCGTCGAACTCCAGCCCGAGAGAAAACCGCTTGTCGACCGCCCGCAGCACTTTGTGTGCCTGCGCCACGATTTCGGGACCGATCCCGTCGCCTGGTAATAGCAAAATTTTGTGCGTCAATTACTTATCCTCTAACCAGAGAACGCCCCATAACAAATGGCGCGCTATAACGCCTACCGCAAAGAAGACATTACTGCTAACGAGTTATTAGCACCTTGAAATGCCTCGCGATCTCACCGTCGTCAAATGCCAGACGAGCCTTCAAAAAGAATCCCGCCAGCCAGACACGCGAGTATCCCTAGAAAACCCCTGCCTTCCGAATACCCCAGCGAGCATCGCTACTCCGGAGTCGCGCCCACACCTGTGTCACTAGGTATAGACCGACTAGCGTGCCGAGACAATCTCTCGACAACGGGACTCAATACCGCGCACGGGATCAACTGATGGCATCGAACAACCAGGGGCATTGTTGCCGCCAGCTCTGCTCGAATGTGCGTATATCTTCGGCATGCTGAAGGGTCAGGCCAATATCGTCCAGCCCTTCCAGCAGGCACTTCTTGCGAAAAGCATCGACATCGAAATGGAACGCCTCTCCGGCAGGCGTAACTACTGTTTGCCGCGCCAGGTCTATAGTCAGCTGGAAACCTTCGGCTTGCTCGAGCTCATTAAAAAGATTGTCAACTATTTCTTCTTTTAAAACAATTGGTAACAATCCATTTTTAAAGCAATTATTAAAAAATATATCGGCGAAACTCGGGGCGATAACAGCGCGAAACCCATAGTCATCAAGGGCCCAGGGTGCGTGCTCGCGACTCGAGCCGCAACCGAAGTTTTCCCGCGCCAGCAGAATCGAAGCACCCCGATAACGCGGTTGATTCAATGGAAAATCCATGTTCAGGGGGCGCTGACTCGCATCCTGTCCCGGCTTGCCCTCGTCGAGGTAACGCAACTCGTCAAATAAATTCGGCCCGAACCCGGTTCTCTTGATGGACTTGAGAAACTGTTTCGGAATGATCATGTCCGTATCGACATTGGCCCGATCCATCGGCGCCACCAGCCCGGCGTGCACGGTAAATGCTTTCATGGCCGTTCTCCCGGAGCCGACTCATCCTGCAACCACTGGCGGATATCGACGAAGTGCCCGGCGACCGCTGCCGCGGCCGCCATCGCCGGACTCACCAGGTGGGTTCTGCCTCCATTGCCCTGGCGCCCCTCGAAATTCCGGTTGGAGGTGGAGGCACAGTGCTCTCCCGGCCCCAGCTTGTCGGCATTCATGGCCAGACACATGGAGCACCCGGGCTCGCGCCATTCCATACCGGCAGCCAGAAATACCTTGTCTAATCCCTCGGTTTCAGCTTGCGCCTTGACCGCCTGGGAACCGGGCACGACCAGAACCTGCTTGACGGAATCGGCGACCTTTCGACCCTGCGCCACAGCTGCCGCCGCGCGCAGATCCTCGATTCGAGAATTGGTACAGGAACCGATAAAGACACGGTCGACATTAATATCGGTAAGTGCCTGATTGGCCCGCAAGCCCATGTACTGTAGCGCCCTCTCAATAGCTTCTTTTTTGCCCGCATCGGTGACATTGGCCGGGTCGGGTACATGCCCGCTGACCGGCAGGACCATCTCCGGCGACGTACCCCAGCTGACCTGAGGCTCGATATCCTCACCGTGCAACTCGACGACGGTGTCGAAAACGGCATCCTGGTCACTGTGCAGCGTTCGCCAGTATGTAACCGCGCGCGCCCAGTCCTTCCCTTTGGGGCTATATGGTCGCCCGCTAACGTAGTCGATGGTCTTATCATCGACAGCGACCAT
>DJFY01000038.1:0-8925 GCA_002431545.1 Cellvibrionales bacterium UBA5860 | reverse complement strand
CCCACGCGTGCGCCCGCCTCGATGGCCATGTTACAAACCGTCATGCGTCCTTCCATGGAAAGCTCGCGAATGACCTGGCCGCCAAATTCAATGGCATGACCGGTGCCGCCGGCAGTGCCGATCTTGCCGATAATGGCAAGCACCACGTCCTTGGCCGTGACACCGACCCCAAGGGAGCCGTCCACGCGTACCAGCATGTTTTTCATCTTTTGCGCAACCAGGCACTGGGTCGCCAACACATGTTCCACTTCCGACGTCCCGATACCGTGGGCCAACGCGCCAAGGGCGCCGTGCGTAGCCGTATGGGAATCACCGCAAACAACTGTCATGCCAGGCAGCGTGGCACCCTGCTCCGGCCCAATCACATGCACAATGCCCTGCCCCGCATCATTGATACGGTGTTCTAAAATACCGTACTCGGCACAGTTATCGTCCAGCGTCTGCACCTGAATACGCGAGGTTTCATCGGCGATCGCGGCAACCCCTCCGGCGCGTTCGCCGGCATCCGTCGAGACGTTGTGATCAGGTGTAGCCAGGTTGGCGTCCACCCGCCAGGGTTGGCGCCCGGCCATACGCAGACCTTCAAACGCCTGCGGCGAAGTGACTTCGTGTAACAAATGCCGATCGATGTAAAGCAGAGCAGAACCATCGTCCTGCTGCCGGACCAGATGGGCCTCCCAAAGCTTGTCGTATAGCGTTTTACCCGCCATGAATATGATTCCAGTGCTGACCTATACCTGCAGGCTCGAAACTGTCCGGAGAGTCAACCTCAGCCCCACCCCGCCAGGCTGGATAGGCCGCGGAACACTCGAAAACCAGTGCAAGCATGGCAATTTTAAACCAATCAAAGTGAATTCTACGCGCCCCCATTAATAAAACAAATTTATATTTTTTATTGTTTCGATTTTATATTGGAATACAATAAGGAGGCATGGAAACCCAGCATCTCGAAGCCTTTATCGCGGTCGCCGAAGCCGGTTCCTTCTCGCGCGCGGCGGACAGGATACACCTGACACAACCTGCCATCAGCAAGCGCATCGCTCTGCTGGAACAAGATCTCGAATGCCGGCTGTTTGACCGCATCGGGCGCCACATCGATCTGACCCAGGCCGGCCATGCGCTATTGCCCCGAGCACGAGAATTGCTTCTGTCCATCGACGAAACCCGGCAACAGATTCGCGACCTCTCCGGTATTGTCAGCGGCAGTTTGAGGCTTGCCATCAGCCACCACATTGGCCTGCACCGACTGCCACCCATATTGCAGCGTTTCACCTGCGAGCATCCGGAAGTGGCATTGGATATCGACTTCATGGATTCGGAAATCGCCTACGAGGCGGTACGCCTGGGGGAATTCGAGATGGCGGTAATTACTCTGGCACCCGAAAGCCACAATCGCATCGCGGCCACAGTGTTATGGCACGACCCGCTGCAACTGGTTTGTGGCAGGGCACACCCCTTGGCAACGCTAGGTCGCGTGACACTCGCGACACTAAGTGCGCACGCCGCCATTCTGCCCGGACTCAACACCTACACGGGCCAAATGATTAAAGCCCATTTTGATCGCCATCGGAAAACCCTAAATGCCACCATGGCGACAAATTATCTCGAGACCATCAAAATGATGGTCTCGGTCGGCCTGGGCTGGAGCCTGCTGCCAACCACCATGCTCGATGCGACTCTCGCACCGCTCGATTGCAAACAGCTGGCGCTGACACGTGAACTCGGCTATATCCATCATCAGGAGCGCAGCCTGTCAAATGCCGCACGGCGCTTCATCGAGCTGCTGCACGATGAACCCTGAGTATCGACACCCTCGGCGCACTAAAATCCCTCCTGCCCGATACGTGACATAACGCGTTATGCCTGAAACCCCAGATCACGACTACCGGTCTCTGTGCGACCTGGAAACGGCTCACCTGCGCTGGCAGGGAAACGGGCCGGTTTCACTCCAGTTCGACGATATTTACTATTCCGGCGCGGACGGCGTCAACGAAAGTGAGCATGTCTTCATCGGCGGCAACCGGCTCAGAGAGCGCTGGCAGGCGCCGGACCGCGGCGCGGTGTTTACCATCGGCGAAACCGGTTTTGGCACCGGGCTCAACTTCCTGCTTGCCGCCAGACTCTGGCGCGAGATTGCGCCAAAACATGCCCACTTGCATTATGTCTCCGCCGAAAAGCACCCGCTGGCTTTGGCAGATTTGACGCGGGCACTCTCCTCCCGAAAGGAATTCGCCGATCTGGCAGCGCAATTACTGGCTCGCTACCCCGAGCCAGTCCCCGGCTTCCATCGCATAACTTTTGCGCCAGGGGACAGCCCGGCCATCAACCTGACCCTGATATTTAGCGATGCTATCGCGAGTCTGGAACAACTTTTGCCAGTGCGCCAATCACCATACACAGCACACGCCCCGTGCCACGTGGACGCGTGGTTTCTAGACGGCTTCGCGCCGGCAAAAAACGACAGCATGTGGCAATCGATGCTTTTTGAACATATGGCCAGCCTGAGTCACGCTGCGACAACATTTGCTACCTTTACCGCAGCCGGCCACGTCAGACGAAGCCTGGAAACTGCCGGTTTTGCAGTGAGAAAAACCGCCGGCTTTGGGCAAAAAA
Source organism: Cellvibrionales bacterium UBA5860 (assembly GCA_002431545.1). Taxonomy (GTDB): domain Bacteria; phylum Pseudomonadota; class Gammaproteobacteria; order Pseudomonadales; family Porticoccaceae; genus HB2-32-21. The sequence continues at coordinate 6,312 of DJFY01000038.1, read as the reverse complement.
GGGACATGCTTATCGGCGAGTTTCGCGCAGTTTCCCCGCGACAGGGTTATAGCGAAAAAGCAGACACTGGCAGCAAACCGGGAACCCCGGCCGCATTCTCGCCATCGGCCCGTCCCACCCCTTCGCGGAAGGCTGCAACACGAAAAGCCGCAATTATTGGCGGCGGCCTTGCCGGCTGCACCACGGCGCGGGCGCTGGCCCAGCGCAACTGGCACGTGACGCTGTTTGAAAAGCTGCCGAATATCGCCGACGCGGGCTCCGGGAACACCATGGCAGTCACCTATCCCAAGTTATCCCACCGCCCGTCCGCAGCGAGCCGCTTCAATCTCGCGGGAATTACTTATGCCGCCAACTATTATGCCGAGTGGTGGCACGCCGGTTCCGCGCGGGCGAGCTACGGCGAACGCTGCGGCGTGCTGGTATTGCCAAAAAACGAGCAGGAGCGCGCAACCCAGACGTCGATTGCCAACAACTTTCGACGCAGCCCTCGATTGCTGCGCCAGGTGGACCAAGCCGAAGTTCGCCGCTTATCCGGCCTCCCGCTCGCCGCGCCAACCGGGCTTTACTATCCATCGCTTGGCTGGATCAACCCACAAGCGCTGTGCCGCAGTTTATGCAAAGCAAAACAGATCAGAATCATCCACACCGCTATCGACAGCTTGCTCTGGGATGAAACCGGTGGACAATGGCAATTAATCGATTGCGAAGGCACAACCGCAAACGAAACCTTCGATGCGGTGGTCATCGCCAGCAGCAACGATTCCGCTAGCTTTACACAAACCGCGCACCTGCCACTTAAGGCCCTGCGCGGACAGGTATCTACGGTGGATGCCGCTGCGCTCACCCCTCACCTGAAGACCGTAGTCTGCGGCGAGGGCTACATCGGGCCTCGCCACGAGGGTTCGTATACCTTTGGTGCAAGCTACAACTTCGACTGTGAAACACTGGCGTTGCGCGAACAAGATCACCACAGCAACATCGACAAACTACAGCGAACCGACCCCGCATTGACCGATATCTTAGGCCAAACCCAAGCCAACCAGGCCAAGGGACGCGCTGGTCTACGGTGCGTAACGCCGGATTACCTGCCGATAGTAGGACCAGCGCCAGTCTATCGAGACTTTATCGAGAATTACGCCATCTTGCGCCGGAATGCCCGTGCGGAAGTTGCGGTTGCAGGCAGTTACTGGCCCAATTTATATCTGCACTGCGGGCTCGGCTCACGCGGCGCGATCTATGCACCCATTGGCGCGCAACTGTTGGCAGATATCATGTGCCGTTCGATTCCCACCCTGCCGCGCGATCTGCAACACGCACTTCACCCTGCCCGCTTCATAATCCGCGGATTAAAACAGAACAAACTCTAAATGCCGGCATAGACCGACACGGCGGGCGGGCGATCGCGGTAAGTAGAAATAATCGAATATTTGCGCTTTACTGTCTGCAATCTGTGCCCATCGAACAGTCCGGTTACCGGTGTCCGATAGGATCGATTCGCTCGTGGCGTATTGGGATAATGATGACAAAGACCTGATGCCACAAATAGAGCCTGGCGGCATAGCTGTTGACTGTAATATCTGACAGTCAGAATATACAGAACCGGCCCGGGATACAGATCGGAAAATTAATTTGCAATACGCTTTTTGTTTGTTTCCATAGACAACATGCCTATTCGAGTCATTTATGACCAGTCACTAAAATCAAATTAAATCGCCTTTAACACACTATGCTAATTGATACTCGGGAGGAGTTTCAGCCATGAATAAACCTATTATCTCAGCGGATTCGCATATATCGGAGCCGCCAAATTGCTACATCGACCATATCGAGCCCGCTTTTAAGGATCGTGCTCCCCGGCTTATTCACCACGAAAAATACGGTGATGTATTTGAGGTTCATGGGTTGAAACAACCCGTACCGGTCGCACTGTCCGCCGCGGCCGGGAAGAAACCTGAGGAACTGCGCGCCGGTGGCGTACTGTTTGAGGATTTACCTCGCAGTGCCTGGGATGGCAGCTGTCGAGTCGAGGATCAGGATCGCGATGGTGTATCGGCAGAACTGATCTACCCGACTGTCGGCATGCTGTTATGCAATCACCCCGATAGCGATTATCAGGCGGCCTGCTTCCAGGCATACAACCGCTGGCTCGAGGGCTTTGTCTCCGACGCACCCTCTGGCCGCCTCTTTGGTCTCGGCCAGGTTGCGCTGCGCTCGGTCGACGAAGGCATTGAGGAACTGGAAGACGCGAAAAAACGGGGTTTTGTCGGCGTTATGATGACTGGTAACCCGCCCGAGGCAGACTACGACGATCCCATGTACGACGCTTTGTGGGAAGCCGCAGTAGATCTGGATTTACCGCTGTCTTTTCACATCCTCACGTCGAAAGCGGACTCATTAAAGCAGCGGGGGCCAAAAATCAACGGGTTCCTGGGCATCATGCGTGGCTGCCAGGACATCATGGGCACTTTCGTATTTGGCGGTGTTTTCGAGCGCCACCCCAAACTTAAAGTGGTTTGCGCTGAAGCGGATGCCGGCTGGGTACCGCACTTTGTCTATCGCATGGATCATGCTTATAAGCGCCACCGCTTTTGGATGAAATGCCCACCCCTGGAAAAGCTTCCCAGCGAGTATTTCCTGAACAATATCTATCTGACATTCCAGGACGACTGGACGGCGTTTAAGTATCGCGAGGATATGAATCCGCGCCGGTTAATGTGGGCCAGCGACTTTCCCCACAGTGATTCCACCTGGCCCTGGTCCCAGGACATCATCAAGGAACACACTCAGGGCATGACGCAGGAAGAAAAGGACTGGGTGCTGCACGACAATGTCGCGCAGTGTTACAACCTGCCAATCTGATACTGATCGTGCGGGAGAAACCCGCGCTCGAGGCACCCCGTCAGTCACCGGCCGGCGGGGTTTTTATTTTAGAGGGATATTCAGATTCGGAAGAATCCACCATAAACCGGGGTTTACACTCCAATCATACCCGCCTGCTCAAGCCCGACTAAATACATTTCCAGTACGCCCGGCGCGGGCGTGAAGACCTCTCTGGATCTGCGCAGGCATCAAAATTCCGGCGTGGAGATTTCCGGCACGTGCACCAGTTCACAAAAGCACGATCAGATCGCGCTCGATGTGAAATTTCCAATCTTCAATCAGAGTATAATCTTTGGCCTCGAATGGACTCTTTCCGCTGGCATTTCTTAAATGGTTGGACCCTCTTCACTCGCTGGAAAAATTACTTCCCTGGTAGCTTGTCTGTCGATCGCAATCACGCTCGCTGCAGGATATTACATGGTCAAAACCGAATATCAGGCCAGGAAAAGCCGTCTGATAGAAAGCTTTGAACACCAGGTGAAAAGCGCCGTTCACCAATTCCAGATCGCGATTTATTTCCGGGACACAACAGTCCTGGAGCAGCTTACCGCCAACTTCGCGCGAGACAATGCGATCGACTACGCGATGATCTACGATCACACGGGCAAAACCGTTTCCGAAACAATCGATCCCGCTCATAGCGCCGTCTCCACGCCCTCCCTGGAAATCGTAAGAAACGACTTTGATGGCTACGATACAGCCTACGTAACGCGAACAGACCAGCTTACCAATGCCAACTATGTCGACCTGACGCTGCCGGTTTTTACTTTGGCCAGCCCAGTCGACACGCGAATAAACCGAAAAAAATACACCGACCTCATCACCTCGCAGGAAGCAAAACAAAGCCGGCACTTTGCCGGTTATATGCGCCTGGGCATCAACGAACAGCAGTTGCGCGGCGGTATTACTGTCTTTGCGAGAAAGGTGGCGACGCTAGGCGGTGGCATCGTACTGGCATCAATACTGCTGGCGTGGGAAACGTCGCGGCGTATCACCAAGCCCCTGTCGAAACTGGTCAAAGCCGCGGAAGACATTTCGCACGGCAAACTTGACACCAAGTTTTCCCTCACTGGTTCGAGCGAGGTGAGAGAAATATCGACCTATTTAAATATGATTGTCGAGAGTATCGCCTCTCACAAGACCCAGGTGGAAGTCGACAACCAGCTACTCAGCCTAAAGGTGAATGAGCGCACCACTGAGTTATCCGAGCGCAACGAGGAATTAAACCGCGCCATCGAAGAAGCCAACCAAGCAAAAAATCGCATGAAGCAGCTCGCCTACCTGGATAGTCTTACTTCATTACCAAATCGCCGGTTTTTTACCGAACAACTCGAGACCCTGCTGCAGACCGCAAAGTATCGACAACATTCACTCGCACTGCTTTTTATCGATCTGGACAATTTCAAGCGCATCAACGACTCTCTCGGCCACAATGCTGGGGATCTGCTGCTCAAGGAATGTGCCGCCCGCCTGTCCAGCTGCGTGCGCGCCAGTGATCTGACCTATCTCGACACCGGGGAAACCTACCCCATTTCCCGCTTTGGCGGCGATGAATTTACCGTCGTGCTCAACCAGATCGACCAGCCGGAATCGGCCGGCACCATCGCAGAGCGTTTACTGGAAGCATTATCCCAACCGATCATTATTGATAATCAAGAGTTCGTTATTACCCCCAGCATCGGCATCGCCCTGGCGCCGGAACACGGCTCGGATTGCCAGACGCTGTTAAAGCATGCAGATACCGCGATGTATCACGCCAAAAAACAGGGCAAGAACAGTTATCAGTACTATTCCAGCGATATGGAGCAGGCCGATATCGCGCGCCTACAATTGGAAACGGACCTGAGAAAGGCTCTACAACGAGAGGAACTCGAGCTGCATTACCAACCCCAGGTGGACGTGGTTACCGGCGAAATCGCAGGTGCCGAGGTATTGCTGCGCTGGCATCATTCGAAAAAGGGCTACATCTCACCCGTAGAATTTATCGCTGTAGCGGAAGAGATCGGTATCATCGGCGAATTGGGAGAATGGGTGCTGGAACAGGCCTGCGAGCAAATGAAAATGTTCCAGGAAGATAACCTGCCCGTCCCGCAACTATCCGTGAACGTGTCGAGCCTACAGTTCAACGACGACTTTGGACGCCGGCTGCAAAATATTATCTGCCGCACCGGCCTGGATCCGCAGGCGATCGTGGTTGAACTGACCGAAGGCATCATCATGCACAACGTGCACGAGACGATCGCCCGTCTGCGCGAACTCCGGGATATAGGCGTAAGGCTTTCTGTCGATGATTTCGGTACGGGTTACTCTTCGTTGAGTTATCTGAGCCGCTTTCCTCTCAACGAGCTCAAAATTGACAAGAGTTTTATTATTGATTTCGACAAAAGCAAGAATAAAACGAGCTTGGTCCTGGCCATTATCGCCATGGGCAAAAGTCTTAATCTTGAACTGGTGGCAGAAGGTATAGAAACTGAGGAACAATTTTTATTCCTGAAAGAAAACGGCGTTCGCGTCGTGCAGGGCTACCTGTTCAGCAAACCGCTACCGATGAAGGACTTCCATTCACTACTAAAAAGCCATAATTTTCCCGAAAAAATACAGGAAATATCCTCTGATAAACGTGCGTCCAAAGTCGCCTGATATCAAATCAAGTAGTGGTATATCACTACTTGACTGAACACGATAAAAAGGCGAAAAAGTACTATAAATCCACGGGAAGATTACGCGCAGTACACCTTGAAAGCGCACGTTAGCACAACAAAGCTGTGGTGATTTACCAGTGGCCAGTCAGGACTGATCGCAGTAAGTCTGGGCGCTATGCAGGTCGAGTTTGCCCTCGTAAATAGCGCGACCGGTAATAGCTCCCAGAATGCCCGTGCCAGCCGCTCGCTTCAGGGCCTTGATATCGTCCATATTCGTAATACCTCCGGAAGCGATGACCGGAACGTTGATACTATCCGCAAGTGCAGCGGTAGCTTCCACGTTCACGCCCCGCATCATGCCGTCGCGTTCGATATCCGTGTAGACAATCGCTTCAACGCCGCTGTCTTCAAAACGCCGTGCGAGCTCACTCGCTTGCACACTGGCCACTTCTGCCCAGCCTTCAGTCGCCACCAAACCATCGCGGGCATCGATACCTACAATCACATGCCCCGGAAATTGCCGACACATATCCGCAACAAAATCCGGATCCTGCACTGCCTTGGTTCCGATGATGACAAAGTCGACACCGACGCTCAGGTAGCGCTCTATGGTATCGGCATTGCGAATACCGCCGCCGATCTGGATAGGCAAGTCGGGATAAGCCCTGGCAATAGCCTCGATAACACCATCGTTGACCGGTTGCCCGGCAAATGCGCCGTTGAGATCAACTAGGTGCAAACGTCGCGCGCCCTGGGCCAACCAGTGGCCTGCCATCGCGACCGGGTCGTC
>DJFY01000072.1:4665-6553 GCA_002431545.1 Cellvibrionales bacterium UBA5860 | reverse complement strand
CGTTCGCCGGTACCGGCGAACGGGTCTTTGTTCACGGCCCTTCCGGCGGAGGTAAATCGACACTGCTCAACCTGCTGTGCGGAATTCACCGTGCAGGACACGGCCAGGTATCGGTGCTCGGCCAGCGGTTGGATCAAATGAGCAACCGCCGGCGCGACCGGTTCCGCGCTAACCATATTGGCTGCGTGTTTCAGCAATTTAATCTCATCCCTTATCTGGATGCGATCGATAACATCCGCCTGGCCGCCCACTTTGCAGCAAGCAAACAGCCGGCGCTGGATCAGCAAGCGGACGGGCTGCTTTCCGCCCTGGGTATTGCGCCTTCAGACCGGCGTAAAGCCACTGAACACCTCAGCATTGGCCAGCAGCAGCGGGTTGCCATCGCCAGGGCGCTTATCAATAACCCCCAACTGCTGATAGCGGACGAGCCCTCATCATCGCTCGATCAACCCAACCGCGATGCCTTTATGGCGCTGCTGATGTCACTGGTAGAGGAGCATCGGATCACCCTGATTTTTGTCAGCCACGACCTGTCGCTTTCGCACCATTTTGGACGCATCGAAGCGCTGGCCGATATCAATACCGCCGACCGGGTGTGCTGATGTTCATCCGGCTTGCCTGCAAAAGCCTGCTCAACCGCAGAGGTTCGGTGGTGATGACCGTGCTGGCGCTGACGGTCAGTATCGTTGTGCTGTCAGCTGTCGAGCACGTCCGCCAGCAGGCCAGGCATAGTTTTGGCAACACCGTCTCCGGCGTCGACCTGATCGTCGGCGCAAGAACCGGCAGCCTCAATTTGCTGCTCTATTCGGTGTTTCGCGTCGGTTCGCCAACCAACAACATCAGCTGGGCTGCCTATCAGCACATTGCCTCCGGCAAACAGGTCGCCTGGGCCGTGCCTATCGCACTGGGCGATTCCTACCAGGGCTACCGTGTCATGGGCACCACGGCGGACTATTTCACCCATTTCAGTTACGGCGGCAAACGCAAACTTAAATTCGCTAGCGGTAAAGCCTTTGCCGGGGTGCTCGACGTGGTTCTGGGGTCAGAAGTGGCCAGAAAACTACACCACAAGCTTGGCGATCAGGTAGTCCTCGCCCACGGCATCGCCAGCACCAGTTTCAGCCTTCACGACGATAAGCCGTTTAAGGTGGCAGGTATCCTCGCGCCCACCGGCACACCGGTCGACCAGACCGTGCACGTCAGCCTGCAGGGCATCGAAGCCATCCACATCGACTGGCAACAGGGTGTAAAAATTCCCGGTAAAGCCGTGACCACGGAACAACTGGCCGACATGGACCTGCAACCGACAAGCATCACCGCATTCATGCTCGGCCTGAGTTCAAAAATGGCCACCTTCCGCGTGCAACGGGAGATCAACCACTATTCCGGCGAACCGCTAATGGCGATACTTCCCGGCGTTGCGCTGTCCGAACTTTGGCAAATGATGGCCACCTTCGAACACACCCTGCGGCTGATATCGGCCTGTGTGCTGGTCTCCGCCCTGTTAGGGCTAAGTGCCATGCTGCTGGCTTCGATCCGCGAACGCGAGCGAGAAATTCATCTGCTGCGGGTGATCGGTGCGCCACCAATGTTCCTGTTCTTGCTGATCGAGCTGGAGGCCCTGTTAATCAGTTTGGTATCCATTGCACTTGGCACCTTGCTGCTCTACCTGGTGCTGAGAACCGGCGGCGACTACCTGGCATCAGAACTTGGGCTGCATATCAGCGCCAATATCTGGTCTGAAAGCAACCTCTACATTGCCCTGATGGTCATTCTAGCCACCATGGTCGCGGCGGCCATACCGTCCCTGAAAGCCTATAGAAATGCGCGCCTGAAATAGATGCCGGAGCTTTCCCTGTCAGAAAACTCCGGGCCTTGATTCATACCC
>DJFY01000072.1:3825-4370 GCA_002431545.1 Cellvibrionales bacterium UBA5860 | reverse complement strand
ATGAAGCAATTATGGAAATGGTTTTTGCAAGGCATCGCATTGGTGGCGCCGGTCGCGCTGACCATCGCCCTGCTCGTCTGGTTGGTCACCTGGGCCGAGAAAACTTTTGGGCCGATGGTCTACGCCGTGTTACCTGACGGGTGGTATTTTCGCGGCCTCGGCCTGATTACCGCGATACTGGTGACTCTGGGAGTCGGCCTCGCCGCCAATTTTTTTATCGTGCGCAGGCTGGTCAACCTCACCGAAGCGGCGTTGAACCGAATCCCTCTGGTGACCTCTTTATACCAGGCGCTTAAAGACGTGGCGCGCTTGTTCTCACGGGATCAGGACGAGCAACTTGGCCAGGTTGTCGCGGTCGATATCGGCGATATGCGTCTGGTTGGTTTCGTCACCCAAAGCAAGGCGCAATTGCCAGGCGAGTTCGACGATGAGGAAAACCGCGTTGCGGTATATCTGGCGATGAGCTATCAGCTTGGCGGCTTTACCGTGTATGTTCCACGTCATCGGGTGACACCGCTGAATATCAGCGCCGATCAGGCCATGCG
>DJFY01000072.1:2956-3571 GCA_002431545.1 Cellvibrionales bacterium UBA5860 | reverse complement strand
AATTCCGTAGCCCAACTCAACGGCACGACTTAAATGGCGAACCCGCATATGCGATTTTGAATTACAGCCAGCAGATACGGTCGATTAATAGCGGAGTAAATGATGGCGCCATCGGCGAACAAACCTGGTACTCACGTCCCGGGCCACCTCGTGCAGCTTGCCGATCTTATGGACGGCCGTTATCGCGTGCCTGTACTGGGTTGGCGCGTGGGTCTCGATGCATTGATTGGCCTGATACCCGGTATTGGCGACCTGGCGGGGACTTTTGTTTCGCTCTACATTGTTGGTCAGGCTTGGCGTAGCGGTATCGGCAAAAGGACGGCAGCAAAAATGTTAGCCAATATCGGCGTCGATTTACTTATTGGCACCGTGCCTGTTCTCGGTGATCTGTTCGATATCGGCTGGCGCGCGAATCAGCGCAATATACAACTAATGGAACAGGATCTGAAAAAGTGACGATGTGTTCTGTGGTGGACTTACCCCAAATTTCGCAAATTCATCTGCTTGAGTTTTTCATCTGACCCCAAAAATATAAATATCACCGAATATCGTCATTAATAAGATCATAGAGCCGATTCCAATAGGCTCGACCGGCTGCTGGCCAAACAACAAAAA
>DJFY01000072.1:826-2678 GCA_002431545.1 Cellvibrionales bacterium UBA5860 | reverse complement strand
AACGCCTATAAAAATAGTACCTATAGAGCAAGAAGGCGTATAATCGCCGCCGAGCAAGCCTGCATACTGGCGAGCCGGGCCAGATCATCCGTGTTCAATCATTCCTCTTGCATCATTAGCGACGCGCATCATGACCGACGACATCGAATTTGCCGCGCTGGGTTTATCCGCGCCGGTACTCACAGCCATTACCAGTCTCGGTTACGAGCGACCCTCGCCGATTCAGGCCCAGGCCATTCCACATTTGCTTGCCGGCAAGAATTTGCTGGGTGTCGCGCAAACCGGCACCGGCAAGACCGCTGCCTTCGCGTTGCCTCTGCTCAGCCGGTTCAACATAGAACTGGGCAAACCCCAGGTTCTGGTATTGGCCCCCACCAGAGAACTCGCTATTCAGGTTGCCGAAGCTTTTCAGTCTTACGCACGCCACATTAAGCACTTCCATGTTGCACCCATCTACGGCGGCCAGGATATTCGCGGCCAATTGCGTATGTTACAGCGCGGCGCTGATGTTGTTGTCGGCACGCCGGGTCGCATTCTTGATCACATCCGTCGTCGCAGCCTTAAGTTAACTAACCTGCGGACAGTAGTACTGGATGAAGCCGATGAAATGCTACGCATGGGTTTTATCGATGACGTCGAAACCATCCTAGGCGAAGCGCCAGCCAACTGCCAACGAGCATTGTTTTCGGCCACCATGCCCCCGCCCATTCGGCGCGTGGTTAATCGGTACATAGGTGATGCTGAAGAAGTCAGTATTGCCAGCAAAACCCGAACCGTTGAAAAAATTGATCAACAATATCTGATTGTTCACCACAGCCATAAACTCGACACCCTGACACGTATTCTAGAGGTAGAACAGTCCGACGGCTTGCTGGTATTCGTACGCACCAAATCCAGTACCGTAGAGCTGGCTGAGCGACTCGAGGCCCGGGGGTTTTCCGCCTATGCGCTAAATGGCGATCTAAGCCAGGCCCTACGTGAAAAAACAGTGAATCGCTTTAAGCGTGGTGACATCGACATCATAGTCGCCACTGATGTTGCTGCCCGGGGCCTGGATGTTGAACGGGTCAGCCATGTGATTAATTTTGATATCCCCTACGATACTGAAAGCTATGTCCACCGCATTGGTCGCACTGGCCGGGCCGGACGAGATGGCAAGGCGATATTGTTTGTTACACCCAAAGAACGACGGCTGCTCAAGGCTATTGAAAAAGCCAATCGACAGCCCATGAAGGCAATGTCTTTACCGAGCGGCGAACAAGTCAGTCAACAGCGTGTGGCGCGTTTTCAAAGTGAACTAATGGCAGATATTCAAAGCCAGGACTTGAGCCGCTTCCGCGAGCTGGTCGAACAACTTGCCCACGATACTGAAACCGACATTGGTGAAATTGCGGCTGCGTTGGTGTGGAGGGCGCAAAAAGAACGACCACTATTCCCAAAATTCAAAGCACCACCAGAACCTAACGCCCGGGCTGCCAATAAGACCGACACGGAAGGCAGTTCATCCCGGCCGGAAATACCACCACGGCGTAAAAAACAGACCTCCCGAGACGACCGTAAAAACGGTCTGAAAATGGTTACCTATCGCATAGAGGCGGGTGAGGCGCATGAGGTTAAACCTGGCGACATTGTCGGTGCGCTGGCCAACGAAGCAGGCATCGATGGCGAATATATTGGCCACATCGATATTCACGATGAGTTCAGCACAGTGGATCTGCCAGAAGGCATGCCGAAAGAAATATTCCACCATTTAAAGAAGGTCCGAGTACGGCAGCAGGCCATGAAGATAAGCCTGATAAGCAGGGATGTCGCTGAAGCAAAACCCCGAAAGACCAAGCGAACCACCCAGAGA
>DJFY01000072.1:0-497 GCA_002431545.1 Cellvibrionales bacterium UBA5860 | reverse complement strand
CCCAACGCCCGCGCCAAATCAAAAAATAGATCTAACAACGACTCTGCTAAAAGCAATAATCCTGGGCGCAACACCTCAGCAAACAAGACACCAAAAATCAACTCATCGGACAAAAAAGGCCCAAAGAAAAAATCCTATACTAAAAAGAAGCCGAGCGAAAAAAAGAACAAACTCAAGATTTAGTGACAAACTCAAACCGACACCAGGCTTCGCGAACCTAACTTAGCTAAACAGCCGAATCCATATACTAAGTGCGACAAACTAATTGCTAAGAGAGATGACCTGCGATACTAGTGATTTTTACTTCCGCCAAGAAGTTGCAACCGGTTGTTAGGCCGACCACGCCGATAACCTTCGCCAGTAGAAATACCTCACTGAGAAAGAAATTTGCGGTAGGCCCCAAGCGCATCGGGACCTTCGGTCGCGGTGCGAAAAGGATTGGACTGACCGCCAATCCCCCATCCGAATAGTGTGACGAGTGCTGCGCCATGGTTGAA
>DJFY01000076.1:6760-19072 GCA_002431545.1 Cellvibrionales bacterium UBA5860 | reverse complement strand
CCCTCTGATTCGACATTATCCGCTGTTGAAGCCTCGGTATCGGTCAGCAGATCGGACAGCTTGACGCCGCCCAGGTTGTCGTAGGTGATTTTGCTGATGCTAAATACGGCATCGATATCGTTGCGGCGGATAAAGTACCGGTCGTTGTCCTCGCTCAGATGATAAGTCCATTCGCCGTTTGCGCCGGTGATGCGAAGTGTCGCCGGCTTGGTTGAATCATCAATGAGTGCTTCCGGTGGCGTCTCGACCAGGCCAGTGATATGCAGTGTCGAAAGCGCCAGTGTGAGTCGTTCTGCTGCGTCGCCGTCGACCGGTCGGGTATCTTTGGTCGAGCCATTTGTGGATGTGTCGCCGTGAGATTCCGGTCCCGGCAGCGTAGCCTCCACTTGCCATTCGCCATCTGCTTTTTTTAGGCGGAAATCCACACCCTCGATAATCGCGATATCGTCGGCGGCGAGCAGGGATTTGTCGAGCCAGGCTTCGGCCGACGGTGGGAATTCATGGGTGCTTAAGGTTACGGCGTATATCTCGTTTTCGTCGACACGGCGTAGGTGTACTTTGCGGAAACCCGGCGAAGTGCCCAGATATAACTCGCCAAGCAGCTTCTGGTCGGTAAAAAACTGTAAGTGACGTTGAAATGCCGTCTCGGCCACCGCAAAGCGCTCGGCGGCCGACGCGGTCGTCGCGACGGGCCAGTCGGTGGTGATATCGCCCAGGCGGTCCAGCAGCTCATCGAGGCGGGCGGCATCTGCCGGCAGGTCCTGTAACTCGGGCAGTAGCCACTGCCCTTGCCGTTTCGATAAGGCGACTTTGTGCCCGCTGTCGGCGATGATAATGCGGTCGACTTGCTGTATATCAAAGGGCAGCAAAGACTGTTGCGCAAATTGCTGCTCATCCGCCCGTTTGCCCCACAGCAGACCTGCGGCAGTTATGAGTTGCAGTGCGAGCAGGCTGCCTAAAAGAGTGATGGATCGTTTCATCTCATTCTCCTTACCGGTTTGCCTGGTCGGGTTGCAGTTGTTGCAGGTGAAAAGCCTGCCGGCGTTTAAAGCGGTAGCGTCGAATCGCTGCGACCAGCGCCAGCGCGATCAGCGCCAGTCCGTAGTTCAGGTACTCCCAGAAGAGCTTCGTGTTCTGCGCCATGGGCGGTAACGTGCGATTGAAGTGTCCCCGTGAGCGAATACTCAGCAGACCGGTGTCCTCCAGGGACCAGTCGACGCTGTTGACCAGGAGTTGCAGGGTATTCAGGTATTGGCCGCCCGCGGCCGCGCTCGCCATGCTGATGAGTTGGTCGCTGGCGAAATCATTGGAACTGAACAAAATGATACGGGCCGATTCCGGTGAGCGCGCGATAACGCCGGATATCACGGTGTTGTCTCCGGCTCCCGCAGCTTCATCCGGTTCGACGGTCTCGCCGGCACTGTCTTTTTCAGCGGGCTCTGCCGGCAGCAGGGGAGAGCCCCGCTCGCGAAAAAACGAATTGAAGCGCCCGGTTACGGCGACGCCAAGCAGTCGGCTCTCAGTGTCTCCTGCGGGCGTCCGGCTGTTTCCAGACGAGTCGGCGCCAGGTGTGGCATCCAGGGCATCCGAAAGCCATGCGTTTTTCGAGCTGGACAATAATTCATGCACCTGGCGTTGGGTTTGTTGTTCTGTGTCGAGCGCGATGGGTGAGGCCCAGGCCATGGTCACCTGTGGCAGGTCAGCGGTCACGGCGACCGTGCGATTCAGCCCCTCGTCGCGAACATCGATAAAGTAGGGGTAGTCGAGCATGCGGATTTCCTGAAGCTCAAAACCACCGATATTGCGCGTGACCGGCACGGGCAGGGCCGCGTTCTGAGTGTCGAGTACGAGCTGTTCATCGACGGTGATGCCGTGGTGTGACAACCAGGCTTGCAGACCGCTGTTGTGTTGCTCCATTGTCAGCTTGCCGCCGCCAAAGCGGGCACTATAGGGCGAGGTCGCGAGCACTACGGTGCCGCCCTGCATGAGAAACTGATCCACTGCGAACAGAGCCCTATCGTCAAGTTCAAGTGGTGCGGCCAATACCAGAATATTGGCCTCGCCGGCGACCGCGCCGTCGCTGAGATCCTCGCGCGTGATGTTGAAATCCCCGCCGAGGAATTGCTCCAGGTTGGCAAACGTGGGTGGTGCCGCCTCCGGGTTACCGTATGGGGGCGGTTCTGGTACGACGAGGGCCACGGTCTTGGTAAAGCCGGCGGCAAAGCGCTTGATGCCAGCCTCGAGGTTGCGCTCGAATTCCGCCTCGCTCAGGTCTCCCAGAGGAATCTGCACCACCTGGTCGTCGCGGGACAAAGTCAGGTAAAAGTAAAAGGTTTCGTCGCTGAACAGATCCGTTGCCATAGCCTGAAAACCGAAATCCTCGGCGATTTGCCGGCCGACCTGTCCACCTTCGGCGTCAGGGTCAACAAAAGACACGCTCAAGCGCTCGCCCGCCTGCACGCGATACTTATCGAGAACCGCGTTAACACGCTCGCGAAAATCTGTGAGTTCTTCCGGCAGTCGCGCCGGTGAGGATGTATAAGCGGTAAATTCCAGAGTCCCCTGCACAGTATCGAACAGATTGCCCTCGGCCTGGTAACTCTGCAGAACATTGCGAATCGCGCGCGTTAAGTCATATTCCGGGTTGCGCAGTTGCACCTCCAGATCGGCTTCGGAGCGGGATTTAACTTCCAGCAGATCGCCGAAGCCGAGAACCTCGTGGCTATCGCCGTACTGGACCAGCACATTAAAATAGGAGCTAACGATGGAAGCCTGGTATCGATCCGCCATCTGAAATGGCACCGGTTCGATGCCGTACTTGCGGTTGGCCTCCTCTTCGAGTTCAGGATGACCTACCGGGTCGATAAACTCGGTGCGGATTCTGCCAGCCCCCACTACCTCGTATTCGCGGATCAGATCGCGTAGCTGTGGCACCAACGGCGCCAGCAGTGGATGGGTTTTGCCGCTGAAATATCCGCGAATCAGCAGTGGTTCCTGCAGTTGAGCCAGATAGTTTCGAGTCGCTGGAGAAATGGTGTATTGCCCGCCGGCCGTAGCGTCGAAGCGCAGGGTATGTATTTGGCCGAGCCAGAGGTTGGCGGCGAAAGCATTGGCCACCAATAGTGCTGTCAGCCGGCGCCAGTGGCGATGCCTGGGCTGGGGAGCCGCCGTCCAGCGGTGTTTTTCCAGCGCATAGGTATTCAAGGCGAGAAAGGCGATTATCAGACTTAGGTAATAGTAGAGATCGCGCAGATCGATCACGCCTCGTGTGATCGCTTCAAAATGCGCTCCAGTGCTGAGTAATCTCAGCCACTCGCCGGCACGGTGAGCAAAGAAATCTGTCACCGTCGGTGTGCCAATCAGGAAAAAGGCGCCGCACAAGGCAGCCGCCGTAATCATGCTAATAATCTGATTGTCGCTACGCGCCGAGATAAACAGGCCAATGGCCAGATAGGCTGCGCCCAGCAATAAAGTCGCTACATAGCCGGCCCAGACCGGTCCCCAGTCCAGATCCCCAATCAGCGCCACCGTTAATGGCAGGGGTAGGGTTATAGCCAGGGCGATGAGGAGTAGGGTTAAACAGGCGACAAATTTACCGACCACGAAATGCCACAGCGGTACCGGTTGTGTAAACACGTGTTCCAGCGTGCCGGTGCGCCGCTCCTCGCTCCACAGACGCATGGTTAGAGCGCTACTGAGAAACACCAGCAATATCGGCATCCACTCGAACAGGGGGCGGACATCGGCGATGTTGCGCGCGAAAAAGGCTTCGCCCCAGAAAAACGTAAACAGGCTGACTGCAGCAAAGGTGCCGAGGAACAGATAGGCGATGGGCGAGGCGAAAAACAGGGTAATTTCTTTGCCGGCAATGCGGTTGATCGAGGTTCGTCCGGGTGCATCAGGCTGCATCGTTCAGGCCCTCCCCGCTGATGTCTGCCGAAACCTGGTTGACTTCGCGAAACAGCGTCTCCAGATCCCGTTGTTCCGGCGTGAGTCTGTACAGGGCCGCATCAACGTCAGCCACGCTTTTCGCGACTGCTGCGCCGGCGCGGTGCAGGTCGCTGCCTTCGTTGAGATGCAAGCGATAGTCGAAAACGCCGTCGGCCGAGTCAGCAGCGCCGGGTATCTGCTCCAGGCTTGCGACCTCAGTCAGGCGGGTTAGGATTGAATGCGCTTGTTCCCGGTCCAGGGAGGTAGACACAAGCAGGCTATTACTTCTGCGCAGATCCTCGAGTCGCGCATCGACCGCAAGCCGGCCGTTGCGGATAAGCAACACGCGGTCACACACAGCGTCGACTTCCTGCATGATGTGTGTTGAAAGAATGACTGTGGCGCTGGCGGCAATATTTTTGATCAGCTGCCGCATATGTCCGGTTTGTGTTGGGTCGAGGCCGTTGGTGGGCTCATCGAGAATAAGGAGCCGGGGCTGGCCGAGAAGGGCCTGCGCGACGCCGACGCGCTGCTTGTAGCCGCGCGACAGGGTGCCAATGGGCGAGCTTAGCTTGTCGCCGATTTCCACTGCAGCCACCACGCGATTAATCTCCGAGTAGTGGTTTGACTGAATCCCCTTAACGCTGGCCGAGTAATCCAGATAGTCGGCGACTGTCATTTCCGGATAGACCGGCAGGTTTTCCGGCAGATAGCCCAGTTGTCGCTGCACCGGCTTGGCGTCACTCAGCAGATCCATGTCGTCGATACGAATGCTGCCGCTGTCGGGTTCCAGGTATCCGCTCAGCATTTTCATGATGGTGGTTTTGCCGGCGCCGTTATGACCCAGTAGGCCGACAACTTCGCCATCGGAGATGCTGAATTCAACATTGTCCACGGCGAGCATATCGCCGTAGCTGCGCTTTAATTGTCTGACTTCGAGCACGGTTGTCCCCTTTTCTTGTTATACCTGCGAATGCGAAGTAGCTGCTGTCGGCGGCGCGAATGTTAGCCGATGGCTATGGTAAAGCCCTGCCTGCCAATGCAGCGCTAACCGGTGTTTTAGCGGTCAGCGTGTAATATCGTCGCCAATTCAGGCGGGGGACGGGCCTGACTTTTGATACTGTTTATCGTCACGAGGTTTTCCGTTCCTTCTCCAATAAGGGTTCTATTTCACCAGTAAAATCCAGTACATATCGGCCTCTGCGCGCTGCATTTTGCTAGAAGTGGCCCGATAAAAGTCCAGCTGACACCATTAATATCTGCGGCATGAGTTAAGCCGCGTATGCTCGACATACCTGGCGCCTCACGCACATCCAGCTCATCTGAGGGGAGCAACCACAACCAGATGAGCGCAGGCTTCTGATCAGAAGCCGGTAAACAAATTTTTCAATGAGATTGGGGCGGCAGGAATTAGTTCAAGTCGCGGGCGAAGATAGCATTTGCAGTTCCCCGGTGATTAGAAGAAAAACAGTCTATACCGAATAAAATCAGGAGAATCCGGGGCCGCGCAATGCGACCAACCCCGTAAAGGGTTGTATGCAGTAACTCCGCATGCGGTAACCCTGGCAGCTGACTGGAACGCCCCGCACCTGTTACCCGCAGTCGGCGTCTCGTGGCAGGTCCGCCGTCACAGCGGACCTGCTACAGGCAGGCGTAAGCGGCTTCGATCAAACGTACGCCTCTGGGGTCGCCGAAAATATTGGCATCCATCTGGTTCATGGCGTAGCCCATGCCCAGTTTAGCCTCGGTGTCGGCAAAACCGAAGGAGCCTCCCCAGCCACTGTGACCAAAGGCATCGGGGTTGGGGCCGTAGAGTTCGGCCTTGTTCAAAATAAAGCCACGGCTCCACCGCATCCGCACACCGATAACCTGATCTTTGCGAAAACACTCCTCCCGAGTCATTTCGGTAATGCCTTGAGCGCTGATGATGCGTTGGCCCTCGAATTCACCGTCGTTGGCCAGGGCACCATAGACTTTGGCGATACCCCTCCCGTTGCCCTGGCCGTTGGCGCCCGGTACCTCCGCCGCTCGCCAGGCCCGGTCGTTGGCGATATGGGCGGTGAGAGGCGGGTGTGCCATCGCGCAGTAAAGGGCATCGCTCATGCGTTTTTTACTGCCGCCGAGGCCAGTACCGAGTTGTTCGGCGCCACCGACGGGAATCATTTCCGCGACGCGGTGATCTTCTACTTCAGGGAGACCTATATAATAGTCGTTAGCCGCGCCGATGGGGCCGGCGACGGTTTCGGCAAATAATTGCCCGAGACTTTTGGTCTCTCCAGTACTTGCCTTCCAGGCGCGGCGCGCCACCTCACCGGCAATATGGCCAAATACAACGGCGTGATAACCGTTGGCTGTGCCTGGCTCGAAAAAGGGCCATTGGGCCGCCAGGGTCGCGCAAAGGCCGTCCCAATCGTAGATCTCGTCCATTTCAACCCTTTCCCGCGGACCGCAGACCCCCGCCTGGTGCGACAGTAGCTGGGCAACGGTGACATCCTGCTTGCCGGCGGCGGCGAATTCCGGCCAGTAGTCGGCCACTTTGGCCTGGTAGTCGATCAGACCTCTGTCGGCCAGGACACCAACGGTTGCAGCCGCCATGCCTTTGGTTGTGGAGTAGGTGTTGATCAAGGTGTCGCCCTGCCAGGGTTTGCTGCGAGCGGCATCGGCATGGCCGGCCCAAATGTCGACGACGAGACGGCCCGCGATGGCCAGCGCAAATGACGCCCCGACTTCGATGCCGTCGTTGAAATTGGCCGCAAATGCATCTTTTACAGCGCTGAAGGCCGGTTCGCAGTGCCCCTGTATGTCGATCGGTGTATTCATGGCAATCCCGTAATTATTATCGTGTGGAATATTAATATCTATTAAAAGGTATTGTGGTCTTGAAAAATACTGTGATTTTAAAAAGTACCGTGATACTCCAGTTTAGCCTCGCCCAAAAAAAACGCCGCTGACAGGCAGCGGCGTTTTCGATTGAGGCGGTCAGGCAGCGTGATTGGGTTCGGTATCGTAATCTTCCAGATTAAGATGCCGCGTTTTAGCAAAGAAGTCGACGTTTCGGTAGGGTGAATTCACCACCACACGGCCTTTGGAGTTGCGGTAGTAACTGCTGACGCCGGGATGTGCCCACACCATGTTTTCGTGGATTTTGTCCACGTCGGCGATGTAGGCGTCGTGTACTTCCTGCTTGCAGTCGACGGCGCCGATGGACTTTTTGCTCATGGCGTCGATCATCTGCATGACGTAGCGAACCTGCATCTCGGCGACGAAAATAAAGCTGCCGCCGTGTCCCGGCTGTAGATTCGGCCCATACAGCGTAAAAAAGTTAGGGAAATCCGGAATGACTGTGCCCAGATAGGCCGAGGCGTCTTCCTCCCCCCAGACCTCGCGCAGGCTTTTACCGGAACGGCCGACGACGTCGTAGGTGGAAAGAAACTTCAACACGTTGAAGCCCGTAGATACCACCAGAACGTCGCCGGGGTATTCGGCGCCGCTTTTGGTGACGATTTTGTTTTCTTCAATATGATCAATCGGGTCGTCGACCAGCTCGACCTTGGGGTTCTGCAGCATACGATACCAGCCATTGTCCATCAGCATGCGCTTGCCAAAGGGCGGAAAAGAGGGAAGTACCTTGTCGAGCAAATCGGTGCGTTCGCCAAGTTCGTTCTTGATGTAACTGGTGAAAAAACCGCGGTGGGCGTCGTTGATGGCATTCATCGCGCGCTCGGGATGTTCCCAATTCGGGTCTTTGTGCAGCGATTCGTAGACGCGATCGTTGTAAGTCCAGCCCAGGCGCATGCGGTACCACATGCGGTACAGCGGCACTTCGTTGAACAGGAAGCGGATGGCCTCCGGTACGGGCGTGCGAAATTGCGGAAATGGCGTGGACCAGTGGGGGCTGCGCTGGAAGATCGTCAGGGACTCGACATCGTTTTGCACTTCGGGCCCAATCTGCATGGCGGTGGCGCCATTGCCGATCATCAGAACCTTCTTGCCGTCCAGGGTCTTGCCTTCCGGCCACTCAGCTGTGTGCCAGCGTTCGCCGCTGAAGCTGTCCAGCCCCGCGATATCCGGAAATGCCGGCGGGTTGAAAATCCCTGCGGCGCTGATTAATACGTTGGCTTCCAGAGTTTCTTCGCCACCGTCGGCGTGGGTGACGGTGATCTGCCAAACCTGCTTGTCCTTGTTGTAGACGGCGCGCTCGACCGATGTGTTGAATTGGATATGGTCACGCAGTGCGAATTCGTCGGCGACATGGTCGAAGTAGTCGTGAAGTTCATTGCGCAGCGCAAAGTAGGCCGACCAGTCGTAAGGTGCGAACGAGTACGAGTACAGATGATTGGGTGTATCGACGCCGGCACCCGGATAGCGATTGTCCTGCCAGACCCCGGCAACCGAGTCCCGCCGTTCGAGTACCGTAAAGGGGACGCCGGCCGATTTAAGGTTGGCTGCAGCGCACAGGCCCGACACTCCGGCGCCGATGACGACTACGTTAAAGCCCTCTGGTACTACGATTTTTTCTTCCCAGAGCATGGAGGTCTGGCCGAGCTGGGCAGCGGTCATCTCACCGTATTCATCTGGCACGGTCTCGCCCATAGAGGCGGTGAGCATTGCGACCAGTTCCTTTTCGCTGGGGTCGGGCAGGGCGAGTGGCCTGCCTGCTTTCCAGGCAAGAATGGCGTCGAGTGCTGCGGCGCGGATTTCCTGCTGGATTTCCTCGCTCAGGCCGCCGCTATCGTTGTCATCGGTACCGCTGGCACGGCGCACACGATAGGGCTCCTCAAGCCAGCGCTGGTCGCCGGTCATCTGCACCAGTACCATCAGCAGGGTGGGAATATTGGCAATCGATACCGCTTCCGCAAAACGCGCGTCTTCAGTCATAACGTCCTCGGGTAAGTTCATTGAATGGAGTTAACTACCGCCGAATACCGGGCAGAGCGGTGGCGGCTGCAATGCTTGGGCAGAGAATATTAACGACCGGGCGGTTCTGAAACAAGTCGCGCGCGCCGGCGGCGGCGTTTGGCACGCGATCGGGCCTACCCGGTGTCTCTTGATTGAACGAAATGTGACGGTTTTGTTAACGCCGTTTGACCCCTAAAATGGTAACTATAAATCGAGCAGAACAAATAGCGCGGGACAAACAACCCTGGATTGCCTTTGACTGGCGATGAACGGTTATGACTGAAAGTCTACAGAGTATTATCGCGGAGATTCACCAGGCACCGCACCGGCTCGCACTCGCAATCACGGGCGGCGGCAGTGCCGCGATTTCCCGTCTGCTCGGCGTGCCAGGCGCTTCGCGCACGGTGCTCGAGGCGATCGTGCCCTATCATCCACAGTCGCTTGCCGAATATCTTGGCGGTGATCCCGATCAGGCCTGCAGCGCCAAAACGGCGCGCGCCATGGCTATGGCTGCTTTTCAGCGTGCCAGGAGACTGGATAAAGAGACGGACCAGCGTTTCCTGCTCGGTCTCGGTGCTACTGCGGCGCTGTCGACTGATCGCGATCGTCGCGGCGAAAACAGGGTGTTTGTCAGCGTCCAGTCGCTGGCCAGCACCCGCGAGGCTTCACTCGTGTTGGCTGGAGGACGAACACGAGCCGAAGAGGAAGCGCTTGCCGCGACGCTGATTGTCGACCTGCTCGCCGAGGCTTGCGGTCTGCCCGCCGATCTCCTGCTTTCACAAAATAGTCAGGACGAGTTTCACGAGCATGTCACTGCCGGCAAACCGGAATGGCAGGCTTTGCTGGCCGGGCAGATATTGTCAACAGCAGTGGCGACACAGCCGCCCCAGGCTCTGTTCCCGGGGGCATTCAATCCTCTGCACGATGGTCACCGAACGATGATTCGTCTCGCCAGGGACTTGCTCGACTGCCCGGTGTCGCTGGAAATATCCGCGTTTAACGTCGACAAACCGCCGCTGGATTATTTCGACATGGCGCACAGGGAGGCGGTTGTGGGCGGCGAATACCCTCTGGTTTTTACCCATGCCCCCACCTTTGTCGAGAAATCGGCATTGTTTCCGGGGATTCCGTTTGTGGTTGGTGTCGACACTATCAAGCGTATCGCCCAGCCCCGGTATTACGAGGATAGTGAGCTTAAATGCCTGCGAGCCATCGAAACAATTGCCGAGCGGGGCAACAGCTTTCTGGTATTTGGCCGTCGAAACGACGAAGTCTTTGAAACCCTGGATGATCTCGAATTGCCGGCACCACTCAGGGCGATTTGCCAGGGGGTGGAGGAGGCTATGTTTCGCCACGATATTTCATCATCGGAGCTGCGCGGTAGCTGACTGTTGCCGTTGTAATGTCTCGTTCATGTGGCATTCGAGACCGGGTATGGCGGCTGTTTTAGTGCGCTTCAGGAAGCTTATTTCTGCGACCGAAAAGCGTTCCCTGGGGCGGACGACAAAGTCTGTAGTCATTGATATACTCTCGCGCCTCTCAAGTGCCGCTCATCGGTGTTGCCGGCTTTCCCCTGGCTCATAAGGCCGTCGCGGTGCGGGATCAACTTGGGCGCATTGGCATGTTCGGTCGATGCGATATTCTGTATTAATGAGGTAGATATATGTCTAGTCACGAATTTGACGCCATTGTTATCGGCGCCGGCATTGCAGGTATGTACCAGCTTCACAAGCTGCGCGAAATAGGATTATCAGTCAAGGTTTATGAAACCGGCACCGGTGTCGGCGGCACCTGGTACTGGAACCGTTATCCCGGTTGCCGTTTCGACTCGGAAAGCCACACCTATGCTTATTCCTGGGACAAAGAGGTCATGCAGGAATGGAACTGGTCAGAGCGCTTTGCCCCCCAGCCCGAGACGGAAAAGTACCTCAATTTTGTGGCGGACAAGTTCGATCTGCGCAAGGACATTCAATTCAACAGCAAGGTCACCAGGGCAACCTGGGACGAAGGCGCGCAGCAATGGGAGGTCGAACTTGAAGATGGCAGCACTGCCCGCGCGACTTTCCTTATTTCTGCCACCGGGCCGCTATCCGCATGGCGCCTGCCCAATATTCCCGGTATCGATAGCTTCAAGGGCGACTGGGCTCACACCTGCCGCTATCCCAAAGACGGGTTTGGCGGTCGCGGCAACGATTTCAGTGGCAAGCGCGTCGGCGTGATTGGCACCGGCGCTACCGGAGTCCAGTTTATTCAGGAAGCTGCGAAAACGGCGGACGAGCTTTATGTCTTTCAACTGGCTCCCGAGTGGTGTGCGCCGCTAAAAAACGGCCCCATTTCGCAAGAGGAAATGGACGATATCAAAGCCAATTATCAACAGATAATTGACGATTGTAATGCGACTTTTGGCGGTTTTATCCACAAATTTGATGAGCGCTCGTTATTTGATGTTACCGATGAAGAGCGCGAAGCGAAGTTTGAGGAGCTTTACAACAAGCCGGGCTTTGGTATCTGGCTGGGCAACTTCGCGGACATTATGAGCGACGAGAAAGCCAATAAAATCCTCTCGGATTTTATCGCCCGGAAAATTCGCGAGCGTGTTAACGACCCCGAGCTGGCGGAAAAATTGATCCCCAAAAACCACGGCTTTGGTATGCGGCGCGTCCCGCTCGAAACCAAGTACTTCGAATGCTACAACCAGGATAACGTGCACCTGGTCGATCTCACCGAAACGCCGATCGAGAGCATTGTGCCAGAGGGCGTGAAGTGCAGTGACAAAAACTATGATCTCGATATCATCGTTTATGCAACCGGTTTCGATGCCGTGACCGGCGCGCTGAATCGTATCGATATTACGGGTAAGGGCGGTAAGAAACTCAAGGACAAATGGGCCGATGGTCCGCGCACCTTGCTTGGTATGCAGTCTGCCGGTTTCCCCAATCTGCTAACGCTGGTAGGCCCTCACAATGGCGCCACTTTCTGTAATATCCCGCGTTGTATCGAGCAAAATGTCGAGTGGGTGTCGGACCTGCTTGCCTACATGCAGAATAAGAACCTGAAGGTGATCGAGCCCACTGTCGAGGCCGAAGATGCCTGGACAGTACATGTGGACGAGACCGCCGAACATACGCTGTTTCCCAAAGCTGATTCCTGGTTCATGGGTGTCAACGTGAATAACCCGAACAAAAAACGAACCTTTATGCTGTATGCGGGTGGTGCGCCTAACTACAAAGCCAAATGCGACGAAGTGGCCGCCAAGGATTACGAGGGCTTTGTGCTGCAGTAGCCTCGCGTCGATTTCTGATTGTGGCAGCAGTACTGCCCTTCTACAGTCAGTGTCGTTGATAAAAAGCCGCCCTTCGGGCGGTTTTTTATTGCCCGCGCTCCGGGCTGTCGGAAAGAAGACAAGAGGTTGCCCCGCGTAAATTTACCTGACATCGCATATTTTCTTTTCTGTGTCAGCGCCTTATCTATTGCTCTATTGCT
>DJFY01000076.1:1629-6557 GCA_002431545.1 Cellvibrionales bacterium UBA5860 | reverse complement strand
TCTATTGCTCTATTGCTTGTGTAGATTTGCAGCCTTGCTCGCCCTCTGCCTTTCCGGGAAAAACTGAGCAAAATCGCTCTAGGGCTAAACTGTAAAAAATAGCTTCGAAAGCTGCGCGCAGTTAGTCCAATGCTAAAAACTCCTTGTCGGGGACAACGCGCAGGGCAACCACGTCACTTTCCGATTTGATGACAGGGGAGGCATCCACCCGTACACATGCCCCAGCATAGGTGCCACCTGCGGAAAACGAGCACAGTTGAACCCGCTGACCGGCAACCACCGGCAGGGGACACAATTCCTGAAATACCTGGTGCGGGCTGACGAAACGACCACCCGTTTCTGCGATCAATCTATCCTGTGAATCGTAAATGCTGATGTTGTCGCCGCAGCGGCCGACGATGGGTTTTTGCACGTAGCCTTTTTTCCGGATCTCGTCAGTGAGTCGGTAAGCGGTATTCAGTAGGTAGTCCTGATCACCAAATAATTCCCAAAGTACCGGGAGTATGGCTTTATTGCTCGGGATTAGAGTCCACAGGGGTTCAAATACCATGACTTCGGGGCGGAGCAGTACATCGACCAATCGGGGGTTCGCGCGCGTGTTCGCGGCCACGGACAGATGGCCCTGCAGACTGTCTTCTTCGCATTCTTCCCGAATCTGGTCGAGCGCAGTTTCCCACGCCCAGGTTTTCCAAACCCAGCGAACCGGGTTGGCCTCGGTATCTATAATTTCGCCGTTTCCGCCCCACCGCAGATTATTGAGTCCTTGAATAATGCGGCATTCGATGCCGGCAGCCTCTAGTGCCTCCTTCATGAACAGGGCGTGATAAATTTCTTCGAGATTATCGTCGGTGAGGATGTGCAGGATGCTGTCGACGCCACTGTGGCGCCAGGCTTCCGCGATATTGTTTAACAGGCGTGTCCCTGGGTCCTCCCCGAGCTCGCAGCGTATGTGCTGCGCCCATTTCCCCTGAATCTTGCCCGCTTCCATGTGGCAGGACGCAGAATCACAGTTGTATTCGTAGACTTTGAGGCCGTTTTCGGAAAGGCAAAAATCGAAGCGGCCAGTGATCACCTGATTGCGCCGGTTATTCCATGATTGATGAATTTTCGGCCATATGGCCTGGGGAATATTGAATTGCGCCAGCCGCTCGTCATCGCGCAGTACATAATCCGTGGCGTGCATATATAGCGCGTGCAGTTCATTGGTGGCACGTTTGAGTTCTTCTATGGTCGTTTCCGACACGGTAAAAAACAGGTCCCTATAATCGGGATTTGCTGCCAGCCAGTGGCCACCCATCATATTAACGTAGGCGGCTTCGTCCGGGTTGGCGACATTCAGCCAGGATTGGCGCCTGTCCCGGGCAGGGGCCGCATAATGGGCGCGAATCGCGTGTAGTTGGGGATCGCTCGCGGCAGGGTCTTCCGCGTGCTCGGTGTCGCTGGTCTGGATTACCCAACCGAGGATATTGGCATCGCTGAACGAACAGCGTAACCAGTAGCCTTGGTCCTCGCTGATACGGGCGGGTATTTCCCGCGAGTAATTTTGCCCCTCCGCCCAAGGATAATTGCCCACATTCTGTTCGACCAGGCGCAGGCGATCCGGAAATACTTCAGTGACTATGGCGACATGGCCGGTGCGCTCGAATTCACCACCGGCTTCCCAGATTAACAGGCAGCCCGGCTCTGGAAATCTCTGAGCCCCGTTACGAAAGGCTTGTAGTGGCAGTTGCCTGTTGTGTTTCAGATCGTGGACTTTACGCAGACGAAAAATCTCGTAGGCCATAGCGACGTCGGCGAATATCCAGTTCTTATTGATATACATCCAGCGGCGGGCAAACTCGACGCATTGCCACTTGTAGCCCATGTATATATTGTCCAGGTAATGTCGGTAGGCGCTTCGGTCTGGGAGCTGCGATTCGTCGGCGCTGTCATAATCTGATGAGTACACCGGGACATCACCTGGGGCGATACCGAGTACCGTGCCGAATGGCTCGGGCGTCCTTTTTTTAACAGTTGTCATGTGGAGGGCCCACAGGGTTTACGAGTGGTTGACGGGGTTTTATGGAGAGCACTGATTGCGCGCTTCAGTTGGTTATTGCCACCAGGGCAAAAAAGCTGTGACAAGCGGTATGTGTAAGGCTGCGGAATATAACACCGCTTTTATAGTGCGCAAGCAAAATCTAGGGAAGGCGTGTCGACCTCTCGGGAGCGACTGAAGGCTTTGCCTGCTGCAGACAAAGCTATTATCTGATTGGCCACTTCAGTACTCCCGCGGGGCAAGTCCGGACCCGTATACACCAGCTGGGCTTCCCGAGCCGAGAGTGATTTTTTCGCCCCGCGTTCTTTAGACCCCGGCCTTATTTTAATTGGCCGAAGGGGCGTGTTGCAGTGCGTCTAGGCGAACGACAGGCATCGCCATCGACTGGAAAAATAGTCCTCTTCTCTCTGCTAACATTCGTCTTTCTTCCAATTAACAGAGAAGGCTTTTTTGTTGCCCCGAGACCGTCAATTTCGGGCTGCGGTCGAGCGCTGGCTTGCGGAGGTGCAACGCGCAAAACAGCTTGATGTTCTGCTGGCAGAGTACCCTGGGCGATAAAGCTTGAGGGGGCCTGGGGCCGTGCTGGCGATTGAGCTGTGACAGTCCGGCCAGTCGCGCAGACGGTGCAAAACAGGATTTCTGAGGCTGACATTAAAGCTGAAAATGTTGTTTTCGCTCGCCAGTTTTTGAGGCAAAATCGCGCTCCTGGCGCGCCGACAGTCAGGCGTGGTGGCCATACTGGCATGGCGATGACCACTGAGGTAGGGAGAAGATATTGACAACAGCATCCGAGGTGCCGTCCGGGAATACGCGCGGTGAAAAACCTGTGCGCAATGGTAATCATCCCGAAGAATGGTCCGTGGCGGATTCCGCGGAAATCTATGGCGTACAGCGCTGGGGAAATGACTACTTCAACATAAACGCCGAGGGTTTGCTCGCCGCCCGAACCCTCAACGTGGAAGTGCCCTTGCTCGATATTGTCGAAGGCGCAACCGAGCGGGAACTGGGCATGCCCCTGTTGTTGCGCATCGAAAACATACTCGATGCGCAGGTTCTGCGGTTAAACGAGGCATTTCAGGCCGCCATTCGAGATGGTGGTTATAAAAATGTGTATCGGGGCGTGTACCCGATCAAAGTCAACCAACAGGCTCAGGTGGTAGAGGAAGTCGCCGCTTTTGGCGCGCGCTTTCAACATGGGTTCGAAGTTGGCAGTAAGCCGGAGATGATTGCTGCCCTGGCGATGCTGGAACAACCCGGCAGCCTGATTATCTGCAACGGCTATAAAGACGCCGAATTTATCGAACTCGGTCTCTATGCCGGCAAACTGGGTTTTAACTGCTTTTTCGTGCTGGAAACACCTGCCGAGTTGCCCGTCATTATCGAGCGCAGTCGAGCGCTTGGCATTGCTCCGGCAATTGGGGTTCGAATAAAAATGAACACGCCGGTTGGTGGCCACTGGAATAAAACCGGTGGTGATCGGGGCGTGTTCGGACTCACCACGACGCAGCTGATCGATGTTATCGATGAACTCAAGCGCGAGGATATGCTGGACTGTCTGCAACTTCTGCATTGCCACCTCGGCTCGCAAATCCCGAACATTCGCGACATTCGCAGTGGTATCGTCGAAGCCTGTCGTTACTACGTGGATTTGTGTGAGGAAGGCGCTCGGCTGACCCATATCGACCTGGGCGGCGGTTTGGCTGTCGATTACACGGGCAGCAAAAGTAGCGACGATCAGAGTCGCAACTACAGTCTCGAAGAGTACTGCGCCGACATCGTCGAAGCACTCAAAAGCACGCTCGATTCATACGAGGTGGCGCATCCGGTCATCGTTACCGAATCGGGGCGCGCCACGGTTGCCTACTCGTCGGTGCTGCTGTTTAACATCCTCGACGTCAACCATTTCGAACCTATACCTCTGCCGCAATCGAATAATCCGGAGCACCCGCAGCTGCAACAGATGCGGGATATTCTCGCCTACCTCAAACCGGATCGCCTGCAGGAGTGTTATAACGACGCCTTCTTCCACCGTCAGGAAGTTCGCGAACTGTTCAAGCGAGGGCAGATTGATTTGCGCAGTTGCGCGGTGGCGGAAAACTTGTATCTCGATGTCCTGCAGCGTATCAGCGCGGAAGTCGACAAACTGGATCGTGTGCCGGCGGAACTCGAAAACCTGAAAGTTTCTCTCGCCGATATTTATTACGGCAACTTCAGTCTGTTTCAGTCGTTGCCGGATATCTGGGCCATCGGCCAGATGTTTCCGATCATGCCAATCCATCGTTTGAAGGAGGCGCCGACGCGGGAAGCCGTCATCGCCGATATCACCTGTGACTGTGATGGCAAGATCGACCGATTTATCGATGTCTGGGAGGGTTCGCGGCAGACATTGCCTCTGCATTCTCTGAGAGAAGGGGAAGAGTATTACCTGGGTGTATTTCTTGTGGGGGCTTATCAGGAAACCCTGGGCGATTTGCACAATTTATTTGGTGATACCAACGTAGTCAGCGTGCGGATGAACAAAGACGGTAGCTTCGACCTCGTCAAGGAGATTCACGGCGACACCATCGCCGACGTGCTCAGTTACGTCGAATACCAGCCTCGCGAGATGCAACTTCGCCACCGGGATCTGGCCGAGCGCGCCGTCAAGGAAGGGCGCATCAGTGCTCGGGAACGCCAGACGATAATTCGCGCCTTTAATGCAAGCTTAAACGGCTATACCTATTACGAAAAAGAAGACAGTTAGACGTTGTATTATCCCGACCCATCCCCAGCTATGCTGGCCCTAAACAGCCAAGGGAGAAGATTGTGACCAAGGTATTGATCATCGGTGCCGGCGGCGTCGGCCAGGTGGTGGCCCACAAATGCGCGCAACTGCCGGACACCTTTAGCG
>DJFY01000076.1:0-1289 GCA_002431545.1 Cellvibrionales bacterium UBA5860 | reverse complement strand
GGTGCCCGAGCTGGTGGCGCTGATCAACCGCGTCAAACCCAAGCTGGTGATTAATGTGGCGCTGCCCTACCAGGACCTGACCATAATGGATGCCTGCCTGGAGACCGGCGTACATTATCTGGACACCGCCAACTACGAGCCCCTGGATACCGCCAAATTTGAGTACCACTGGCAGTGGGCCTATCAGGATAAATTCAAACAGGCCGGGCTGATGGCCCTGCTGGGCTCCGGGTTTGATCCCGGTGCGACCAATGTGTTTACCGCCTATGCGGCGAAACACTATTTCGATGAGATCACTCAGCTCGATATCATCGACGTTAACGGCGGTAATCATGGCTATGCTTTCGCCACCAACTTCAATCCGGAAATCAACATCCGTGAAGTCACCGCCGAGTGCCGTCACTGGGAAAACGGCCAGTTCGTCACCACCCCGGCGATGTCGCTGAAGCAGTCCTTTACCTGCCCGGACGGCGTCGGCACCTACAATATCTACCGCATGTACCACGAAGAGCTGGAGTCGCTGACCAAGCACTACCCCAGCCTGAAAAAAGCCCAGTTCTGGATGAGCTTTGGCGACAGTTACCTCAAGCACCTCGAAGTGCTTGGCAACGTCGGCATGACCGGTATCGAACCGGTGGAGTTTCAGGGCCAGCAAATCGTGCCGATTCAGTTTTTGAAAGCCCTGCTGCCGGACCCCTCCACCCTCGGGCCGCGCACCAAAGGCAAAACCTGTATCGGCTGTGTCGTGCAGGGTGTGAAAGACGGCAAGCCTCGCACGGTTTATATCTATCAGGTGAAAGATCACCAGGACTGCTACCGTGAAGTGCAGTCCCAGGCCATCTCCTACACCACCGGCGTGCCGGCGATGATCGGCGCCAAGTTGATGGTGGAGGATGTTTGGATGCAAGCCGGCGTCTGGAATATCGAGCAGCTCAATCCCGATCCCTTTATGGATGGCTTGAATCAATACGGCCTGCCGTGGCAGGTGATTGAAGAACCCGGATTTGACCTGGTCTAAAAGCCTGTTTGTCGATGGTTTACTGCAAGAGTTTTCAGCATTTCGATGCCCGCCGCGTACCGTCCCCCTGCTTTGTGGTGGACGAGGTGGCCGTCGAAAATAACCTGAAAATACTGCAAAGAGTTCAGCAAGAATCCGGCGCCAACGTGTTGCTGGCGTTGAAAGCATTTTCCATGTTCAGCCTGGCGCCGCTGGTGATGCGCTATTTAAGCGGCACTTGCGCCAGCGGTTTGCACGAGGCGCGTTTGGGTGCGGAATATTTTCGCGGTGC
>DJFY01000059.1 GCA_002431545.1 Cellvibrionales bacterium UBA5860 | reverse complement strand
TGGTTGATTCCCATGCAGATCGGCGCGCCCGACATGGCCTTGCCGCGCATGAACAACCTCAGTTTCTGGATTCTGCCCTTTGGCTTCGCGCTACTGGCGTCGACGCTTTTCATGGAGGGTGGCGCACCTAATTTCGGCTGGACATTTTACGCGCCGTTGTCGACGACTTATGCGCCGTCGACCGTGAACTACTTTATTTTTGGCGTACACATCATCGGAGCCTCTTCAATCATGGGCTCGATCAACATCATCGCGACGGTGTTGAACCTGCGCGCACCGGGCATGACTCTCATGAAAATGCCGCTGTTTGTCTGGACCTGGCTGATCACGGCGTTTCTCCTGGTCGCGGTTATGCCTGTTCTGGCCGGCGCAGTCACCATGATGCTCATGGACATTAATTTTGGCACCAGTTTCTTTGACGCCGCCGGCGGCGGCGATCCGGTCCTGTTCCAGCATGTCTTCTGGTTCTTTGGCCATCCCGAGGTTTACATCATTATCCTGCCGGCTTTCGGTGTAATTTCGGCGATTATTCCAACGTTCAGTCGCAAACCATTGTTCGGTTATTCGTCTATGGTCTACGCGACTTCGGCCATCGCCTTCCTGTCGTTCATTGTGTGGGCGCATCACATGTACACGGTGGGCATGCCGCTTGCCGGTGAGCTTTACTTTATGTACGCCACCATGTTGATTGCTGTGCCTACCGGGGTGAAGGTGTTTAACTGGATCACCACCATGTTTCGCGGTGCCATCACCTATGAAACACCGATGCTGTTCTCGATAGCCTTTGTCATTCTGTTCACTATTGGCGGTTTTACCGGTCTGATGTTGGCGATGGCGCCGGCGGACACCCAGTATCACGACAGCTACTTTGTCGTTGCCCACTTC
Source organism: Cellvibrionales bacterium UBA5860 (assembly GCA_002431545.1). Classification (GTDB taxonomy): domain Bacteria; phylum Pseudomonadota; class Gammaproteobacteria; order Pseudomonadales; family Porticoccaceae; genus HB2-32-21. The sequence goes on along the minus strand of DJFY01000059.1, from coordinate 22,375 downwards.
CACTATGTGATGGTGGCGGGTGCCGTGTTTTCCATGTCAGCGGCTATCTACTATTGGCTGCCCAAGTGGACCGGTAAAATGTACAACGAGGCTATGGGCAAGGCGCATTTCTGGATTTCCTTTATTGGCTTTAACGTGGCTTTCTTTCCGCAGCACTTCGTTGGGCTGGCCGGAATGCCCCGTCGTTACGCAGATTACGCGCTCCAGTTTGCCGACTGGAACATGGTATCGAGCATCGGTGCGTTTATATACGCTGCGTCTCAGCTTGTGTTTCTCTATAACGTGATTCAGACCATTGTCGCTGGTAAGCCGGCGCCGGAAGAGAAAACCTGGGAAGGTGCAGAAGGACTGGAGTGGACACTGTCCTCGCCGCCGCCCTTTCATTCGTTTACGACTCCGCCTCAGGTGAAGTAAAAATAAGGTTTATCAAGCGTGGCAGAAGCGTCCATTGGCAAAATAACCGGGCTGTTATCACTAGCCGTGGTTGCTATGTTTGGCTTCGCTATATTTGTTATGCCGCCGCTGTACGATGTTTTTTGCGAATTAACCGGAATCGGAGGCAAGACTGAGGGGCCATACCAGGAAGCGCAGCCTCTAGTTGATGATGCCCGCGAGGTCCGGGTTCAGTTTGTCGCCACGAATAACGGCAGCATGCCGTGGCAGTTTAAACCGATGACCTATGAGGTGAAAGTTAACCCGGGCCAGCCGACCGAGGTGGAGTTTTACGCGAAAAACCCGACGCGGCGCGATATGGTGGCGCAGGCTGTGCCTAACGTAACACCCACCAATGCAGCAGCGTTCCTCAATAAAACAGAGTGCTTTTGTTTTAATCGACAGGAGCTGAAGGCGGGCGAAGAAGCGAAATTGGGTTTGGTGTTCTTTGTTGATCCGGAGCTTCCCCGCAGCGTCAATACCCTGACATTGTCTTACACTTTGTTTGATATCACGGAGCAGGAACAAAAAGCCGTGGCAATGGGCGGAAACTGACCCGACAAATTGATCACAAGACTTAGGCGAGCGTTAACAGGCTTGCCGGTAAAAAGCAGAGCTGGAGATTTATGATGGCGACAGAGTCGAACTACTACGTTCCGGAAGAAAGCCGGTTGCCGGTGCTGACGGCACTGGCGATGGGGCTGATGGCGCTTGGCGCTGGGATGTGGGTTAACGACGCCGGACCCAGTGTGTTTCTGGTTGGTAGCGTGCTCATGGCTGTGGTGCTTTACATCTGGTTCGGCACGGTTATCAAGGAAAATATGGCGGGCATGACCAGTGATCAGCTCAAGCGCTCCTACGTATGGGGGATGAGTTGGTTTATTTTTTCAGAGGTGATGTTTTTCGCAGTATTTTTTGGTGCCCTGTTCTATGTGCGCACGCTGGCTTTGCCCTGGCTGGGTGGCGAGGGCGATAAAAGCGACATGATTAACCTTGTCTGGCCGGGCTTTCAACCCGAGTGGCCCTTGATGACGAACCCGGATCAGGTTGTGGGTGGTGAAAAATTCGTCGCGCCGCACCAGAACATGAGCTTCCCCGGCTGGGACAAGCTTTTCTCCTGGCTGCCCCTGTGGAATACGATCATTCTGTTGAGCTCGAGTTGGACTGTACACGTTGCACACCATGCAATGAAGCACAACAATCGCTCCAAGTTTAATCTCTGGTTGGGTATCACGGTATTGCTGGGCATCATCTTCCTGTACGTGCAATACCTCGAGTACCACCATGCCTATGTCGACATGGGCTTGACTCTGGAGTCCGGTATCTACGGCACCACGTTTTTTATGTTGACGGGCTTCCATGGTTTCCACGTCACCCTGGGTACCTTTATGCTTCTGATCCAGTTTCTTCGCGGAATAAAGGGCCATTTCTCCGCGGATGATCAGTTTGGTTTTGAAGCTTCATCCTGGTACTGGCACTTTGTCGATGTGGTCTGGCTGGGCTTGTTTATATTTGTTTATGTGCTGGGGTAAGTTCCGGCGCTAATCCCCAACAGAAAAGCCAGGGCAACGCCCTGGCTTTTTTTCCGAACGACAAGTTTGTTTGAAACCGAACGTCAGCAGACCTTAGCGGATCGGGTCGTCCGGCGTCCCCGGTAGCGGTGCGGAAGTGGTTGTTCCAGGGTGCAGTTTTTTATCCCAGGGTGCCTTGCTGGAAAGTTGTCCGGTATAAAAGCCGTATAAAATAGTGGCGATGAGTGCGGTCGCCAGGCTTACACGAACGGCCAGAGCATACATGGTGCGTTTGCGGGGATTACCCACATCTTTCATGAGGAAGACGAGAGCGCTACTCAGGCTGACCACGACACCGATGAACAGCAGGACGATGATAACTTTGAGCAACATGGTAAACGAGCCGGTCTCAAATGAAGTCTGATTAAAACACAGAATGGTTGGTGAGCTGCAGACAAAACATACGATTGCATTTCGATGGCACTGGAATGGCAAATCACTGATCTTCGCGCTGGTGTTTTTACCATTGACCACAGGACTTGGGTTTTGGCAATGGCACCGTGCTGAGGAGAAAAGCGCGATTCTACGGGCACAGGAGGCCAAACTGGGCGCGGAGCCAGTGGATTTTATCTCCGTTGTCGACAAAAAAAGCGAAGAGCAGTTATTTACTGTAGTCTGGTTTGAGCCCAACAGTGAACGGGATATCGACAACAGCCGGACATTTTTGCTAGATAATCGCGTGCGTCGCGGGCGCATGGGTTACGAGGTCCTGACCCCGATCTCTTTCGGCTCGGGCGCCGGGCAGCAATGGTTGCTGGTCAATCGCGGATGGCTTCCCGCAGGGCTTGATCGCAGTCAGTTGCCCTCAATCCCGCCTTTGCGTGGAACCCTGACCGGCTACCTTTATCGCTCCCCCGGAGAGGCTATCGTATTAAAGCGCGAAAGCTGGTCTCAAAACCAGTGGCCTTTAGTGATACAAGCCATTGATCTTGACAAAGTGAGTGCTCACCTCGACGCCCCGGTCCACCCGTTCGTATTACGGCTTCAGGGGGATCGGCACTCGGCGCTGGAGGCGCACTGGCAGGTGGTCAATGTGATGCCGGAAAAACACATCGGATACGCGGTGCAATGGTTTTTGATGGCGGTAGCCCTGGTGGTGCTGACGGTTTATGCCAATTCAAACCTTCTTGCCGTCTGGCGTAGCAGGAGACAGCGCGATGAATGAGGCTACCCATGGCAGTCGGTCGAAACTACAGCTCTGGCTGATAATCGGGCTCACCGCCGCAGTATTTTTTGGCGCCTTTCTGATCGTACCGAAATCGGAAGAGGAGCGATTAAAGCTGCTCGAAAGCCTGGGTACCAGCAATCGGGGGACGCTGCTGTCGCCTACAGTATCCATCGCGGCGTTGCCCATCACGACCGACGGTGAGTCGATGTCGTGGCAGGCCCTGAGGCCGAAGTGGCGAATTCTGCTTCCGGTAGCCGGCGGTTGTACCGAAGCTTGTAAAGACATGTTGTACCTCACGCGACAGGTGCATATTCGTCTCGATAAAAAAACCCATCGCGTGGAGCGCGTATTGTTGAATACGGGGTCGCCGCTGGACGATGAGAGCCGACAGTTTCTCGAAAAAGAGCACCCTTATCTAAAGCGCATAACAGCGAAGCCCGAGACTTTTAGTGAGCTACTATCCGAGACCAATGCGCAGTGGCACATGCATAGCGGCAAATTTTTTCTGGTGGATCAGGCTGGTCAAATCATGATGTTTTACGGGCCGGAAAATGACGGCGGTGACCTGTTGGCCGACCTACGCCATTTGCTGAAGTATTCAGCGGAAGCAAAGTAAGAAACCCTGCAGAGAGGAATAGGGCGTTGGATGTCAGTCGAAGCAAAACGAATCGATTAGCCTTGTCGCTAGCTGGCGCTGCCGTGGTGCTGGCGTTGATTGTGGTCAGTCTCGGTGCTTTCACCCGCCTTGTGGACGCTGGTCTCGGTTGTCCCGACTGGCCCGGCTGTTATGGTCATCTTCTGTGGCCCAACGATGCCGAGGAACTGGCGCGGGCAGCACAGGCTTTTCCGCATGCGCCGGTCGAACATGATAAGACCTGGCCGGAAATGGTCCACCGCTATTTTGCCAGCGTCCTGGGCTTGCTGATAGCCGGCCTCGCATTTATTGCCTGGCGCCGCCGTGGGGTGGACGGCTTCCCCTTTCGTCTGCCCCTGTTATTGTTATTTATTGTCGTGTGGCAGGCGATATTTGGCATGTGGACGGTAACGCTGAAGTTGTGGCCGCAAGTGGTTACGGCCCATTTGTTGGGGGGGGTTGCTACGTTTTCTTTGTCGTGGGTGTTGTTTCTTCGCCTGCGCCGGGAGCCCTGGCGCCTGACAAGTGGGTGTCGCAGGCGGCTGGCGGCGTTCCAGCCCTGGCTGGTTGTAGCGATTATTCTAGTCGTGCTGCAAATTGCCCTGGGTGGCTGGCTCAGCTCCAATTATGCGGCCTTTGCCTGTAGCGATTTCCCCCAATGCCAGCAACAGTGGTGGCCGTCCATGGATCTGGCTGCCGGGTTTAATTTATTCCAGACTGTAGGCCCTAATTACCTTGGCGGACTATTGACCAATGAGGCGCGCATCGCTATCCATGTTGTACACCGCGTGGGGGCTTTGGCAGTGTTTGCCTATCTAAGCCTGTTCTGCCTGGCGTTGTTTCGCGTTGACGATGTGCGGATCAAACGTCTGGCAGCCCTCATATTCGCAGCCCTCCTGGTTCAGGTGGCGCTCGGCATCAGCAATGTTCTGTGGGCAATTCCATTGCCCGTAGCCGTTTTGCATAATGTGGGTGCTGCGGTGTTACTGTTGACACTGGCGACCCTGGGGGTTCAGATGTGGGCTGTAAAACGGCTGCCAGCGAATAGCGAACAGCGAGACAAACTGAAAGGCGAGCAGATGGTATGAACCAGGCTGAACTCGATCACCTGGAGTCCGCCAGCTGGCGGGATTACCTCGAGCTGTGCAAGCCCGCCGTGGTGGTGGTGATGATTGTCACTTCCCTGGTTGGCATGTTCCTCGCGGTGCCGGGTATGGTGCCACTTGAGGTACTGGTGTTGGGGAATCTGGGTATTGCCCTGTGCGCGGCGTCTGCTGCGACGGTAAACCATCTTGTTGACCGTCGCATTGATCTCAAAATGGCTCGTACATTGGATCGCCCCATAGCTCAAGGCCGTGTAGGGCCGACACAGGCCCTGCTGTTCGCGGCAGTTCTCGGTGGCGGCGGTATGGCGATACTACTGGTTTTTATCAATGCGTTGACGGCCTGGCTGACGTTCGCGTCCCTGCTGGGCTACGCTGTGATATACACTATTTTTTTGAAGCGGGCGACACCACAGAACATCGTCATCGGCGGACTGGCGGGCGCTGCGCCGCCCTTGCTGGGCTGGACGGCGGTCACCGGTGAAATTCATCCCTACGCGCTGTTGCTGGTGTTGATCGTCTTTGCCTGGACGCCACCACATTTCTGGGCCCTCGCCCTGCACCGTAAAGACGAATACGCGAAAGCGGAAGTGCCCATGCTTCCCGTCACTCACGGCGATCGCTATACCAAGTTACATATTCTGCTCTACACGGTATTGATGCTGATCGTGACGCTGCTGCCCTGGCTGTCGGGTATGAGCGGCTGGCTCTACCTGCTCGGCGCCGTGCTTCTCGGCGCCGGGTTTCTGTACTGGGCGGTGAAGCTCCTGGTCAGTGAGCAAGCCGGCCTGGGTATGACCACGTTTAAATACTCCATTGTTTACCTGCTGGCACTGTTTGCCATCATGCTGTTGGATCACCACTTGGTTGAGTCAAAGGCATACTTCTTTTCGCTTGAACGCCAACGTCCTCTTTGATGCCTGCCAGCACAAACGATAATCGCGACAAAAAAATCAAACGCAATATCCGTTTGGTTGTTGTCGGTGTGATTGTTTTTAGCACCTTGACAATGGCGGCGCTGATCAACAAGTTGTCCACGCCGCGCATTTTGAACAAACACGAATTGCGCGATTATGGTGTCATCGTGCTGGATGATCCGCGCCCTATCCTGCCCTTTGAGCTGCAGGATCACAGCGCGCAACCTTTTGGGCTCGAACAGCTGCAGGGTCGTTGGTCCGTCTTGTTTTTCGGCTTTACCCATTGCGGCGACATCTGCCCGGCGACCATGGCCGTGCTGGCGAAGACTTATGCCGAATTGCCCGAAAAGGAAAAACAGGCTTTCGATGTCGTGCTGGTGTCGGTCGATCCGGCGCGCGACACACCGGCTGTGATGGCTCAGTATGTGTCTGGCTTTAACCAGGATTTTGTCGGCGTAACCGGTAATGCCGGTGACCTTATCAACTTTGCCAGCCAGCTCAGTGTGCCTTACCGTCCCGGCTTGCAGGGAGAGGAGCCCCAGCATTCGGGGAACCTGGTTCTGGTCAATCCCCGCGGCGAGATCCACGGCTTTATTAAGCCGCCCTTTGCCCACGGCAGTTTGCGCGTAGTCTGGCGCTCCCTGAAAAACAGTTTTGCGGGTTAGGGCAAATGGCAGAGCATGGCGTCTGGAGTTGGCGGCATTGCTTTAGAGGTGTCGGAAAATTTCCGAAATATCGACTGCTGATAGAGTGGGGCCAAGAGCCGGCGGTAGCGCACCAGTTTGAGCGCGGGGAGAAATCGACTAGGCTGTAAGCGTAACCGCCTTGGAATATAACCGCTTAATAATAAAGGGGGCGTCTATGAAATTTGGCGTACAGACTTTGTTTGGCGGGCCCGTGGCCTCGCGGCCCGAGTACCTGATCAGTACAGCGCAAGCTATGGAAGAGCGTGGTTTTAGCCACCTCTGGGCTGCCGAACATGTGGTCAACTTTGAAAACTATCAGTCCTCCTACCCCTACAGTGACGATGGCGTTGCGCCTTTTGCTGCCGAGACCGGTATTATCGAGCCCTTTACCGCCCTCACCTTCCTCGCAGCCTACACAAAGACTATAAAGCTCGGCACAGGAATTTCTATTCTGCCGCAGCGCAATCCGGTTTACTTTGCCAAGCAGGCGGCAGATCTGGATGTGCTATCGGGTGGGCGCGCTGTGGTCGGTGTAGGCACCGGATGGTCGGCAGAAGAATTTGCCGCGTTGAACGTGCCCTTTGAACATCGCGGCAGTCGTACCCGGGACTATCTTGAGGTTGTACGCAGTCTCTGGTGCGATTCTGTTTCCAGCTTTGAGGGTAAATACTATACTTTGCCACCCTGCGTACAGACGCCGAAACCCGTGCAAACACCCCACCCGCCATTGTTTTTCGGCGGCGAGAGTAACGCGGCGTTGCGCCGCGTCGCGGAATTTGGTCAGGGCTGGATGGGATATCGCTTGACGCCGGACACGCTCCCCGAGCGTCTCGACAAACTTCGCGCCATACTCGGAAAGTACGGCCGGAGCCTCAGCGAGCTGGAACTCGCGATCTCGCCGTACGATACCACCTGCGACGTGGATACCATCAAACGCTTTGCGGATCTGGGGGTCGAGCAAATTATCCTGGTCGGATTTGCCGATTCTCAGGCGGCGATGCTGGCTTTGCTCGACAACTACGCGGAAAACCTGGTTGTACCCTGCGCGGATGTTTAGGCGCGATTAAACTGCATCTGTATAGCCAGCGTGTAGAGTACAGATGAATGAATCATCGGCTCATGGCCATTTACAGGATTAAAAACGGATACCGGACAGATCATGACGGCTTACGTAATTATCGATATTAAGGTGACCGATCCCGAGCTCTATGCGCAATATCGGGAACTGGCACCGGACATCGTCAGGGCTTTTGGTGGTAAATACCTTGCGCGGGGCGGCAAGACGGAGGTTTTTGAGGGCAACGTTTCACCCAACAGAACAGTAGTGCTGCAATTCGACAGTATGGAACGGGCTCGGGAGTGGCTCGACTCCGATGCCTATCGCGAAGCGCGGAAAATGCGGCATAAATCCACCGTGACGCGCATGTTCGTCGTCGAAGGAATCGACGGTGATGTGTTGGCGGCGCCATGATTACCGGGTTTGACCATGTCGCCATCCCCATGCGCCAGGTGCAGTTGGTGCTGGATTTTTATCGGGCCCTTGGCTGCCGAGTTAGCGACGACTACGGCGGTCGGGTATATTCGGTACACTTCGGCGACAATAAGATCAACCTGCACGTGCCGGAAATCTGGCAGTCGGGCAAGTTCACCCTGCGCGGTCACTCGGCACAGCCGGGCTGCGGCGATTTTTGTTTCGTTTGGGCAGGCACTCAGGCCTCTCTGCTGGACAAGTTGCGGGCGCTCGGCGCGGCTATCGAAGAAGGACCGGTGGAGCGCAAGGGCGGACGCAACGGCGGTTCTGACGTTGGCATCAGCATATACACGCGGGATCCCGACGAGAATTTGCTCGAGTTTATCGTTTACGCTGATTGACTCAGTCCCTCGACCAAGCTGATTCCAGTAGTCTGGTACCACATTGGATTCACCGTCCCCGATTTTCGATATCTACCGGAGCAATCGCCAGAACAGCGCGCGCTTTCTGCTGGGTAAGTCCGGTCGCCGGCCCCTGATGGTGGTGGGTCTCAATCCGAACACGGCGACCCCCTACAAATCAGATATCACCATTGCCAAGGCCGCGCGAATTGCCGCGACTGCCGGATATGACGGCTTTGTCATGGTCAACTTGTACCCGGTGAGATGCCCTTCTCCGGATCAGTTACCAAAGTCTGTCAACGTGCGGCTGCAGCGCCGGAACCTGGAACTGATCTGTGAACTTGCGGCGGAGTTTGGTCGGCCAGACTTGTGGGCAGCCTGGGGTGCTGAAATTGGTAAGCGGACTTACTTAGCCAAGGCCTGTTGGCAGATAGCGCAACGGCTTCACGGGCTGGAAGCCCGCTGGTGGCACTTTGGTCCGCCCACGCGAGCCGGGCATCCTCGCCACCCCTCTCGCGTTAGTTACCACTGGTCGCTGGCGCGGTTCGATATCGAAAGTTATCTGGCAACGCTCGGCCCGCTGGCTTGACGTCGACAGTCGAGAAGCGTTAGCGCTTTAAGCTGTGACTCGAGCCCACACCATTATCGCCCGTAGCCCGCTGCCTCAGACCACCATGACGGCATCCATTTCGACGAGTGCGTCGCGCGGCAGCGATTTGACCCCGATCGCGGCGCGCGCGGGATAAGGCTCGGAAAACAAAGAAGCCATGATGCCGTTGACCGTTTCGAAATGGCTGAGGTCGGTCAGAAAAATGTTGAGTTTGACGATTTTGCCCAGATCTCCGCCCGCTTCTTCGCAAACGGCCGACAGATTGCGAAACACCTGGTGTACCTGCTCTTTAATATCGCTACCCACCATTTCCATGGTGTCGGGTACCAGGGGGATCTGCCCCGAGAGATAGACTGTGTTATTGATTTTGATTGCCTGGGAATAGGTGCCGATGGCGCGCGGTGCTTTCTCGGTATGTATAACGGCTCGGTTGGGCATAGTTGGTCCCTAGCTTTTGGTGCGTTGCACGGATTTTACTGGTTTCAGGCTGCGGATTCGCCTCATGATATTGGCCAGGTGAACCCGATCCCGACTCCCGACCACCAGTTTCACCACACTGGTGTGAGCGTCGCGCTCATCGACACTAATTTGCTCGATGTTGGCATCCTGCGCCGCAATGCGCGCCGCCAGGGTGGCGATGATGCCGCGATCGGCGGTGACTTCCAGCTTCAGCTCGACGGGAAATTCCGCTTTGACAGTGGGAGACCAATGCAGTGGCATACTCTTTTCCGCACTACCGCGAATATCGCCCAGGTTGTTGCAGATATCCCGGTGCACGACCAGGCCGCGGCCCGGACTCAGATGGCCGAGGATCAAATCGCCGGGAATGGGGTGACAGCAGCGTGCGTAGCTGATGACCAGCCCCTCGGTGCTGTCGACCATGATTGGGGAATCGACTTTGCTCGCGTCTACCGGTTTGCGTTTGTTCTCGGGTATCAGAATATTGGCCACGGCATAGGCGACCCGATCGCCCAGACCGATTTGCTGTAACACGGATTCGAAACTGCCAGCCCCGGTTTCCTTCAAAAGGTGTTTGATCTGGGATTTTCTGATTTTCTTGTAGCTCGAACCAAAGCTGTTCAGCGCCCGGTCGAGGAGTTGTTTGCCGAGGTCGACAGATTCTTCGTGTTGCTGGTGTTTGAGGAAATGCCTGATGGCGCTGCGAGCCTTGGCCGAGTGGACAAAATTGAGCCAGGAGGGGTTAGGCTGTGCGCCCGGCGCTGTGATGATACGCACTCGCTGGCCGCTTTCCAGGGGTTGTGACAGCGGACTCAGCTGCCCGTTGATCTCGCAGGCCACGCAAGTGTCGCCAATCTGGGTGTGTACGGCGTAGGCGAAATCCACCGGGGTGGCCCCGGAGGGCAGCTCGATGATGACGCCCTTGGGTGTAAAGACATAGACCTCGTCGGGGAACAGGTCAGTCTTGACGTGCTCGATAAATTCAAGGGAGTTGCCGGCCTTTTGCTGAATATCGAGCAGGCCCTTGACCCAGCGGTTGGTGCGTGTCTGATTTCCCTCAGCGTTTTCCAGTCCGGTTTTGTAAAGCCAGTGCGAGGCGATACCGTAGTTCGCCAGGTCGTCCATTTCGTGCGTGCGGATCTGCACTTCGATGGGCACGCCCTGCATGCCCACGAGTACCGTATGCAGGGACTGGTAGCCATTGGATTTGGGGATCGCGATGTAATCTTTAAAGGCGCCCGGCACGGGTTTGTAGAGATTGTGAATCACGCCAAGTACACGATAGCACTCGTCGACGGCGTCGACGACGATGCGAAAGGCAAAGACGTCGGTAATGTCCTTGAATGAGCGCTTCTTGGTTTTCATCTTCTGGTAGATACTCCAGAGATGTTTTTCCCGTCCGCTGACTATAGCCTCTATAGCGTTCTTGCCCAGTTCTTCCTGCAAGTGAGTCTGGATTTCCTGAACCAGCTCGATACGCCGGCCACGCTTGGCTTTCAGGGCCTCGGAGATGCGCTGGTGCCGAAGGGGATAGAGCGCGGCAAATCCAAGATCCTCAAGTTCGATTCTCACGTCGTTCATTCCCAGGCGCTGGGCAATAGGTGCATAAATGTCTAGTGTTTCACGAGCGATGCGGCGGCGTTTTTCCGGGCGAAGTACGCCCAGTGTGCGCATGTTGTGCAGGCGGTCNNTGCGCGGCGATGCCGCTCTCGGCCACGTGGTGCATGTCGCGCGTGCGGATCTGCACCTCGATCTTGTGGCCCATGGGCCCGACGCAGGCGGTGTGCAGCGACTGGTAGCCGTTGGCCTTCGGGTTGGCGATGTAGTCGTCGAACTCCAGCGGCACCGGCTTGTAGACGTGGTGCACGACACCCAGCGCGCGGTAGCAGTCGTCGACCTTGGAGACGATGACGCGGAAGCCCAGCAGGTCGGTGACCTTGAGCAGCTTGAGCTTCTTGCGCCGCATCTTCTGGTAGATGCCGAACAGGTTCTTCTGGCGGCCGACGACGCTGGCGCCGATGCCCTCCTCGCGCAGTGTGGTCGACAGCTTCTGCTCCACCTCGCGGATCAGCTTGCGCGTGTCGCCGAGCTGCGCGCTGACGCCTTCCTGCAGCACGCCGTGACGCTTGGGGTAGAGGTTGGCAAAGGCCAGGTCCTCCAGCTCGGTGCGGATGAAGTTGATGCCCAGGCGCTGGGCGATCGGCGCGTAGATCTCCAGCGTCTCGCGCGCGACGCGACGGCGCTTCTCGTGCGAGACATGGCCGAGCGTGCGCATGTTGTGCAGGCGGTCGGCGAGCTTGACCAGTACCACGCGTATGTCCCTCGCCATTGCCAGGGACATTTTGCGAAAATTTTCTGCCTGTTCTTCGGCGTGTGAGGAGAATTCAATTTCGCTGAGTTTACTGACGCCGTCGACAAGTGCAGCCACGGTTCGCCCAAAGCGTCGCGACAGCTGGCCGCGGGTAAAGTCGGTGTCTTCGATAACATCGTGCAACATGGCGGCCATCAGGCTCTCGTGGTCCATGTGCATGTCGGCAAGGATATGGGCGACGGCAACGGGATGACTGATGTAATCCTCGCCGCTCTGGCGGTATTGGCCGCGATGGCCCTTTTCAGCGAACTTGTACGCGCGAATCACCTTTCGGGTCTGCGCGGGCTCCATGTAGGAAGAGAGTTTATCGGTGAGCGTTTCGATAGCCTGCAAGTGTTCCCCCGGTGCCGGTACTATTCTTCCGGCTGGGCAGGTGGCGGATTTTCCTCGATTTCAGCGGCCGGGGCTTCATCCGCGCTCTGGGAAAAAATGTCGAGAGACAGCGCTTCTTCAGGCTCATCCTGCTGGTCCAGAATACCGGCATCGATCAAACCCTGTTCCAGTTCCCTGAGGGCGACAACAGTTGCTTTGTCGTTTTCCCAGGGCACGAGTGGTTCCTTGCCGCCAACGGAGAGTTGTCTGGCGCGTTTAGCCGCGACCAGGATCAGTTCAAAACGGTTATCTACGTGGTCGAGACAATCTTCTACGGTTACTCTTGCCATGGGTGCTTTCTCGCTCTGTGCGCGTGTTTCGACAGGATGTGGCCCCATCGGACATGCGTAGTTACATATCCAATTCGGACGCTGGGCTGTCGGGAACCGCGTATTCTAAATTATCAGGCATCAGGCCAACAACTCCCTGAGCAACGCAGCGTGACGGATTTCCTGGTTTGCTACGGCCAGTCTTTGACAACGGAATATGGCTTCAAGCTCCGCAAGTGCTTGTTCGAAATCTTCGTTGACGACCAGGTAGTCCGCTTCCACAAAGTGTGACATCTCTTCTTTGGCCAGGGCGAGCCTTCGAGCGATGACCTCGGTCCCGTCCTGGCCGCGGCCAGTAAGGCGCTCTTCGAGCGCCTTTTTTGAAGGTGGCAGGATAAATATCCTGATACTGTTGGGTATCTGCTTATGGATCTGCTGGCCGCCCTGCCAGTCGATCTCGAGAATCACGTCGTGACCCGCTGCCAGCGTCTCGCGAACCCAGGATTCGCTGGTCCCGTAATAGTGATCGTAGACGCGTGCGTGTTCCAAAAAGGCATTGCGTTCCAGTAGCTGTAAAAACTGTGCTTCTTCGATGAAATGGTAATTAACGCCCTCGGTTTCTCCCGGGCGTTTACTTCGCGTGGTGTGCGATACAGAGACTTTGAGGTTCGGGTCTCGCGCCACCAGAGCATTGACCAAGCTGGTTTTGCCGGCCCCGGAAGGTGCCGATACAGTGTAAAGCGTGCCCTGCAATTTAGTCATACCAGCCTATTCCAGATTTTGAATTTGCTCGCGGATCTGTTCGATTAACACCTTTAAATCAACCGCCGCATAAGTCGTCGAGCCGGCATTTGCTTTCGCAGCCAGCGTGTTGGCTTCGCGGTTCAGCTCCTGCAACAGGAAGTCGAGCCGTCGGCCAGAGGGTTTATCCTGCGCCAGCACCTTGGCAACTTCGTCGACGTGTGTGTCCAGACGGTCCAGCTCCTCGTCGACGTCTGTCTTCTGGGCGAGATAAACCAGTTCCTGTTCCAGCCGGTCCTGATCCAGGCGGTCGCCAAATTCGGCGAGCTTATCTGTGATTTTCCTTTGTTGAGCGGCACGTAATGCCGGCAGGTCGCTCCGCAAGGCGAGTACGTGCCTGCGGATTTCCTCTAGTCTGGCTTTGATAAACGCTGCCAGTTTTTCGCCCTCGCGAAGCCGCCCTGCACCCAGGTCGGTGAGCGCGGTTGCGTAGGTTGCCTGCGCTACCTGTTTTAGATCTTCCGCGAACGACGGGTCTTCGGCGATAACACCCGGCCGGTCGAGAATTTGCAGGGGATTCAACGGCGCCGGGTCGTCGATCAGTTTGGCAATCGTTTCGCACGCCGAAACGTAACGGCGTGCTGCTGTCTGATCAATGCCGATGTCGCTGGTGGAATGATCGATCACCAGTTGCAAGTAACAATCGACCTTGCCGCGTTGAACATGGGCGCGGGCAGTCTCCCGAAGGGACTGTTCGATGTCGCGCAGCGCATCGGGTAGCCTGAAGTGTAATTCCAGATAACGATGGTTAATTGAGCGAATTTCCCAGGTCAGCGAGCCCCAGGGTTGGCTGGCATGGGCCTGGGCAAAAGCCGTCATACTTTTTGGCATGGCCTGTGTGTACAGCGTGATTGGCGGATATATTAACAAAGTGAAAAGCCGCGGACAGGGAATATTTTCGCTACAATGCACCGCCCGGGCCGACCACCATTGGTCGGCGTAACTTGTTTTGCGCCAGGAGAAATTATGGCACGTCCTTCCGGTAGGCGGCCGGGGCAGTTGCGGCCGGTTAGAATCGAACGGGGATATACCCGGCATGCGGAGGGCTCGGTGCTGGTGTCCTTTGGCGACACCCGGGTTCTTTGTACCGCTTCCGCTGAGCCCGGCGTGCCGAGGTTCCTGCGCGGCAAGAACCAGGGCTGGGTCACTGCCGAATACGGTATGTTGCCGCGTTCTACACACTCCCGTATGGATCGCGAGGCAGCGCGCGGTAAACAGGGAGGCAGAACACAGGAAATACAGCGCCTAATCGGACGCTCTCTGCGTGCGGCGATGGATCTCGGTAAACTTGGCGAAAATACGGTGACTATAGACTGCGATGTTATCCAGGCGGATGGCGGTACGCGCACGGCAGCCATTACCGGTGCCTGTGTGGCGTTGGCTGATGCCGTCGCTCATTTGCGTGACGCCAAGCGGATCAAAGAGAATCCTCTGTTGAATATGGTGGCCTCGGTTTCGGTGGGCATCTATGCGGGTGAGCCGGTCCTCGATCTTGATTATCAGGAGGACTCCCGAGCGGAAACCGACATGAACGTCGTTATGAACAGCGATGGCGGTTTTATCGAGATACAGGGTACGGCGGAGGGTGCGGCGTTTTCGGAAGGCGAGTTTAATACGATGCTTGGCCTGGCGCGCAACGGTATAGCAGACCTCTTCAGGATTCAGCAGATGGCTCTGGCGGGCGCGCTGCCGGCAGCGCGCTAATAAGTGCCGTCCTAAAGTGTTTCGATATCGTAGTCGACGATAACCGGAGTGTGGCTGGAAAAAGTTTTGGCTTTGTAAAGCACAGCGTATTCGATTCGCGACGCAAGACTCTGGGAGACAATTTGCGTGTCGGCGCGTTGTCCGTAGCCCTCGCCAATACTGCCCGAAGGCCACCAGCTGTACTCGTCGGCATCACCGTTACCCGCGCGAAAACCGTCTTGGTAGCCGATCTCACTATAAAGCTGATCGAGCCAAAGCCGCTCTTCCGCCAGCGCCTCGGAATCTTCCGTAGTCGTCTCCGGCTGCTCGGAGTCCGCATCCGTATGAGGTACCTGGAGATTGGCGCAAAAGATGTAATCGCGGTTTTTGCGCGAAATTTTCAGTAGATGGTTTTGCAGGCCCTGCATAAATTCCCTGCGCAGGTGGCGCTGTTCTTCGTTGCCAAAGGCGGTTGGGCAAAGCATCGAGATAACGCTCAGGCGCTCGAAATCGGCCTGCAGATAGCGGCCATTCATGTCTTCGCCGCTGGCCAGGCCGAAGCCGTACATAATTGCCTTCGGCATTGAGCGCGTATATATCGCGACACCGTTGGCTTGATCTTCCATGCCGTCGAAGAAGTACGAGAAGTAACCGTCGAGTTGCAGTGCTTGGTCATCTTCGAGTTCATAGGCACGAGCCCGCAAATCCTGAAGACAGATAATTTCAGCGTCCTGGCCCGCCAACCACTCGTACAAACCCTGCTCGCTGGCGGCATAGACGCCATCGGCGGAAAGGCTGATAACACGCATGACTAACCCTTAATACAATCGGCGTATATGATACCTTAGTTGATCGGCCAAATGCGGGTGTCGGCGTCCGGTTGCGACAAATCAAAGCGGGGAATATCGGAAAGTTATGCTAGCTCAATACCAACAGGAATTTATCGCGCTCGCTCTACAGCGACAGGCTTTGCGCTTTGGTGAGTTCACGCTGAAGTCCGGCCGGGTCAGCCCGTATTTTTTCAATGCCGGAGCGTTTGCTTCCGGAGCTGCTGTCAGCGCGCTTGGCAGCTGCTACGCCAGGGCGATTGTCGATCTCGGTATCGAGTTCGATATCCTGTTTGGTCCCGCCTACAAAGGTATTCCGCTGGTTACGGCCACGGCGATCGCCCTGGCCGATCACTTTCAGCGCGATGTGCCTTACTGTTTCAATCGCAAAGAAGCCAAGACTCATGGCGAAGGCGGCGTCACCGTGGGCAGCCCAATGGCGGGCAGAGTGCTCATTGTGGACGACGTCATTACCGCTGGTACCGCGATCAGGGAGGCGTTGGAGCTCGTCGAGCAGTCCGGTGCCGAGGCAGCCGGTATCGTCGTGGGCCTGGATCGGCGCGAGCGCGGCCGGGGCAGCCAGTCCGCCATTCAGGAACTGGAATCCTCAGTGGGCGTAAGTGTGACGAGTGTCGTCGATATTGAGGATATACTGGTTTATATTCGCCAAAATAACGCGGATGAAGCACTGTTAGCTCGCATCGAGCGTTATCAGGCTGAATTTGGCGTTTGATTAAAGTGACAATACGTCCTGTAACACGAATGTACACTTGTTTCCCCTCGAGAGCCCTGCTGGCAGCTTTGTTGTGCGTTGTGGTGAGTCAGGCCTGCGCCCAGAACCTCTATCGCTACAAGAATGACCATGGCGTGGTGGTCATTGACGACAATGTGCCGCCGAAATATATCCCGGGCGGCTACGAGATACTCAGTCGCGGTGGCCAGC
The DNA here is from genome assembly GCA_002431545.1 of Cellvibrionales bacterium UBA5860. Taxonomy (GTDB): domain Bacteria; phylum Pseudomonadota; class Gammaproteobacteria; order Pseudomonadales; family Porticoccaceae; genus HB2-32-21. Next base: position 5,657 of record DJFY01000059.1, on the reverse strand, counting down.
TTCTGGAAGTGGTACCACCTCAAAGCGAGGAGGTTGTCGAGGATGAAAGTGTCATTGAGGAGCGCAAGCGGGAAGACAGTTTTATTCTAAAAAGCTTTGGTTCTGTCGCCGAGATCCGCAGTGCCGGTGAACGTAAACTGCAATTGCTGGAGCGGGAAATCCAGCTCGTAGAGTCCAATATCAACGATACGCGCAAACAGCGTGCTCGCGAACAGGCGCGGGCGGCCAACTACCAGCGTAGCGGCCAGGCGGTCCCCGATGCGGTCAAGGACGTTTTGACACAGCTGGACCAGCAGGAAAACAAGGCAAAGAAGATCCTGGACGAACGGCGCCGGGAATACGCGGACCAGCAGGCGCTCTACCTGAAATACGAGTCCCGCTATAACGAATTAACCGCCGAGCAAGGGTCGACGGCTGCACACCGCGAGTCTTCCAGCTAGCGAATTAACTGTGACGACAGATAACGCCACTGTGCCGGCCAATGGGTACTCGGTAGGCGCTTGAAGCCACTGCGCACAAATAGCCGCACCTTGCCCTCGACCATCGCCACCAGCATTTCCGAAGTTTCTGCCACCGAAAGCATAGTCAGTTTGCGTTCCCGTACGCTGGCCTCGCGAAACGCCTGCTTGAGCTGAGTCTCCAGCCGCTCCAGAATTTGCGCAGCCCGTGTATGCAAGCGCTCACTTTCGCCAACCAGGGCGTCTCCTATCAGGATACGGGTGATCCCGGGGTTTTTTTCGCAAAAGGTTAAAAACACTGTGAGAATTCCCTGGCACTGGGCTTCGATGGTTGGCTCGGTGTTGAGCACGGCCCGGACATTGGTAAAGATGGTGTCTTCGACGAATTCCAGCAAGCCCTCATACATACGCGCCTTGCTCGGGAAATGGCGGTACAGGGCGGCCTCGGAAACTCCCAGGTGTTTCGCCAGCGCCGCCGTGGTGATACGTTCGTGAGGAGCGGTTTCCAGGAGTTCGGCCAGAGCCGCTAATATTTGCTCGCGTCGGGATGCTTTGCGTCGCGCCACCGTGTCGTGATTCCTTACCCGTGTGTTGTTATGGATCGAGATGACTGTCTTGCAGGTCGGCGTTGGTAATCAGCGTGCCGACGCCCGTGTCGGTGAAGATTTCCAGAAGCACAGCGTGGTCGACGCGGCCGTCGATAATATGTGCCGACGTGACGCCTTTTTTTACGGCCTCCAGCGCACAACGAATTTTCGGTAGCATGCCGTCTTTGACGACACCTTCCGCGATCAGCCTGTCGACGTCCTCGGTACCCAGCCCGGACAGTACATTGCCGGAAGCATCCTGCAAACCGGCGACGTTGGTGAGCAGAATCAGTTTTTCAGCGGCGAGGACTTCTGCAATTTTGCCGGCAACCAGATCGGCGTTGATATTGTACGAACGGCCCTCCGCGTCGACGCCGATGGGGGCGATCACAGGAATGAAATGGCTTGCGGTGAGCATGTCGATAACGTTGCGGTTGATCGCGTCGACCTCACCGACATGACCGATATCGATAATTTCCGGCGCCGCCATTTCCGGACTTTTTCTGGAGACCACCATTTTGTGGGCGGTGATCAGCTGGCCGTCCTTGCCAGTCAGGCCCACCGCCTTGCCACCGGCCTGGTTAATCAGGTTGACGATTTCTTTATTGACGGCTGCACCGAGCACCATTTCCACCACGTCCATGGTTTGGCTGTCGGTTACCCGCATGCCGTCGATGAATTCTGATTTGATGTCCAGTTGGGCCAACAGGTTGCCTATCTGTGGTCCGCCGCCATGCACGACGACAGGATTCATGCCCACCAGTTTCATCAAGACGATGTCCCGGGCAAAACTCTGCTTGAGCTTGTCGTCAGTCATCGCGTTGCCGCCAAATTTGACCACCAGCGTGCGACCGGTAAATTTTCGAATATAGGGCAGGGCTTCGGACAGTATGCGAACAGTATCGATAGCCTCGTGTCGGGAGAGTGGCATTTAAAAACTCCGCTAGGGGGTCAGTGTCGTCGTCAGGGGAACTTCGTCCGGCGGTTCAAAAGGGCAGTTTAACGTCCGCCAGGTGTTGTTCCAGTACCGGTTTGAAGATAGCCTGAATGCGACCGAGCGCCGCTTCGTTTTCCGCCTCGAAGCGCAAGGTTAAATTGGCTGACGTGTTTGAAGCCCGCACCAAACCCCAGCCGTCGGAATACTCGACTCGTATGCCGTCGATGTCATTCACTATGCCGTCGCCGAAGTCTCCGGACGCACGTAATTTTTCGATAAGCTCGAATTTTTGCTCTTCATCCACCGGGACTTTGATTTCCGGGGTTGCCACGGCGACATCGAATCCCTCGATCATCTCGTCGAGGCTTTGTTCGCGCAGACTGAGTATTTCGATCAGGCGCGCGGCAGTATACAGGCCATCATCGACGCCAAACCACCGGTCGCGGAAAAAAATGTGGCCGCTGAATTCGCCGCCGAGCGGCGCCTCGGCCTCGGCAATTTTATTGCGAATATTGGAATGGCCTGTTTTCCACATCAGGGGCCTGCCCCCGTAACTGCTGACCAGGGCGTTCAGCCGGCGTGTCGACTTGACGTCGAAGACTACATCCGCGCCCGGTTGTTTGGTGAGTAGATCGCGGGCAAAAACCATCATCAGCTCGTCCGGCCAGACTATGCGGCCACTGCCGCTCACTGCGACCACCCGGTCACCGTCTCCATCAAAGGCAAAGCCGAGATCTGCCTGCTGGTGGGTGACTGTGGTGATTAAATCCTTCAGGTTGTTAGGATCGCTCGGATCCGGCGGGTGGTAAGGGAAGGTGCCGTCGACCTCGCAGTAAAGTGGAATCACCTCGCAGCCAAACGCTTCCAGCAGGCCGGGCGCAAAAGGGCCCATAGCACCGCTAGCGCCATCGACCACTATTTTCAGCGGCGTGGCGATTACGACATCGGCCGACACGGCGTCGAAATAGGGCTCGACAACATCCACTTCTTCGACCGTACCCTTACCCTTGTCCCAGTCGCCGCCGCTCATGCCATCGGCGAGTGTTTGAATAGCCTCGGCATCTGGCGCGCGATTGTCCATTACCAATTTGAACCCGTTGTCCCGCATCGGGTTGTGGCTGGCGGTGACGATTACACCCGAGTCGACGGTGTTCAGATGGTAGATGCCAAAATTGAATATCGGTGTTGGCACCTGGCCGAAGTCTATAACGTTGCATCCGGTGGACAAAATGCCTTCTACCAGCGCCTTTTTCAGGCGTGGGCTGGAGACCCGTCCATCCGCGGCCACCGCGAGGGCGGATTGCGACGCACGCAAGGCGCGGGTGCCCAGCGTTTTGCCCAGCAGGTTGGCAAAATCGACGGAGATCTCTCGATCGGCCTCACCGCGGATATCGTAGTTTCGAAACACATTGCGCGGAATCCCTGTCGATATATCGAAAACGTCTGAGTCCAGTTGAGCGCGTTTCGCCGCGCCCTCGGCTTTTCGTTCGGCCAGGCTTTCTGCGACCATCTCCTCGAGTTGCTCCGGCGATATGTCGTTGTCGTCGCTGGGCTCTTTTTTCAGCACACTGGTAATGTTTCTGGAAAGCAAGGTCTGATAGTGGGCCAGCAAATAAATGATGGCCGCTACCGCGCAGATGATGCCGGCGACGCTGATTGCAAAATAGCCAACCGGTTTCGGGGTCTCGGTAGTCAGGGTACTGGGGCCGACCAGGAAATAATTCCAACCGACGATCGTTTTCACCGGGGCGGTCGCGCTTGGACCCTCTGCACTGGATGCGCCGTATTGATAAATGGTCTGAGGGGCAAAGCCGCGCGTGGTTTGTTGAAGCTCGACGCGCGTCGCCTGGCTTAGTACCGCTTGCAGGGCCGCATCGAGAGCCTCCGGCGCGAGGCGTACCAGGATGATGCCGGCGACGCTGCCAGATCCGTCAAGCACGGGCGAGGCGACGAATATGTGCCAATCGTCCTCCAGCTTGCCTGCCGCAGGTTCGGGATAATCGCCGTTACCGGCCTGGCGTAGTAAATCAGTGGCGACGAAGTTGTTCGAGCGATCCGGATAAGCCTGATAAGATTTCAACACGGAAATCTCACTGATATTCGGCCATTCTTGTCTCAGGCGGTCGATGACAGCAGCGTCCTCACCCGCGTCCTCGTCGTTTCCTCCGGGCGCCAGACGCCTGGCCAGTTCGGCATCCCTGCCCGCTGCTTGGAGCTGGTTTTGCAGCCGGGAAAAATATCTGGATACGTAGCCGGCTCCCGATAGGGCTTCTGCAGTGACACGCTCGGTAACTCGTTCCTGCCACGGGGCTACAACCAGGTTTTGATAGAGCTTGTGGGTGATGTAGGCCGCGTATCCGAGAGTGATCAATACGGCGACCAGTATCAGCGGGGTGCGAGTCAGGGCTCGAAGGGTTTCACCTGGTTTCACAGTCTAGCGCGGTCCTTGTTTTGCGCGGTCGGGTAAAAAATGCTGCCTCCCGGGAGCTGGCGGTTCCAGTGGTGCGTGACTTCATGAAGCACGCTGGTTAACCCGCCGCCTTGTTTATAAGCCGCTCAGCAATGTAGTTGATCAGAAATCTGGCCAGCGTCGTTTTACTCATCAGCGGTATGGTCTCCGCGCTGTCCGCGGTAACCAGCGTGACCTGATTGTCATCGCTGTTGAAGCCGATAGTGTCGTTGGACACATCGTTTGCGATGACCAGGTCGAGACATTTGCGTATCAGTTTGTCCCTGGCATGGGTTTCCAGGTTGTCCGTCTCCGCTGCGAAGCCGACAGTAAACGGTCTGCTTTCCAACGCAGCTACGGTCGCAACGATATCCGGGTTTTTGCAGAGTTCCAACGTCATAGTGTCGTTATTCTTTTTTATTTTCTGTGGTGAGCATTGTCGGGGCGCGTAGTCGGCGACCGCTGCGGCGGCTATAAAAATATCCGCGGTAGCCACAGCTTGCAACGATGCCGTTAGCATTTCTTTAGCCGAAACAACCTCTACCAGTTGGACCCGGTCCGGGGGTTCCAGAGCAACCGGGCCGGAAACCAGAGTCGTTTCGGCGCCGGCTTCCACGGCTGCGGCAGCCAGGGCATAACCCATTTTGCCGGAGCTGTGGTTGGAAATAAAACGCACCGGATCGATGGCTTCGCGGGTCGGGCCTGCCGTAATGACGACACGCCTGCCGGCGAGCGTGCCTCGAGTGAACAAGCCACTGACCGCTTCTGCAAGGAGCAAAGGCTCGATCATTCGGCCCGGTCCGACGTCGCCGCAGGCCTGATAACCGTCTCCGGGCCCAAAAATGTGCACGTCACGTTGCTGTAGCGTTTTAATGTTGTCCTGCGTGGCGGCTTTGGCCCACATGCCCTGATTCATTGCGGGAGCAACAGCCAGTGGGCAGTGGGCTGCCAGGCAGACCGCGCTCAGTAAATCGGCACCCGTACCGTGACAAAGCGCGGCGATAAAATCGGCGCTCGCCGGTGCCACCAGCACGATATCAGCCCAGCGCGCGAGTTCGATGTGACCCATTGCAGCTTCGGCTTCGGTATCTAGCAAGTCGGTGTGTACCGGATGCCCCGACAGAGCTTGCAGGGTTAGCGGCGTGATAAATTCGCGAGCCGCAGAAGTCATAACCACCCGCACGGTAGCACCCTCCTGCTGCAGGAGACTTGGCGTTACCGGTGGT
>DJFY01000009.1 GCA_002431545.1 Cellvibrionales bacterium UBA5860 | reverse complement strand
ACCACGTGGTGTTTAACTCCTTTGCCCAGTGGCAGCGTTTTCAGCCCTTAATACAGGCCGCGGTGGCAGAGCGCCCGCAACTGAAGTTCGGCCTGCGTATCAATCCCCAGCATTCCGAAGGCGCGACGCCGATTTACGACCCCTGCGCGCCGGGCTCGCGGCTGGGCATTCCCCGGGCCGCATTTGAGGGGCAGAGCCTTGTCGGCATTTCCGGCCTGCATTTTCACACCCTGTGCGAGCAGGGCTTCGACGCGCTGGAACGCACCCTCGCGGCAGTGGAGGAAGAATTCGGTGGATTTTTACCGCAACTGGAATGGGTCAACTTCGGCGGCGGCCATCTGATCAGCCACCCGGATTACGATGTGGACGGGCTGATCGCCGCTATTCGCTGCTTTCAGCAAAAATATAAGGTACAGGTCTATCTGGAACCGGGCGAGGCCATCGCTATTCGCAGCGGCGTGCTGGTCAGTGAAGTGCTCGATGTGCTCGACTATGGCCAAAGCGCTGGCGGCAAGCTCGCCATTCTCGACAGCTCCGCCACCTGCCATATGCCGGACACTCTGGAAATGCCCTACCAGGCGCAAGTCTTTGGCGCCACTGCCGTACAGCGAGGCCAAACAGAGGGCAACCACTGCTATCGCCTCGGCGGCATGAGCTGCCTGGCCGGCGACGTGATGGGCGATTATCGCTTTGAGCAGCCACTGGAGGTGGGGCAGCGGCTGATTTTTGACGACATGGCCCACTACACCATGGTCAAAACCACGACATTCAACGGTGTGCGCCTGCCGGCCATCGCCATCTGGAATTCCACAACCGGTGCGATAAAAGTGGTGCGGGAATTCGGCTACGACGATTTCAAAATGAGGTTGTCCTGATGGATTATGATCAACTGGCGGCGCCCGGGTACCCGGTTTTTCTAGGTTCCGAGTTTCGCCACCCGGCGCCGGAAGACGCCCGTTTCCATATTCTGCCGGTACCCTGGGAAGCCTCCGTCTCTTACGGCGGCGGCACGGCGCAAGGGCCAGCGGCAATTTTGCAGGCTTCCTGGCAACTGGAAACCTGGGATGGTCACGGTAATCCCAGCGTCGAAGGCATCCATACCCATCCACCGGTGGACTGCACCGGCGATGCTGAAACCGTGGTCGAGCGCATCGCTGCCGCCACGCGCACAATTGTGGCCGCCGGTAAATTTCCTATCGCGCTGGGCGGCGAGCACAGTGTCACCTACGGCGTGATAAAGGGTTTGCTCGAGGCGGGCATGGACAACTTCGGTGTGGTGCAGATCGATGCCCACGCGGATCTGCGCGAAGCCTACGAGGGCAATCCCTACAGCCATGCCTCGGTAATGAAGCGCATCGTCGATTGCGATATTCCCCTGTTCCAACTCGGCGTGCGCGCCTTTTGCGAAGAGGAACAACGCACTCGCGAACAATGCGGCGTCCACTACCTCGATGCCGAAGAATTGGTGCCCGATGGCATTACCGATTTTACGTTGCCCGACGATTTTCCAGAGCAGGTCTTTTTTACGGTCGATATCGATGGCCTCGATCCCTCGGTATTTCCCTCCACCGGCACCCCGGTGCCCGGGGGCCTGGGCTGGTATCAGACCCTGTCACTGTTTGCATCGGTGGCGCGTCAGCGTCGCGTTATCGGCTTCGATGTCATGGAGTTTGCACCGATTCCGCACTTCCATGCCTACGAGTTTAGCGCTGCGTTGCTAGTGTACAAACTGATGGGCACGGTGGTGTCCAGCGTCTGATTTTCGGTGCGGACTCAAAAAATATAAAAGATTGATCGGAAAATTATATTTTTTTTGTGTCTCCTATTGCAGGAGTGTGCCGGTGAGCGTATATAGCCTCATTTAAATTAATGTGCCTGACAGATAACCTCGAACGGCAAGCTTGCGTCTGTATCCCTGGTAAAACTCTATGTCTACTAACGACTTCGACTCTCAATCGCTGCGCATAGTTATTACGCTGCTAGGTAAGCGTCTGGAGACTTCCGCATGCGAAGCATTGCTGGTTGCGGGTATGGGTGCGGTGCGCTATCGCGATGCCTACGGATTGACTGTCTCAGAAGGGGAAGCCTGGGTTTTCGATTACGGTGTCCTGGTCGGTTGGAACCTCGCCGAAGCGGACCGTCAGCGACTATGCGCTGAACTTGTCGGCGAGATCGAGGAAGCGACCAAGCAGCCGCTTCTGGAGGACTACAGTTATCGTATTGAACCGGGGGCGTCGTTTAAAGTTCATCACGACTTTCTGGTGTTGCCCAACGACGGGCAGTTAACCCGCCTGGCTTTGAGTCACGCGTTTGCCCAGTCAGTGAAACTGGGTTTTTTTGAAAACAGGGCGCAGGAAGTGATTCAGGAAAATGCCTATATCGTCGAGCAGCTGTCTAATAGTGGCAAGGTGGCGCTATCGAGAAAAGGTTTAGCTAAACTCCGCGGCAAACTATTTGAGACCACCAATGACATCACGTTGAATTTTAACTTGCTGGACACGCCGGAATTTTTCTGGGACTACCCGGAATTGGAGGCTTACTACCTGGGCCTGGTCAAATACCTGGACCTGCGGCCCAGAATTGAAATTATCGACAAAAAACTGGAAACCATTCACGGCTTGCTCGATATGCTGGCGCAGGAGCAATACCACAAGCACTCGGCGTTCCTGGAATGGGTCATCATTATTTTGATTGCCGCAGATATCGTGGTCTATTTTTTCTAAACTGCAATTATTCTTGTCGAGCCTTTCGGCGCCCTGTCACCGCCGGTTCAGCGGTTCGTGCCGGCAGTCTCCAACTGTCGATCTAGCCGGCGCACAAATTCCTCGATGACCATTTGATACAAACGGTCCTTTAACACCAGGTCTTCCACGCCGACATCGATATTGGGGTTGTCATTAACCTCGATAACAAATACACCTTTGTCAGTTTGTTTCAGATCGACGCCGTAAAAGCCGTCGCCGATAAGGGCGGCTGCCTTCAATGCCGTCTGAATTACTTCGACAGGCGCGTCTTCCACAGCAAGGGTAATTGATTCACCTTCGATGAACTTGCCATCGGCGTTATGCTGATAAATCTGCCAGTGGCCGCGCGACATGAAGTATTGGCAAGCAAAGAGCGGTTTGCCGCCGAGTATGCCGACGCGCCAGTCGAACTCACTGGGCAGAAATTCCTGGGCCAGAATAAGATCCGATTGCTTGAATAAACGCGTCGCGATTTCTTTTAATTCAGCCGGCGTCTCGGCCTTGTGCACGCCCAGGGAAAAAGCGCCATCGGGGATTTTCAGCACGACCGGGTAGCCCAGTCCTGCTACCTCTTCGAGTGGTCGCTTGCGCTGCAATACGGCAGTTTTCGGCGCGTGGACGCGGTGGGTGCGCAGCAACTCCGACAGATAAACTTTATTGGTGCATCGCAGAATGGAGGTCGGATCGTCGATTACCACCATGCCTTCGGCCTCAGCGCGCTTGGCAAAACGGAAGGTGTGGTGGTTGATGCTTGTGGTTTCACGGATGAACAGTGCATCCCACTCGGCAATTTGCGGGTAATCCCGGCGCGTGATGAGATCGATGTCTACCCCCAGGCGTTTGCCTGCCTGGACGAAAGCGCGCAAGGCTTTGGGATTGGACGGCGATAATTGGTCGTCCGGATTGTGGAGGATGGCCAGATCATACCGGCTGATAGCACGCACTCGGGGCCTCCGCCAGCGCTTGCCGAGATAGCTGTTCAGCGCTTCGGTCAGAGGTTCCCGCTCGCCGACTGAGCGCTCGCTACCGCCTCCCGTATCGATTTTATGGATCTGCCATTTATCGCTGCGTCGCAACTCGACCCGGAGAACCGGCGCCGGGAAGCGCTCGAACAGCGTGTTCGCCAGCGGCTGTATATCTTTTTGCTGCGCGTAGCCGAAGTACATCGTGAATTCGATTTGATCTTCTTCGCGCCGTTTCAGATGTTTAGCCAGATCCTCGTCGAGTTCCTCAGTGACCAGCTGGTAAATGGTCTTGCG
>DJFY01000058.1:64339-69920 GCA_002431545.1 Cellvibrionales bacterium UBA5860 | reverse complement strand
GCCTCGAAGGTGCTGCCCTGCGTCGGCAGGCGGAAGACTTGGGCATTGCCTTTCCCACCCTGTTACAGGATCCGCGGCAACGCTTTAATCTCGAGCCAGCCAAGGCGTTGCCGGAAACCCTGGTCATTGACCAAGGCGGTAACCTGCACAAGGTGTTGGTTGGCCCGCAAACCAAGGCGGGCCTGGCGCAACTGCTGGCAGATATGAATCGGGCAGAACCTCCGAGAGCCGGATCCACGCCGCCACAATCGCAATAAATAATAAATTAAAGTTATTAGTCCGTTGCCATGTGAAGGCAAATTGCCGGGGTGAGGGCGTGTCGACAGAAAAAACCAGCTTGCTTAAGACCAGGGCAGCCTTGTGCTGGCAAAGGCTCAGTGGGTTTGTCCGGGGTTGAATATTTTCAGTACCTGCTCCTCCGGGTCCCGAGACTTGCCGGCGGCGGCGAGTCTGTCCAGGTAATCCCGCCATAGCTCGTCCTGGCGCTCGTGCAGTTCTCGCAGGTATGTCCAGCTAAAGATGCCTGTGTCGTGGCCATCGTCGAATTCGATCAGCAGGGCATAATGACCGGTGGGCTTGAGGCCGGAGATGCCGACATTTTTCTTGCCGTACTGCAGTATCTCTTCGCCCGGCCCGTGACCCCTGACTTCGGCACTGGGTGAGTGGACACGCAGAAATTCTGCGGTAAAAAGCGCCCGGCTGGCATCCGGGTAAACCAGTTCCAGGGTGGCGTCCTGTTTGTGAAGGGTTATTTTGTCTGGTGTCACGCAAACGGCCCAGTGCGATTTGCCCTAGAGTATAAACCGCGACAGGTCTTCGTTACGGGATAATTCTGCCAGGTGTTCGTCGACAAAAGCGGCATCGATGATTCGGGCGCCATCTTCTGCGCCCAGATCTGCTGCGTCATATGACAATTCCTCAAGCAAGCGCTCGACTACGGTGTGCAAACGCCGTGCGCCGATATTTTCCGTGCGCTCGTTGACTTCCCAGGAGATTTCGGCAATACGGCGCACACCATCCGGCTTGAACTCGATTTTCAGGCCTTCGGTTGCCAGTAACTCCCGGTACTGGGTCGTGAGCGACGCGCTGGGTTCGGTGAGAATGCGTTCGAAATCTTCGGTGCTCAGTGAATCCAGCTCGACCCGGATGGGCAGGCGTCCTTGCAACTCGGGGATCAGATCCGAGGGCTTGGAAAAATGAAAAGCGCCGGAGGCAATAAACAATATGTGGTCGGTTTTGATCATGCCGAACTTGGTCGAAACGGTACAGCCTTCAATCAGCGGCAGGAGATCCCGCTGCACGCCTTCCCTGGAGACGTCGCTACCCGAAGTTTCGCCGCGTTTGGCAACCTTGTCCAGTTCGTCGATAAAAACGATACCGTTCTGCTCGGCATTGGCGACGGCCCGCGTCTTGATGTCCTCTTCATTGATCAACCTTGCAGCCTCCTCGTCGATCAGAATCCCCAGGGCCTGTTCGACAGTGAGTTTGCGGCTTTTGCGTTTGCCGCCACCGCCCATATTGGCGAACATGTTTTGCAGCTGGCTGGTCATTTCTTCCATGCCCGGCGGTGCCATGATCTCGACACCGACGGGCATGGCGCTCACTTCGATTTCTATTTCGCGATCGTCGAGTTGCCCCTCGCGCAGTTTTTTTCTGAACAATTGACGGGTGGATGAATCGCTCTCCGCCTCTTCGCCCCTGGCCGGGGTCAGCAGAGCGTCAAGAATCCGTTCTTCCGCCGCATCTTGGGCCCGCTGCCGGACTTTATGCATTTCCTGTTCGCGTAGAAGCTTAACCGACGTTTCCACGAGATCGCGCACGATCGACTCCACATCGCGGCCGACATAGCCGACTTCGGTGAACTTGGTGGCTTCGACCTTGATAAAGGGGGCGTTGGCCAGCCGCGCCAGGCGTCGCGCGATCTCCGTCTTGCCGACGCCGGTGGGGCCAATCATCAGAATATTTTTGGGTGTAATTTCATTGCGCAGCTCTTCGGGCAGCTGCATGCGCCGCCAGCGGTTGCGCAACGCAATCGCTACTGCGCGTTTGGCCGAATCCTGACCGACAATATAGCGGTCGAGCTCGTGGACGATCTCCCGAGGTGTCATGTTTGACATTCAGTTCTCCAGGACTTGAGTCGATAACGGCAGGTGGCGCGTGCTGCGTCTTCAGACCTGACAGTCGAGCTCCTCAAGGGTGCGGTTTTCGTTCGTGTAAATGCATATATCGGCGGCGATTTGCAGACTTTTGTCGACGATGTCTCGGGCACTGAGGTCGCTGTTGGCGAGTAATGCACGCGCCGCCGCCTGGGCAAAGGGGCCGCCCGAGCCGATGGCGATAATGTCCTCCTCCGGTTCGATCACGTCGCCGTTCCCCGTAATGATTAGAGACGCCTCTTTATCGGCCACTGCCAGCAGGGCTTCGAGGCGGCGCAAAATTCGATCGGTGCGCCAGTCTTTGGCCAGCTCTACCGCTGAGCGAACCAGGTTGCCCCGGTGTTGGTCGAGCTTGGCTTCAAAGCGTTCAAACAGAGTAAAAGCGTCGGCGGTACCCCCGGCAAAGCCGGCGATGACCCTGTCCTGATACAGTCGACGCACTTTGCGTGCGTTGCCCTTCATGATGGTGTTGCCGAGGCTGACCTGGCCGTCGCCACCCACGACCACCTTGCCGTTGCGACGTACCGACAGGATGGTGGTTCCGCGGTATTGTTCCAAAGTGGCCTCCAATCGAAAGTAGAGAACTTATGGTTGGGGCGGGCATAGACAATTTCAAGCGGACGCGATTGAATCTTGGCCGCGACCCGGCGCGCGGCTAAACTGCGCGCATGGCGACTATCTGCGTTATTCCTGTTTTGGATTTCCCCCATTGAGTGAGCGACAACCGGGCACGACGACGGTGCCCGTCGAAGGCGACCGGCGTGGCCTGCTGCGGTCGAGCATTATTGTCAGTGCCATGACCATGCTGTCGCGGGTGCTGGGTCTGGTTCGCGACGTTGTTTTTGCGCGGGTCATCGGTGCTGACGCTTTCGCCGATGCCTTTTTTGTCGCCTTTAAAATCCCCAACTTCCTTCGCCGCCTGTTTGCCGAAGGAGCTTTCGCTCAGGCCTTTGTGCCGGTGCTGGCGGAATATCGCGAAAAAGGTGGCGCCGCGGCAGTGAGAGAATTGACCGACCGGGTCGCAGGCGCCCTGGGCTCTGTACTGATCCTTTTGACTGTGGTCGCTGTCGCCGGCGCGCCGGTGATCACCGCGGTATTTGCCCCGGGTTTCTGGGGCGACGGCGAAAAATTTCAGGCCGCCAGTGACATGATACGGATTACCTTTCCTTATCTGCTGTTTATTTCACTGACTGGATTTGCCGGCGGTATCCTCAATAGTTTCGATCGCTTTGCCGTACCCGCGTTTTCTCCGGTCTGGCTTAATCTATGTCTTATCGGCGCGGCGCTGGTGGCGACCCCGTGGTTCGAGCGGCCGGCCTATGCGCTGGCGTGGGGTGTTTTTGCCGCTGGCGTCATACAGTGGCTATTTCATCTGCCCTTCCTGGCAGCCATCGGCCAGATGCCGCGGCCAACCCTGGATTGGCAGCACGCGGGTGTCAGAAAAATACTCCGCCTGATGGCGCCAGCTATTTTTGGCGTTTCGGTGAGTCAGATCAACCTGCTGTTGGACACGGTGATCGCATCTTTTTTGCCGACCGGCAGCGTCTCCTGGCTATATTACTCGGACCGCCTGGCCGAGCTTCCCCTCGGCGTGTTTGCCATTGCCGCGGCAACCGTGATTCTGCCCAGCTTGTCCAGGCAGCACGCCAGTGCGTCGGTCGAGATTTTTAACCAGACCCTGCACTGGGCGCTGCGCTTTGTCGTAGTGATAGCAGTGCCCGCGTCCGTAGCTTTGTTGGTCATTGCCGAGCCGGTGTTGGTTGCACTGTTTTTCAACGGCGACGAGATGGGGCACCGGGAAATAGCCATGTCTGCCTGGAGTCTGCGGGCCTACGCCATCGGCATCGTGGCCTTTATGCTGATTAAGATCTTGGCCCCTGGGTTTTACGCGCGCCAGGATACTCGAACGCCCGTGCGTATCGGCATCATCGCCATGGTGGCAAATATGATCATGAATCTTATCTTCGTGGTGCCTCTGCACTTTTACCTGGGTTTGGGCCACGTTGGCCTGGCGCTGGCAACTTCTCTTGCAGCCTTTGTCAATGCAGGTCTGCTGTATCGGGGTCTGCGGCGGGAGGGGGTGCTGCACTATCGATTGCGGGTGCAACCGGCTCTGGCCTGGCGGCGGTTTCTCGCGTGCATCGGGATCGCTAACCTGGCGATGACGCTTGTCCTCTTTGCCGGTCTCGCGCGCTGGGACTGGTTCGTCCTGGATGTGGCGGGCCGGGCGGGTGCGATTCTGACGCTGAGTACTGCCGGTTTCGTCGCCTACTGCGTTGTGTTGTGGCTCTGCGGTATCCGTCCGCGCCACTTTCGGCAAAGTGCGACCGCGGCAGGGGGCAGGTGAGGGCTTATGGCTCTGTCAGTGCCTACATTCCCCGGGTCTGCTGGGGTATAATCCAGCCGCTTTAGCGACTGAATTTACTCGATAAATGGGCCGACCGACTTGGAACTGCGCAAGGATTTGTTTATTCGTGGTCTGCACAACCTGCGCGCCGAGCATCGCGATTGCGTATTGACGATCGGCTCGTTTGACGGCCTGCACCTGGGACACCGGGCGATTATCGATCAGGTCCGGGAGAAAGCCCGACATTATGGCGTTCCCTCTGTGGTCATGATTTTTGAACCACAGCCTAAGGAATTTTTTTCCGGTGAAACCTCGCCGCCCCGCTTGATGCGGTTGCGGGAAAAAATCGATGCGCTCGGTAAATTCGGTATCGATCGGGTATTTTGCGTCAGGTTTAACAAGGTACTGCGAGAGCTGTCCGCGCGGGCTTTTGTCGACCGAATTCTCGTTGAGGGCCTGGCCATTAAATGCCTGGTGGTCGGTGACGATTTTCGTTTCGGCTGCGATCGCAAGGGTGATTTTGCCATGCTGACCCGGGAAGGGCAGCGCTACGGATTTGACGTGGTCGAGACACGTACTGTCGCGATCGATGGCGCGCGTGTCAGCAGCACACGCATTCGCCATGCCCTCCGGGAGGGCCAGTTTGCCACCGCGGAGCGCTTGCTGGGACAGCCTTTCTGTATTTCCGGCAAGGTGGTTTACGGCCAGCAGCTCGGGCGCCAGTTGGGTATTCCAACGGCCAATGTCAATCTGCATCGCTACCGGGCGCCCCTGCAAGGCGTATTCGCCGTCTACGCCCGGGTCGAAGGGGAACGCGTCGCGGGCGTCGCCAATGTGGGTTTGCGGCCTACGGTTGGCGATCTGGTCGTGCCGATGCTGGAAGTCCACCTGCTGGGCTGGAACAGGGAGATATACGGGCGCCGGATTTCTGTCGAGTTTCGGCACAAGCTGCGCGACGAACAGAAATTCGCCAGTCTGGATGACCTGGTGGCGCGAATACACCTGGATATTGCCGCGGCTCGAGAGTACTTCGCCGGTTGCAGCCAGGCCGTCGACTAAGTTGAGAAAAGAAAAAAAA
>DJFY01000058.1:6839-63994 GCA_002431545.1 Cellvibrionales bacterium UBA5860 | reverse complement strand
AACGGAGATAAAAGAGAAACGTGCCGGAAATGTACACAGTAACGCCATGACCGACTATAAGACGACGCTTAACCTGCCCAAGACCGCGTTTCCCATGAAAGCCAATCTGGCCCAGCGGGAACCCGGCATTCTCAAGCGGTGGCAACAGGAGGATCTCTACGGCGCCATTCGGTCAGCGCGGGCCGGGCGGGACAAGTTCGTCCTGCACGATGGGCCGCCCTACGCCAATGGCGATATCCACATCGGCCACGCCGTCAACAAGGTGCTCAAGGATATTATTGTCAAGGCGCGTACGCTCGATGGCTACGACGCGCCCTATGTGCCGGGGTGGGATTGCCACGGTTTGCCGATCGAACATCAGGTCGAGAAGAAACACGGCAAGGCGGGCGTCAAACTGGATTTCAAGGCTTTTCGGCAAAAATGCCGCGAATATGCGCTCCGCCAGGTCGATGGGCAACGCAAGGATTTTATTCGTCTCGGTGTATTGGGCGAGTGGGATCGGCCTTATCTCAGCGTCGATTTCAAGTACGAGGCGGACATTATTCGTTCTCTTGGCAAGATTGCCGCCAACGGCCATCTGGTCAAGGGCTTCAAGCCGGTGTATTGGAGCGTCGTCGGCGCTTCCGCCCTCGCCGAGGCGGAAGTGGAGTATCAGGACAAAACGTCTTTTGCCATCGATGTGAGCTTCCCGGTCGTGGATGCGGTTGCCTTCGCCGCTGTGGCGGCCGGTAGCGATAACGCAGAATTTGCTGCCGAAGGAGCGAGTCTGGATGTTGTCATCTGGACCACCACGCCCTGGACCTTGCCTGCGAATCAAGCAGTGTCCATTCATCCGGACCTGACCTACCAGGTGGTGCAATACCGCGACGCCGGTGGCCTGCACCGATCGCTGCTGGCGGCTGAACTTGTTGCCCCGACACTGGCGCGCTGGGGTGTCGAATCCTTCGAGGTGGTCGGGCAGTGTCAGGGACGCGCGCTGGAAGGTTTGTTGCTGCAACATCCATTTTACCAGCGCCAGGTGCCCCTTATCCTGGGCGAGCACGTCACCACGGAAACCGGTACCGGTGCGGTGCACACGGCGCCCGATCACGGCCTGGAAGATTTCGAGGTGTCGCGGCAATACGATATCAGCACGTTGAATTATCTCGACGATCACGGTGTGTACAGGGACTTTGTCGAGTTGTTCGCCGGTGAACACGTGTACAAGGTCGACGAAAAAATCGTCGCTTTACTGCGCGAACGGGGGCGACTCAAGGCCGAAGAAAAGATCACCCACAGCTTTCCCCATTGCTGGCGCACCAAGACCCCGCTGATCTTTCGGGCCACGCCCCAGTGGTTTGTCAGCATGCACGAGAACAATCTGCTGGATACCGCGCGCGAGGCCATCAGGCACATAGCCTGGTTCCCCGAGTGGGGGCAGGCGCGTATGGCGTCGATGCTCGACAACAGCCCCGACTGGTGTATCTCCCGGCAGCGCACCTGGGGTGTACCGATAGCCCTGTTTGTCGAGAAGCGCAGCGGAGAGCTGCACCCCGATACCGGGCGCCTGATCGAACAAGTGGCGCAGCGGGTCGAGGTCGATGGTATGGATGCCTGGTGGGATCTGCAGATCGAAGAACTGCTGGGCGACGAGGCCGGGCAGTACGAAAAAGTCACCGATACGCTGGACGTATGGTTCGATTCCGGGGTCAGCCACGAAGCGGTGCTGCGCCGGCGCGAGGCACTGGCCTATCCTGCAGATCTCTATCTCGAGGGTTCGGACCAGCATCGAGGCTGGTTTCAGTCATCGCTGAAGGCGGCCATCGCGATGAACGGCAACGCGCCCTATAAGGCGGTGCTGACGCATGGTTTCACCGTGGATGCCGAGGGACGCAAGATGTCCAAGTCCCTGGGCAACGTGGTGGCGCCGCAGCAGGTGATCAACGAGCTGGGCGCCGATATTCTGCGCCTGTGGGTGGCTTCGACCGATTTTAGTGGAGAGATGTCCGTTTCCGACGAGATCCTCAAGCGCACTGCTGATTCCTACCGTCGCATTCGCAACACGTTGCGTTTCCTGCTGGCCAATCTCGAGGGCTTTGAGCCCACGGACAATCTGGTTGCACCGGCCGAGATGCTGGCGCTGGATCGCTGGATGGTCGAGCGCACCGCGCAGATGCAGGCCGATATCCTGGCCCGTTATGACGATTACAATTTTCATCTGATTTACCAGCGGTTACACAACTTTTGTGCCGGCGATCTCGGCGGGTTTTACCTCGATATTATCAAGGATCGCCAGTACACCTGCGGTGCCGAAAGCCTACCGCGGCGATCCGCGCAAACTGCCATGTACCACGTTATCGAGGCCCTGGTGCGCTGGGTGGCCCCCATTCTCAGCTTCACTGCCGAGGAAGTCTGGCAGCACATGCCGGGCGAGCGGGCGATGTCCGTGCATCTGGCGGAGTGGTACCCGCTGCCGGCGGTTGAAAGTGATCAACTGCTCAGTCAGGAAGACTGGCGGCTGGTTATGGATGTCAAGGAAGCGGTCAACAAGGCGCTGGAAGAGGCGCGGCGCGAAGGCTTGGTCAAGGGCAGTCTCGACGCCGAGATCACCTTGCATGCGCCGCCTGCCGTCGCCGATGTGCTGTCCCGAATCGAGGCGGAACTGCGCTTTGTGACCATTACTTCGGACGCGACGCTGGTTCGCTGTGAAGGCTTGGGCACTGGCGGCGAACTCGTCAAGGTCGATATTCGCGCCTCTGATGCCGCGAAGTGCGTGCGTTGCTGGCATCGGCGGCGCGACGTTGGCAGTGACGTCCGGCATCCCGAGCTTTGCAGTCGTTGCGTGGAAAACGTCGAGGGTGCAGGCGAAACACGGCGCTTTGCCTGAGATGGTTGAATTGGTCGAAGTCCGCAGTGAAGCCCGCGCTTTCAGAAGTGCCTGGCCGTGGTATCTCTTGGCGCTGGTGCTGGTGTGCCTGGATCAGGCCAGTAAGCAAATGGCGAGCGCCTCGCTCGACTACGGGCAACAGTTGCAGGTCACAGGTTTTTTCAACTGGACACTGTTGCACAATACCGGCGCGGCCTTCAGTTTTTTGAGCGATGCCGGTGGCTGGCAAAACGTGCTGTTTGCCGTTATCGCCAGTCTCGTTGGGGCTTACATCGTCTTCTGGATATACCGCGAACCCCAGTCTGGCAAGGGGCAGAAATGCGGGCTGGCCCTGATTCTCAGTGGTGCAGTGGGCAATTTGGTAGATCGCCTGCTGCACGGTTATGTCATCGATTTTATTCAGCTCCACTATCGGGACTACTACTGGCCCGCCTTTAACGTGGCCGATTCGGCAATTTGTGTCGGCGCCGCACTACTGATGATCCAGGCCCTGCGCCAGCCTGCGGAGACCGCCTCGTGAGTGGCCAAGCCGACGATCAGTGTGGCCGAGAACCCGCCGATTGCGCGGCGCTACCCCGTGTCGGCCAGGGCAGCAGAGTGACCCTGCATTTTTCCCTGACTTTGCCCGACGGCGCTGTTATCGATAGCAATTTCGATACCAGGCCTGCGGTATTTACCGTCGGTGACGGCAATCTCCTGCCCGGATTTGAGGCGGTATTGCTGGGCTTGGCAGCCGGCGCCCGTCAGTGCTTTGAGATTCCACCAGAACAGGCCTTTGGCCTTGTCAATGCGGGCAACCGCCACGTGTTGAGTCGTAGTCAGTTTCCGCCGGATCTGGAACTGGAAGAGGGACTCGTAGTCAGTTTTTCCATGGCGGGCAATGGCGAGACGCCGGGTGTGGTGACTTCTGTTGAGGGCGATCGGGTGAGGGTTGACTTTAATCACCCCCTGGCGGGGAAAACCATTATTTTCGAAGTTTACGTGCAAGAAGTGCAGGCGATATCTCACACGGGTGCGGAACAGGCTTAATCGATGATGGAAGTCAGACTGGCAAATCCCCGCGGATTTTGCGCCGGAGTTGACCGGGCGATCGATATCGTGCGGCGCGCGCTCGACCTGTTTGGGGCGCCGGTCTACGTTCGTCACGAGGTGGTGCACAACCGCACGGTAGTGGCGGGGTTACGCGAGCGGGGTGCGATATTCGTCGAATCCCTTTGCGAAGTGCCGGACGACGTGGTGCTGGTGTTCAGCGCCCATGGGGTCCCTCGCTCGGTACGGGAGGCTGCTTTGACCCGTGGTCTAAAAGTTTTTGACGCGACCTGCCCGCTGGTCACCAAAGTTCATATGGAGGTCGCCCGGTATGCGGATGAGGGTATCGATTGCGTATTGATTGGCCATGCCGGACATCCCGAAGTCGAAGGTACGATGGGCCAGTACCACACCAAAGGCGGTGGTCGTATTGACCTGGTGGAGAATCTGGCGGATGTCGGTCGGTTGCAGATTCAGGACCCGGATCGCGTCGGTTACGTCACCCAGACTACGTTGTCCGTCGACGACACTGAGGAGATTATCGCCGCGCTGCGAAAGCGATTTCCGAATATTTCCGGACCAAAAAAAGATGATATCTGCTACGCCACGCAAAACCGACAGGACGCGGTTAGACAATTGGCCAGCGAGTGCGATGTCATGCTGGTCGTCGGTTCAACGACCAGCTCCAATTCCAACCGCCTGCGCGAACTCGCCGAGCGCTGTGGCGCGCGGGCTTACCTCATCGACACCTGTGCCGATATCGAAGAGGCCTGGCTCGAAGAGGACGCTGTCATCGGCGTCACCGCCGGCGCCTCAGCACCGGAAGAGCTGGTCGTCGGTACGGTGGATTTTCTCGTCGAGCGCGGCGCGCGCCTGGTCGGCGAAGTGCCGGGCATCGCAGAGAATATCCGCTTTGCCCTGCCCTCGGAGCTGCGTCGGGCAGCGCCACAGGCGGATTAGTCGATACCCAGTTTCTTTAGTTTGTAGCGTAGTTGGCGAAAGGTGATGCCGAGTTTCTCCGCGGCTGCGGTTTTGTTCCAGCGCGTTTCCTGCAACGCCTGTTCCAGCAGAATTTTTTCCACTTGCGCCAGGTAGTCGTCAATATTCTCTCCGCGATAAGCCGGCAGATCTGAGCTGTCGCCGCCGGTACTCGCAGCAGCTTGTGCTGACTCCTTCCCGGGCGAAGCTGTGGTAAAAGCCGTCAGGTGCAAGTCGTCCGATTTGATCACGCTGCCGTCGCAAAGTGTGTAGGCGCGCTCGAGGATATTTTCCAGTTCGCGGACGTTCCCCGGAAAAGCGTAGCCTTGCAGTGCGGCCAGGGCCTCGGCCTCGATTTCAGGTACATCGCCACCGGCTTCTGTTGCACTTCGCTGTAGAAACAGGTGCGCCAGTTCGGCGATGTCTTCCGGCCGTTCCCGCAGGCCGGGGACGTGGATTTCAATGACATTGATGCGATAGAACAAGTCCTGGCGAAAGTGTCCCTGCTCTACTTCCAAGGTCAGGTTTTTGTGTGAGGCGCTGAGAATACGCACATCGACCGGCAGCTCGGTATCGCTGCCCACTGGTCGAACCGCCTTTTCCTGAATGCCGCGCAGCAGTTTGACTTGCATGGCCAGGGGCAGGTCGGCCACCTCGTCGAGAAACAGAGTGCCGCCATCAGCCGCCTGGAACAGGCCCTGCTTGTCCTGAATGGCGCCGGTGAAGCTGCCTTTCTTGTGGCCGAAGAATTCGCTCTCGATAAGTTCCGAGGGAATTGCGCCACAGTTCACCGGAATAAAGGGGCCATTGGCGCGCGGGCTCTGGTAATGAATGCCGCGGGCGACCATCTCCTTGCCGCTGCCGGATTCCCCACTGATATACACCGGCGCCTGGCTACGTGCCACGCGGGCGATTTTGGCGCGTAATTCGTCCATTGCCGCCGAACTGCCGACGAAATTCCAGTTCGAGGTATCGACCTTGGGGCTGTCGGTATTATTGAGCTCGAGGGCGGTGGTCACCATTGAGCGCAGTTTGGGTAACTGGATGGGTTTGCTGACAAAGTCAAAGGCGCCGCGCTTGAGGGCTTCGACCGCTATATCCGTATTGCCGTAGGCGGTGATCATCGCCACCGGCGTCTGCGGGTATTCCTGCTGTATGTGTTCGATCAGTGCGAGGCCGTCGCCGTCCGGCAGGCGCATATCGGTCAGGCAAATATCGAAGACGGCTTTCTTTAATTTCTGGTAGGCGGCCGTGAGATCCGGCGCTTCGACAACCTCGAGGCCCAGCTGATTCAGGGTCATGCCGAGCAGTTGGCGAATGTCCGGTTCGTCGTCAACGATCAGGGCGGTGGGCTTGCGCATGCTGTTTTCCAGGCAGTAGTTGATCGGGATGAGCAAAGGTAATGCGGAAAAATCCGCCGGAGGGTGCATCGTCTTCGTCGGTTGCGCCCTTTACGTAGCTCAGGGTGGCGTAGTTGAACTCACAGTGCTCCTTGGCCAGATACAGGCCCAGGCCGGTGCCGCTGTGAGAGGTTGTAAAGAACGGCTCGAAAATCTGGCCCACATTGTTGTCGTCAACGCCGGGGCCGCGGTCGAATACATCGAGGCAGGGGAGCAGGGTCCTCGGATGCCGGTGAAATTCCAGGTGCGCCCATGAGGCTCCGGTTGCTTCCCTGCTGTAGCGTTGCGCGTTTTCGACGAGATTGGTCACTACCTGATTCAGGTGGAGCGGATCGAATAGCACCTGTATGCCGGCGTCTTCGCCGCTGATTTCGATGGTGCTGGCTCCGCTGGTGGCATCGGCGCGCTCGTTCGCGTAGTGCTTCAGCCAGTCCGCCAGATTCAGCTTTTTGAACTCGGGCGCCTGCTGGCGTGACAACTGCAGGATGCTGTCGATAATCTGGTTCACCCGCGCCGAGTGGCGACTGATGATATCTGTGAGCGGTACGGCGTCTTCGGGCAGGTTGCGATTTTCTTCAAGTAATTGGGCTGCGTGACTGATGGCACCGAGAGGATTTCTGATCTCGTGGGCCATGCTGGCGGCGAGTCGTCCCAGTGAACCCAGTTTGAGCTGCTGGGCGCTTTGTGCGGTGGAACGCGTGTCCTCGATAAAAATAATCGTATGCCGGCCTTGTTCTTCTTCAAGACTGGCAAAGTTGCATTGAATTGTTTCGTCGGTTCCGCTGACCGAGATCGGCGGATTGCGTAACCAGGGATAGGCGGTCCAGCGCTCGTATTGTTTGTAGAGCTCGGGAATCGACTGCAACGGTCGCCCGCCGGCCAGGGGCGATCCGGGTTTATGTCCCCCCAGGTGTTCGATCGCAGCGGAATTGATCAGTTTGATCTCCGCCGAGGCATCGACCAGGATAATGCCGGTGCGCATACGGTTGATGATCAGGGTGTTCAGGCGTTGCAAGTGGGCAGCCTGGTCCGCCTCCCGCAATGCGATACTCTGGCTGTCCTGCAGGCGTTTGTTGATATTGCGAAACAATAGCGCGATGACGAAGAGCAGTGCACCGAGCATGCCCGCGGGCACCAGTGTCAGGTCGCTGCGGCCAAAGACCTCGACGTTGAGGATGGCGCCGACGATGACCAGGATGCTGGCGCACGCGGCAAGCAGGAGTGCCAGCTGGCCGGTAAAAATCAGGGAACCCGTGGCCACGGTCACCAGTAACAAAAAGCCCAGGCCGCTGTTCAGGCCACCGCTGGCATACATCAGCAGGTTGAGCGCGACGATATCTAAGAGCAGGTTGATAAACTGGATATACAGCGGGCTGCGGAACCGCGACCATATCTGCGCCGACAACTGTACGGTGGTGAGCACAAAATAGATGCTGGCGGTGCCCAGGAAGACCCGGGCATGCGCAGTGCCGAAAACATTGCTGGCAAAGCCGGCGAGAAACATGCCGAGTAACAGTGTGGCCAGCAGGAAGCGGTAGTAGGCGTAGACCCTGACCACACCGGCAGGTACATTGGGGTTGTTGTCCAGGTGCCCCTTGTTCTGCATGAAATCGTCCGTTTTGCTCTGCTTCCGATTTTATCTGAAAATGCGCGCCTGATTCACGACCCGATACGCAGTTATGAGAGGCATTTCCGTAGTTCTGGCCCAGGTTAACCCCATCGTGGGCGATATTCCCGGCAATGCCCGGCTGGTGATAGACGCGATCCAGCGGGCTCGCGACGATATGTCGGCAGATATCGTTGTTTTTCCAGAGCTCGTGCTCTGCGGCTATCCACCGGAAGACTTATTGCTCAGGGATAGCATGCAAACGCGTGTCGAAAAGGCTTTGCAGGATGTGGCGCTAGCCAGCGACGATATTGTGGTGGTGCTGGGTTATCCCTGGCGTCGGGACGGCGACCTGTTCAATGTCGCCGGCGTCTTCAAGGATCGCCAGTTGCTAGCGCGTTACGCAAAGAATTTTCTGCCCAACTACCAGGTCTTCGACGAGAAGCGTTATTTCAGGGCCGGCACTGATACCTGCGTCCTCGACATTTGTGGATTTCGAGTGGCTCTGAGCGTTTGCGAAGACATTTGGTTCGAAGAGCCCATGACCCGGTCTGCGGCAGAGGGCGCGCAGCTCATGATTAATATCAACGCTTCTCCATTTCACAAAGACAAGCACGCGGAGCGCCGTGAAGTAGTGGGTCAGCGAGCGCGGGCAGGCCGCATGCCGGTGGTATATGTCAATCAGGTTGGCGGTCAGGACGAGCTGGTATTTGACGGTGGCTCGATGGTCGTCGACGCTGCCGGTGAGGTTGTGTTTCAGGCCCCGTTTTTTGACGAAGGACTGTTTGAGTTTCACTTTGAAACCGCCGGCGCTGGGCTCAAGCCCTGTCGACAGACCGTAGCAGCCGATCCCGATGCGGTCGCCGCCATCTACCGCGCGCTGGTGCTTGGTGTAAGGGATTATGTCGAGAAAAACCGATTCAGGGGTGTTGTGCTCGGCCTGTCCGGCGGTATTGACTCGGCCTTGACCGCGGCTATAGCCGTGGATGCGCTGGGTCCGGAACGCGTGTCGGCGGTGATGATGCCTTTTCGCTATACCTCGCAACTGAGCCTGGACGATGCCGAAGCGGAAGCAGAAAATCTCGGCATCAATTACAGCGTGCTTGGTATCGAGCCGATTTACCACGCGTTTATGGATGTGCTCGCCGAGCAGTTTGCCGATAGCGGCCAGGACAAAACTGAAGAGAATATCCAGGCGCGATCGCGCGGTGTGCTCCTGATGGCCTTGTCCAATAAAAAGGGCTATCTGGTGCTGACCACCGGTAATAAGAGTGAAATGGCGGTCGGTTACGCGACCTTGTACGGCGATATGGCCGGTGGCCTCGATGTGCTAAAGGATGTTTCGAAAACCCTGGTCTTCGCCCTGGCGCGCTACCGGAATGAGATATCTCCGGTGATTCCCGAGTCGGTTATTACCCGCCCGCCTTCGGCGGAGTTGGCGCCGGATCAGAAGGACGAGGATTCCCTGCCACCCTACGATATTCTCGATCAGATACTTGAGTTATATATCGAGGAAGATCAGTCTGCCCAGGCCATTATCGCGCGAGGTTTCTCCGAACCGGACGTGACTGAGGTCGTGCGCATGGTCGATCTCAACGAATACAAGCGGCGCCAGGCGCCGGTGGGTATTCGCATTACCAAGAAAGGTTTTGGCCGGGATCGGCGTTATCCGATCACCAATGGCTGGAGGCCAGGGCAATAGGTCGGCGAAACCGGCGCCGCCTTCCTGCTGTTTGAGGCGGCGTGAATCAGCCGAGGAGGCCGAAGCTGAGGCGGTTAAGCCAGGAGCGTTTAGCGGGCTCGGTGCCCTCGGGCTGTGGCAGGTCGGCTTCTTTGGGCTCGGCTAGTGCCCGGTCGATGGGATTGTAGATAGCCCTGCTATCGAATTTCGGCGGTTTTTCTGGTTGGTAAAGGCCGAAGGTCACGCGGCTCAACCAGTGGTCTTCGTCCTCGCCGATAGTCTCCATGAACTGAAATCGACCTTCGTCGTCCAATGCCGGATGGTCCGAATAGTTAGCGGCCAGCACTCGGGCCGAGTCTTCCGCCAGGTCGCGCAATCCCAGGAAATAATAGGCCTGCGCCATGACTGCCAGCCCGTCGGGTACTGCCGGCGTCTGCTGAAAGTTCTCGACCACATAGCGGCCTCGGTTGGCTGCAGCCAGGTAGGCGCCACGCAGGAAATAATAATTGGCGACGTGTATTTCGTGACGCGCCAGCAGGTCTCTCAGGTGCAACATTCGCTTGCGGGCGTCTGCTGCATAAGTGCTATTCGGGTAGCGGCTCAGCAGTTCGCTGAAGGTGGCAAAAGCGGTTCTGGCTTCACCCTGGTCGCGGCGTGATGCGTCGGTGGGCATAAAATTGGTGAAGATGCCTTTGCTTTGCCTGAGGCTGGAAAGCCCTTTGACATAATAAGCATAGTCGACGTTGGGATGGCGGGGGTGCAGTCGTATGAAGCGGTCAGCCGCGGCGATCGCCGCTTCGTAGTCGAGTGAGGCATAGTAGGCGTAGATCAGTTCCAATTGAGCCTGCTCGGCGTAGTTGCCGAAGGGGAATTGTGCCTCAAAGGCCTGGAGATTGGCGATGGCGTCAGTCCAGTTGCCGGATTGCAAATTACGTTGTATGCGGTCGTAAAATTGCTTTTCAGACAGTTTTTCCAGTTCTTCCTGCTTGCGTTTTTCTTCGCTGTTGTCGCCGTCGCCGCTGGAAAGCCAGGAGCAGGACGCGCACAGTAAAATGGCGGTTAGGAGCAAAACTAAATGCATGACTGGACGCATGAAAGGCCTTCTGCTGGACTGGGGTCGGTTGCGGTCGACAAGTAAACGCGGTATTTAAACACAGGGTAACCACAAGCTGAATACATGGCACACGAAGATTCTGCCGGGACCGGGGTAAACCGCGAGCTTCTCAAGCGACAGGTCGGGGAGAGCGGGCGCGGCCAGCGACTTGATCTGGTCGCTGCGCGTTTGTTTCCCGACTATTCCCGCGCGCGAATCCAGGCCTGGATTCGCAGTGGTCATCTGCGCATCGACGGCCGCGCCTCAAGTGTCCGCGAAAAATTATTGGGCGGCGAATGGTTGTCGCTTGAAATCGACGTACCACCATGCGGCGAGTGGCCGGCGCAGGCCATGACGCTGGATATTGTCCACGAAGACCAGGCTATTTTGGTGGTCAATAAACCCGCAGGTCTGGTGGTTCACCCCGGTGCAGGCAATGCCGACCGTACGCTGGTCAATGGTTTGCTGGCTTATTGCCCGGATCTGGCCGGTGTGCCACGTGCCGGGATCGTGCATCGGCTCGACCAATACACTACCGGACTTCTCGTCGTCGCACGTACCCTGCCGGCACACCTGGCGCTGGTGAATATGCTCAAGGCACGGCAGGTCTCGCGCTACTATCAGGCTGTCGTCCACGGGCGCCTTGCCGGTTCGGGTACAGTAGACGCGCCCATAGGTCGTCATCCGGTACGGCGCACCCGCATGGCGGTTAACGAGCGCGCCGGTAAATCGGCCAGAACCCACTACGAGACGCTGGCCACCTATGGCCACTATAGTCATCTGGCGCTGCAACTCGATACCGGCCGCACGCACCAGATTCGCGTTCACATGGCGCACCTGGGTCATCCGCTGGTGGGCGATCCCGTGTATGGCGGCAAGCGACGGCAGAGGGCGCCCCTGGGCGACAGCATTGCCGAGCGCTGCGTCGGGCAGTTTGCCCGCCAGGCGCTGCATGCTGGCCAGCTCG
This sequence comes from Cellvibrionales bacterium UBA5860, assembly GCA_002431545.1. Lineage (GTDB taxonomy): Bacteria > Pseudomonadota > Gammaproteobacteria > Pseudomonadales > Porticoccaceae > HB2-32-21. The sequence goes on along the minus strand of DJFY01000058.1, from coordinate 52,374 downwards.
CGTTTACCCATCCGGTGACGGGGGTGGAGATGTCTTGGCAGGCGCCCCTGCCCGATGACTTGGCGGAATTAATTGGCGCACTGGAAGCAGAGTACAAATAGTTGACTGAGCTCGGGCAAGACATTTGTTTTCCGTTGATGAAACCGGATTGGCCGGCGCCTTTCAGTGTAAGAAGTTGTATTACGACCCGCTACGAGTACTTGTTGTCCATGATCTCTTCCCGGCAATCTCTCCCGAGTGGGGGCGTGGGACAAGAGCAGTGCAGCGCCCGCGCTCGCCGGGCACTGGCGCAACAGCTTGGGTTGCCGTATGGCATACAGTGGTTGCGCCAGGTGCATGGTGCGACTGTCGTGGAGTCCAGAGCCGACGGCCGTATCCATAACGCCGATGCCTGCTGGACCCGGCACACTGGCGTAGCCTGCGCGGTATTGACTGCCGATTGCCTGCCCGTGCTGTTCGCTGCCCGCGATGGTTCGGTGGTAGCCGCAGCCCATGCCGGATGGCGGGGCCTGGTGCGCGGTGTATTGCCGGCGACAATCCGAGCTCTCAATGCCACGGCACCTTTGATGGCCTACTTGGGTCCGGCTATTTGCGCCAGGCATTTCGAAGTGGACGCGCCGGTCAAACAGGCCTTCCTCGAGGCGCGGTTACCGGGTTGGGATGCCGCCCGGATCGAAGATTGTTTTGCTGCGGGACGAAGTCCCGGGTATTTTCAGGCCGATCTTTTCCGCCTCGCGCGGGCCCAGCTTGTCGCGCTGGGCGTCAGCGACATTTATGGCGGCAGCGAATGTACCTATGGTGACGTCGATCGGTATTATTCCCATCGGCGGGGGCAGGATCGGGGGCGCATGGCGAGTGTCATCTGGCTAGCGGGGTCGAATTGATGCGACCCGCCCCCGTCGCAGCGCAAGCCGGCCAATATCGACAGGGCGCAATAGCCTCTCAGTTCTTTGTCTGCTTTAACCGGTCTTAAAACGTCAGGGCTTTATGGCCACAGGCGCTGGCAGTCCCGATCACTTTGACGATGCTTGAAAGAAAGCGGCCGGCACCCGGGGCTAACGGGGCTTGCGGCTGATCGAATCGGTGCGCACCGGGAAGTGCCCGCGCCTGCGGTCGGCGAAAAAGTGTTTGAGCGTTTTTTTAACCGACAGGAAGGCGATATCCGACCAGGGAATGTCTTCTTCGCGAAACAGCTCCACTTCCAGTGACTCGACTCCCGGGGAATACTCCGGTTGGGCCATGTCGCCACGGAAAAATATGTAAACCTGGTTGATGTGCGGTATATCGATCAGCGTGTAGAGTTCGAGAGCGTCGCCTTCGAGCTGTATATTGGCTTCCTCGCGACTTTCCCGCATAGCGCCTTCGAGCGTGGTTTCGCCGTTTTCCATAAAACCCGCCGGTAGTGTCCAGTATCCGTAGGCCGGTTCGATAGCCCGTCGGCACAACAGCACCCGATCCTCGTAGACCGGCAGACAGCCGGCTATAATGCAGGGGTTCTGATAGTGAATGGTGTCGCAGCCGTTGCAGACGTGGCGGTGACGGTCGTCCCCGGCCGGAATGCGCTTACTCACGGCTTCACCACAAGCGCTACAATATCTCATCGCAATTACTAATGTCCGGCGCAGGAGCAGGTCAAGAAGCTAGGAGCCAGTATAACGCCAAGGGCCTAGAAGCGGGAGTGCCGCCGGCCGGCGGGTTCGCCGAGGGGCCGGGACGTTGACGCTGGCTAGCGACCAACACTGCTTGGCAAACCACGACTTGTCAATAAAATAATCAGAGCGCCGTTGGAAATACAGCTTCACTGCAACTAGAGACGGGATATGATTTATCAGTTTGAAGACCACAAACCGCAGCTGGGTAAGGATGTTTTTGTCGCGCAAAGCGCCGACGTGATTGGCATGGTCATCCTCGAAGATGAAGTCAGTATCTGGTTTAACGCGGTGCTGCGCGGAGATACCGATTTCATCCAGGTCGGCGCGCGCAGTAACGTGCAGGACAATGCGGTTCTGCACACGGATCCCGGCATTCAGCTCAAGGTCGGTCGCGGTGTTACTATCGGACACTGTGCGATGGTGCACGGTTGCGTCATCGGCGATAACAGCCTGATTGGTATCAACTCGGTGATTCTGAACGGTGCAGTCATTGGCGCCAACTGCCTTATTGGCGCCAATGCACTGGTGCCGGAGGGCATGGAGGTGCCAGATAATTCCATGGTTCTAGGCACACCGGCCAAGGTCGTGAGGCAGATCGACGAGCATATGGTCGAGGTCTTGCAGCAATCCGCGGAAACCTATGTTCAGAAAGCCGCCGCGTTCAGGAAAAACCTGAAAGTGCTGCCAACGCCGTGACCGATCAACACCCGCCGAACCGCGTGTCGTCACCCTGTGTCTCGGTGTGCCTGTTGAATTCGGAGGACATTTGTTGCGGCTGTTATCGCAATGCCGACGAAATTCGCCAGTGGACGCTATTATGCGATAGCGAAAGGCGGGCGGTGTTGCAGCGTGCAAGCCAGCGTGCCCGCAAAGGCAATCCCTTCCTGGCGGATTGACCGCATACGCTGCCGTTCAGTCGTCCATGTCGGGTTCTTCCGCGACGGGGGACTGCCACACCTTCACGCTGGCGACCATGTTTTCTGCAAGGCCGGTGATCTCGAAATAGTACGCCGCCGAACGAATACACGCCAGACCGTCGGGAAAGCGCTCCAGTTGTTCGAGCACCAGGCCGTTCAGGGTTTTCGGCCCTTCGACTGGCAGCTCCCATCCGGTGGCCTTGTTGATGTCGCGTATCGTTGCCGCGCCGTCGATAATGTAGCTGCCGTCAGACTGGGCGAATATCTCGTCTTCCATCTGTACCTGGCTGGTGGTGAACTCGCCGACGATTTCCTCGAGGATGTCGTCGAGCGTCACCAGGCCTTCGATCTCCCCGTACTCATCCACAACCAGACCGATACGCCGCTTGTTTTTCTGAAAGTTGATAAGCTGGACGTTGAGTGGTGTCGCCGAGGGAATGAAATAGGTCTCTCGTGTAAAACGCTTGATGGCCTCCTTGGTGAGTGACCCATCGCCGCCGCGCAGCATGCGGCTGACCCGCCGCATATGTAGAAATCCGTGAACCTTGTTGATGTCGCCGGTGTAGATCGGGAGTCGCGTGTGTTCGGTGTTGACGATCTGCTCGAGCAGGGTTTCCAGGTCGTCGTCGAGATTGAGACCGACAATCTCTCCTCGCGGCACCATGATGTGGTTTACCGTCACCTTTTCCAGGTCGAGAATGCCGAGCAGCATATTTTGGTCCCGGTAGGGGATATCTTCGTCGGCCGATTCATCGACAACCGTGCGTAGCTCCTCGGTGCTGAGGCTGTCGTCCGGCCTCTTGTTGGGATTGAATCCCAGCAGCCGAACCAGCGCGTTCGATGCGTGATTGACCAGCCACACCAGTGGGTAAAAAAGCTTCAGCAGGGGCTTTAAAATATGGCTGGCAGGGAAGGCCACCTGCTCCGGGTGCAGGGCGGCAATGGTTTTTGGTGTCACCTCGGAAAAAATTAACAGCAGCAAGGTCAGGGAGACAGTCGCGACCAGGATGCCCAGTTCGGGGCCAAACAAGCGTGTGCAGATAAGCGAGGCGGTGATCGAGGCGAGGATGTTGACCGCGTTGTTGCCGATGAGAATGATACCGATCAGGCGGTCCGGTCGTTTCAGCAGTCGCTGTGCACGGCGGGCACCGGACTGTTTCTTGGCCAGGTGTTTCAGGCGATAGCGATTGAGAGACATCATTCCGGTTTCGGAACCGGAAAAAAAACCGGAAGCAATCAACAAGCCGACCAGCAGGCTGCACAGCAGCCATAAGGGAGCGTCGTTCAAGGAGAGGCGAACCTCGAGTAGTCAGGAACAGTCAATGGTGTAACAGATTGCGGGCCAAGGCAACCGGCGTGACCTGTAAGGTGAACACTTTAGTCGGCCGGGTTTAGGCCCGTTAAACCAGGACCTCGAGGACAAATTTGCTGCCCCAGAATCCGAGCATCAAGGCGCAAAAGCCGCCCAGCGTCCACGCCGCTGCAGTTCTGCCGCGCCAGCCTTTTTTGAAACGACCCCACAGCAGAGTGGCGTAGACCACCCAGGCGACGAGCGAGAACACGGTTTTGTGGGCCAGGTGCTGGGCCAGGAAATCCTCGACGAAGGCAAAGCCGATTAGCAGCGCAAATGTGAGTAGGACGAATCCGGTCGCCACCAGCGCAAACATCAGGTTTTCCAGGGTTTGTAGCGGTGGCAACAAGCGCAGCAGACCGGTCGCCCGATGCTGGTGCAGCTGACGATTCTGGTAGGCGAGAAAAAGCGCCTGCAGGGCCGCGATAGTCATCAGGCTATAAGCAACGATGGACATGAGAATGTGGGCCGCGAGACCGGTAGACAGCCCGTGGATGACGGGTGTTTCGATGCCTGACCAGAGCGATATCGCGGTCACGGCTATGGTCGCCGGCAGCAACAGCAGGTACAGGCTGTCCAGCGGCTGACGAACACTGCCGACAGCGACAATGGTGTTGATAAGAAAAAAAATCGCCACCGATATGGGCATCAGAGCAAAACTGATGCCGCGTCCGGTAAATACCTGCCCCACGCTGGTGTAGAGGTGGGCGATTAGCGCAACGGCAACACAGGCCAGCACGGCTTTTTGCTGTGGGTCTCTTACACCATCAGCGCCGGTGACGCCCGTGGTCACCAGGCGCCGCGCACGAGCAATCTGCAGGATAAAAGCGCAGGTATAAAGGGCGATGGCGATTGTGCCGGTAACGATAAGGGGCATATTTTCGCGAGTGGAATCGAAAAAAAAGGAGTGTGTCATACAAAACGGATATGGCAAAGTGGCTTGAGGACTGCTCGGCACATGCGGTGATATCCCGCTATCGCTTATAATTGTTTCTGTATCCATCCACAGCGATTGTCCGGGAAGTAGACATATGGCGATGTTTGAAAACCTGCAGGATCGGCTCTCGCAGAGCTTGCGAAAAATTACCGGCAAGGCGGTACTCAGCGAGGACAACATTCAGGAGACACTGCGCGAGGTGCGCATGGCGCTGCTCGAAGCTGACGTGGCGCTGCCGGTGGTCAAGGATTTCGTGGAGCAGGTGCGTCAGCGCGCGCTCGGCCAGGAAGTCTCGCGCAGCCTGGAACCGGGGCAGCAGTTTCTCAAGATCGTGCAACATCAGCTCGAACTGGTGATGGGCGCCGGTAATGAAACCCTGAATCTGGCAGTGCAGCCGCCGGCGGTAGTGCTCGTTGCCGGTCTGCAGGGTGCGGGCAAGACCACTTCCGTTGCCAAGCTGGCGCGCTATTTACAGGAGCGGGAGAACAAAAAGGTCATGGTTGTCAGCGCCGATGTCTATCGGCCGGCGGCCATCGAGCAGTTGAAAACCCTGGCCGGGGATGTCGGCACCGATTGTTTTCCGAGCAACGCCGACCAGCAGCCGGTCGATATTGTCACTGCCGCGCTCGACGAAGCCCGCAAGCGCTTCGTCGACGTGCTGATCGTCGATACCGCTGGCCGTCTCCACGTCGATGACGCGCTGATGGCCGAAATCAAAGACTTGCACGCCGTGGCACAACCGGCCGAGACCTTGTTTGTTATCGACGCCATGATCGGCCAGGATGCAGTCAACACGGCGCAGGCATTCAACGAGGCGTTGCCGCTTACCGGCGTTATCCTGACCAAGGTGGATGGCGATGCCCGTGGCGGCGCCGCGCTCTCGGTACGTCAGGTCACCGGTAAACCGATCAAGTTTATCGGCGTTGGCGAAAAAACCGATGCTCTCGAGCCTTTTCATCCGGACCGGATCGCATCGCGAATCCTGGGGATGGGCGATGTCCTATCTCTGATTGAGGATGTCGAGCGCAAAGTCGATCGCAAAAAAGCCGAAAAACTGGTCAAAAAGGTCCAGAAGGGTAAGAAGTTTGATCTGGAGGATCTCCGCGACCAACTGTCGCAGATGCAGAATCTGGGCGGCATGGGTTCTATGCTGGATAAACTGCCGGGCATGGGCAACGTCGCCCAGATGGCAGAGCAGGCGGACTTGACGGGCCAGTTCAAACGCATGACGGTGATCATCGATTCCATGACGCCCGCAGAACGGCGAAACCCGGATCTTCTCAACGGCTCCAGAAAGAGGCGCATTACCCAAGGCTCAGGGTCGACGATTCAGGATCTAAATCGCTTGCTCAAACAGCACAAACAAATGAGTAAAATGATGAAACGCATGAAAGGCAAGGGTATGGCCAAGATGATGCGGGGCATGGAAAATATGCTGCCGCCAAGCGGCATGCCGCCCGGGGGCAAGTTTTAGCTGTCGAGCCTGATTTCGAGCCGCTTTAGGTGGTTTTCTTCGCGATCGGTTTCACGTAAAATACCGCGCCTTTTAAGGCGACAGGTCCTCGGGCCTGGCACTCGTTCGCGGGCGCGAGGGGCTCCGGCTCTATGATCGCCAGCCCGGGACACAATCGAAGGTGATATGAATGGTAACGATACGCTTGGCCAGGCACGGCTCCAAAAAAAGGCCTTTTTACCATCTTACGGTTTGCGACAGTCGCGAACCGCGGGATGGTCGTTATATTGAGCGGGTCGGTTTTTTTAACCCCATCGCTCGCGGCCACGAAGAGCGCCTGCGCGTCGATCTGCCGCGCCTCGAATACTGGGTGGGGCAGGGCGCCACATTGTCTGATCGCGTCGCGAGTCTGGTCAAGGAGGCATCGGCGCAGCCGGGCCTTAATTGATTCCGGCGAACGCGCTTGAAATAACTCTGCTGTTTTGCGCGATCATCTGCTGGCGGTTGGCAGGATAACGGGAGTTTACGGCGTCAAGGGTTGGCTCAGGGTTCACTCCGAAACGCACCCGGCGGATAATATTTTTACCTATCAACCCTGGCTGGTGCGTCGCGATCAGAGCAGGGCGGATATGCAAACCTTGCGGGTGATCGAGTTTCGCGAACACGGCAAAGGCTACGTGGTACGCCTGGAAGGTGTCGAAGACAGGAGCCGTGCAGAAACCTACAGCCACGCAACGATATATGTCGATAAACATCAACTGCCGACCTTGCCGGTAGAAGAGTTTTACTGGCATGAACTGGAAGGTATGGAGGTGTTTGCAGACACCGACGGTAAAGCGATCCTGTTGGGCAAGGTGGCGCAGATGATGGCGACTGGCGCCAATGACGTCATGGTGGTGCGGGGTTGCGAAGGTAGTCCGGATGAGCGTGAGCGTCTGATACCTTGGCTTGCGCATGTGGTGGCGAAAGTGGATATGGCGCGGGGCAGAATCGACGTCATCTGGCACCCGGACGATTAGCCGGAAAATGGCTGTTGCTGTCGCCTTGCGCGGAGTGTGAAATTGAAACTGGCCGTCGTTACCCTGTTTCCGGAAATGTTTCGGGCCGTCGTCGACTACGGCGTTACCGGCCGGGCGTTTGAACAGGGGTTAGCCGAGTTCGCAGCCTTCAACCCGCGGGAATTTTGTCAGGATAAACACCGCACTGTCGACGACAGACCTTACGGTGGCGGGCCGGGTATGGTGATGCTGGCGGCACCGCTGAAAGCTGCGATCGAAGCTGCCAGGCAGTGGGCAGGAGAGGATGTCCGGGTGATCTACCTGTCACCTCAGGGCCGACCTCTGGTTCAGCCGGCCGTGACACGATTTGCCGCGGAGGAGAAAGCTCTGGTGCTGGTCGCCGGGCGTTACGAAGGTGTTGACGAGCGAGTTCTGGCCTGGATTGACGAGGAATGTTCTATCGGGGATTACGTTGTGAGCGGAGGCGAATTGCCGGCCATGGTGCTCATCGACGCGATACTGCGACAGCTTCCGGGCGTGCTTGGCCACGCCGAATCAGCACAGGACGACTCCTTCGCGCAGGGTTTACTGGGTTGTCCCCAGTACACGCGTCCCGAGACGTTTGCCGGTGATAAAGTGCCGGCGGTTTTACTGTCGGGCGACCACGAAGCAATAAGGCGCTGGCGATTGAAGCACTCGCTGGCCCGGACGCTGGCGCGACGGCCGGAATTACTCGATGAGGGTGGCCTCGACCCGGAAAAAAACGCTTTGCTCGAAGAAATTCGTCGCGAGGCAAAACCCGCCTAGAAGGCGGATTTGAAACTTAGTTGGTGGGCGCCGTCTACAGAACGGCGACAAGAACTCTCAGGAGCCTGATCATGGGTAAGAACAAGGTAATTGCCGAACTGGAAGCAGAACAGATGACTAGGGAAGTACCGTCATTTGGTCCCGGCGACACGGTTGTCGTGCAGGTCAAGGTGCGGGAGGGCGACCGCGAGCGCTTACAGGCTTTCGAGGGCGTCGTACTGGGCAAACGTAATCGCGGTCTGAACTCTGCTTTTACTGTGCGCAAGATATCAAGCGGTATCGGTGTGGAGCGTACCTTTCAGACGTTCAGCCCGCTCATTGAGTCGATTACGGTAAAACGGCGTGGCGACGTGCGCCAGGCCAAACTCTATTATCTGCGCGAGCTGTCTGGTCGGGCTGCCCGCATCAAGGAAAAGCTCTAGGCGCAATGAACAAAATAAAGCGGCTGTTGCCGCTTTATTTTTATTCGCCTGGTGGCCGGCCTCGTTTGCGGCAAGCCGTCAGGCCAGCGCCAATACCGGCAACCCGGGCAGCGCGGATCAACTCAGCGCGCACAGTTGAATATCGCGTGTATGCTGCCTGCGATCACTTCCCCCCAGCGAGCTTTAACCAGTGATGTCGGCTTCCGTGCGTGCCGACACATCTTCTGTGCCCGCTGCGGACGCCCGGTTGGTAAGTCGCTTTGTCGATGCACTTTGGCTCGAAAAGGGGTTGAGTGAAAACACCCGCGCGGCCTACCGCCGCGACCTGCTGGCTTTGGCCGCCTGGGCTGAGGGGCAATGTTCGGGGTTGCTCTCTGTTACGGAAGCGTTGCTTCAGGATTATCTTGCCGATCGCCTGAGCCGCGCTGCCAGCCCGCGTTCGATGGCGCGCGCGCTATCCTGTCTGCGGGGGTTCTATAACTATTGCCAGCGCGAGGGCATGATCGCGGAAAATCCTCTCGCCATGATCGAAAGTCCGCGTCAGGGCCAGCCTTTGCCGAAAAGCCTTACCGAAGAGGAAGTCGAGAGGTTGTTGGCAGCGCCTACGATCGAGACCGCCATCGGTCTGCGCGACAAAACCATGATGGAAGTTCTCTACGCGACCGGGCTGCGTGTCTCCGAACTGATTCATCTGACCTTAACGACAACCAATCTGCGTCAGGGTGTGGTGCGAGTGATCGGCAAGGGCGACAAGGAGCGGCTGGTGCCGATCGGCGAAGAGGCGCTGCACTGGTTGCAGCGGTATATCGACACGGCGCGCGCTGAAATTCTGGGACAGAAACAGAGCGAGATCCTGTTTCCCAGTGGACGCGGCCAGCTCATGACACGTCAGACCTTTTGGCACCGAATAAAATATTGGGCGCAGTTGTCGGGTATCGACAAAAGTATTTCGCCCCACGTACTGCGTCATGCGTTCGCAACGCACTTGCTCAATCATGGCGCCGATTTGCGCGTCGTACAGTTGCTGCTCGGACACAGTGATTTGTCCACGACGCAGATATACACCCATGTCGCCCGCAGCCGTCTCAAGGCTTTGCACGCAGAGCATCATCCACGGGGATAATGAGTACTTGGGGAACACTTTGACGCTCCATGGCTCTAAGCCGCTTGCTCAGGAGATATTGTTATGAATCATGTTGTAAAACGCTATGCCGCACTGGCGGTGCTGGCTGTGCTGGTCGGGGGCGTGGCATTGCCTGTGGTCCCCAGCCTTGCCGGGGAAATGTCGTCGACCGGGGCGGTGACTGCGGATGTCAAATCGACGCTATTGACCAAACTCAGGGCGGCGCGACCGGATCTGGAATATGAAGCTGTCGAGGCAACGCCCGTGGACGGCATGTACCAGGTGCAAGTGACGGGCGGCCCGATCCTTTATGTTTCCCGAGAGGGTGACTACTTTTTCGCTGGTGATCTGTACCGGGTAGAGAAGACTGGTTTTGTCAACCTGCGCGAGCAGGCCATGACCGGCGAGCGGCGTCGATTGCTGGAACAGGTAGCCCTGGATGACATGATTGTTTTTGCCGCCGAAGGGCAGCCCCGAGCTGTGATTAATGTTTTTACCGACATTGATTGCGGATACTGTCGAAAATTACACCGCGAAGTGCCCGAATTGAATCGTCTTGGTATCGAAGTGAGGTATCTTGCCTTTCCCCGGGCCGGTGTCGGGTCTCCGGGATACGTTAAGGCCGTAAAAGCCTGGTGTTCAAGCGCGCCGGGAGACACGCTGACGCAGCTCAAAAATGGCGATACGGTCGATGCTGCCGTATGTGCTGAAAATCCCGTTGCCGCCCAGTATCAGCTGGGTCAAAAAATGGGTATTGACGGCACACCTGCGCTGGTGCTGAGTGACGGTACACTGTTGCCGGGCTATCGACCTGCCAAAGATCTTGCACGGACCCTCGGTCTGCAAAACTAGTCCCGGTGCGGCATAATTGACAGCTCCTGCGGGCGCCATTAAGGTGGCCCCTTTTTTCTGAGACGGGGGCTGTTTGAAGCCTTTGAAAATAGCAATTTGCGGCCTCGGTACCGTCGGTGCCGGCACCTTTCATTTATTGCGTAAAAACCGGGATCTGGTAAACCGGCGGGCTGGTTGCAACCTGGAAATTTCCTGCGTTGGCGCGCGGCGGGATAATCCCGATTGCGACCTCGAAGGTATCCGGGTAGAGCGCGATGTAATGGCGGTTGTCGACAGTGACGTGGACGTTGTTGTCGAACTGATGGGGGGCACCACCACGGCGCGCGAACTGGTGCTGGCTGCGATGGCAAAGGGCAAGCACGTCGTCACCGCCAACAAAGCGCTGATTGCAGAGCACGGTGACGAGTTGATGGCCGTAGCCCGTCTCAACAAAGTACACCTGGCTTTTGAAGCCGCGGTGGCGGGCGGTATACCTATTATCAGCGCGCTGCGCGATGGTCTCGCTGCCAATAATATCGAGTGGCTTGCGGGTATTATCAACGGCACCGGCAATTTCATCCTCACCGAAATGCGGGATAAAGGTCGAGCTTTTGCCGACGTGCTGGCCGAAGCCCAGTCGCTTGGCTATGCCGAAGCCGACCCTACCTTCGACATCGAGGGCATCGACGCTGCCCACAAACTGGCGATACTCGCATCTCTGGTCTTCAACACGCCGCTGAGTATTGAGGCGATTTATATCGAAGGTATTACCGGGCTGCAGACGGTGGATATTACCCATGCGGAACAATTTGGCTATCGCATTAAACACCTAGCGGTGGCCCGCAGGCGTGGTACCGGCGTCGAGTTGCGCGTGCACCCGACCCTGATTCCGGAAAGTGCGCTCATCGCCGAGGTCGACGGCGTGATGAACGCGATCGCCGTCCAGGGCGATGCGGTCGGCCCCACCTTGTTTTACGGCGCCGGTGCAGGCGCAGGCCCGACTGCTTCCGCTGTGGTTGCCGACATTATCGCCATCGCGCGCGATAATTCGGTGGGCAGCGGTAGTGCGTCGGCGACGCTGGTCGACGACGCGTTGCAGGCGGCGCAGGCGGTGCTACCCCCTGAAGACATGGAAACGGCTCGCTACTTGCGGATCTCGGCCCTGGATCGGCCCGGCGTACTCTCGGCGGTGGCACAAATCATGAGCAATCATGGTATAAGTATCGAGGCCATTATCCAGAAAGAGCCGCACCCTGGGGAAAACCACGTGCCCTTGATTATGCTGACCAACAGCACACGCGAGCGCACGCTACTAAGCGCGCTGCGGGAAATCGAAGCCTTAAGTAGCGTCGAAGGCCCCGTGGTGCACATCCGCGTGGAACATCTCGATGGTTGACAGCTTAGGTCTATTAGTAAGGCGCCCTTAGCAGGGAGCCCGGCGTTGCCAGGCACGCGCGGTTGCGCTCTTGGACAACTGTCGATATCGGAGTCCTGTTTTCAGGAAATGCAGGTAGCGTGAAATACATCAGTACTCGAGGCGGTGTGCCGCCACAAAGCTTTGCCGAGGTTGTGCTCACCGGCCTCGCACCGGATGGTGGGTTGTTTGTCCCGCAAACCCTGCCCCGGTTTTCCCCAGCAGAAATCGACGATTGGCGAGGGCTGGATTATCCGTCGCTGGTTGCCAGGATCGTGACTCCCTTCGTGGGCGACGATATTCCCGAACCTGAGCTGCAACAGATTATAGCTCGGGCTTACTCGACGTTCCGCCACCGGGCGATCGCGCCGCTGGTGCAATCCGGCCACAACGAATGGGTGCTGGAGTTGTTTCATGGGCCGACCCTGGCATTCAAGGATTTCGCGCTGCAGTTTCTTGGCCATTTGCTGGACTACATTCTCGAACAGCGCCAGCAAAAAGCGGTGATACTCGGTGCGACATCCGGCGATACCGGTTCCGCGGCCATCGAGGGCTGCCGACGCTGCGCAAATATAGACATTTTTATACTGCATCCCCACGAGCGGGTTTCGGAAGTGCAGCGCCGCCAGATGACCACTGTCGCTGCCGAGAATGTCCATAACATCGCCCTGGAGGGTAATTTCGACGACTGCCAGAACCTGGTAAAGGCCAGTTTTGGCGACCAGTCTTTCCTGCCAGAAGGGCGACGTTTGATCGCGGTCAACTCAATTAACTGGGCGCGCATCATGGCCCAGATTGTCTATTATTTCTGGGCGGCGCTCGCCGTCGGTGGACCACAGCGCAAGGTATCCTTTTCGGTACCCACGGGTAATTTCGGGGACATTTTTGCCGGCTACCTGGCCCATCAGATGGGTTTGCCGGTAGCGCAACTGGTGATTGCCACCAACGCCAACGACATATTGCACCGCTGCATCAGCGGCAATGACCACAGCAAGCGGCCTTTGGTACACAGTCTGTCACCGAGTATGGATATCATGGTGTCGAGCAACTTCGAGCGCCTGCTATTCGATCTTTACGAGCGCGACGATGTCGCGATTCGGCAGCTGATGGAAACCTTTCACACTACGGGCGAATTCAAGCTGGCTGAATCCGCGCTGGCTAAAGCGCGGCATCTGTTTGGCAGCGCCTGTGTCGACGACGAATTAACAGTTCAGACAATCGCGGAGGAGTATGGGGCCAGCGATTATTTGCTCGATCCTCACTCAGCCATCGGTCTGGCAGCAGGGCGACGCTGTCGCAGCGACGACAGCGTGCCGATGATCTGTCTTGCTACGGCACATCCCGCAAAATTTCCCGAAGCAGTGCAGCGGGCCGGATATCCCGGCGCACCGCCACTGCCTCCGCACATGTCAGATCTGTTCGAGAAGGCAGAGCGCTTTGCGGTCTGCGCCAACGACCGTGCTTCGGTGCATCGTTTTATCGCCGATCATGTCAGCGCCTGATATCAAGCCCGGGGTTAATTATCTCGCAGCAGTCGGGAGCCGGTCTTGAGGCTAACCCGGCCGCGTACTCGTCCTTTTGATCCTGATCTCTGTTCATTCGATAAAAATATCCCCGGCATTCTGCAGCGTATCTATGCTGGCCGGGGCATTACGGACCAGAAAGAGCTTGACCTTGGCCTCGCCTCGTTGCCCGCCCCGGATGCGCTGCTGGGACTGCCGGAGGCCCTGAACCTACTGGAAACCGCTTTACGGGACGGCTGGTCGATTCTGATTGTCGGCGATTTCGATGCCGATGGTGCCACCAGCACCGCGTTGGCCATGCTGGCTTTGCGCGCAATGGGTTTTCCCCGCTTGGATTTTCTCGTGCCCGACCGTTTTCGGTACGGTTATGGTTTGACGCCTGAAATTGTCGAGTCCGCGCGTGACCGGCAGCCGGATCTGCTTATTACCGTCGATAACGGGATTTCGAGCATTGCCGGCGTCGCCGCGGCTAAATCCTATGGTATGCGCGTGCTGATAACTGACCACCACCTTCCAGGCGCGGAGCTGCCGTCCGCAGATGCCATCGTCAACCCCCATCAGCCAGGCTGTCCCTTTGAGGGCAAGAATCTCGCCGGCGTCGGGGTGGTGTTTTACCTTCTGATGGCGCTGCGCCAGCGGTTGCGCGCGCAGGATTGGTTCTCCGGGCCGAACAAACCTGCGGAACCTAATCTGGCCCAGTGGCTGGATCTTGTGGCACTCGGTACCGTGGCCGATTTGGTGCCGCTGGATCGAATTAACCGCGTGTTGGTGGAGCAGGGTCTGCGCCGTATGAGGGCCGGGCAGTGCCGACCGGGCATTCTGGCCATGCTGGAGTACGGCAGACGAAATTTTCGCAGCGTTGTCGCATCAGATTTGGGTTTTGCTGTCGGACCGCGATTGAATGCCGCGGGGCGGCTGGAGGATATGTCGCTCGGTATCGACTGTCTGCTCGAAGACAACAGTAGTGTCGCCCGGCGGCGGGCCAAGGTGCTTGATGATCTCAATCGCGACCGTCGGGTCATCGAGGCGGATATGGAGCGACAGGCGATGACAGCCCTGGAAAGTCTCGATCTGGGCGGTGAAACCCTGCCCTGGGGTCTGTGCCTGAAAGACGAAGCGTGGCATCCGGGGGTCGTCGGTCTGCTGGCGTCACGTGTCAAAGAGCGTTATTACCGCCCGGTCATTGCGTTTGCGGCGGAAGGGGGCGAGCGGTTAAAGGGTTCGGCGCGCTCCATTCCCGGCTTCCATATTCGCGATGCACTCGACGCCGTGGCAGCGGCGCACCCCGGCCTGGTTGACAAGTTTGGTGGCCATGCCATGGCGGCTGGTCTGAGCTTACCGCGCGGGCATTACGAGATGTTCTCTGCAGCCTTCGATCGAGAGGTGAGGCGGCGACTGACGCCGAATGATTTGCATTTCGAGATAGTTACTGATGGTGAATTGAGCGGCGAAGATTTCACGTTAGAGGTGGCTCAATTACTGCGTACGGGTGGTCCCTGGGGTCAGCATTTTCCAGAGCCGTGCTTTTTTGGTGACTTCCGGATCGTGGGACAACGGGTCGTAGGTGAGAAACACCTCAAGTTAAGAGTATCGGCCTCCGGTATGCCTGACGAGCCCATTGACGCCATCGCCTTTGGCGCCCTGGAAAAATATGATGTGGAGGCGTTGCCGGATCAAATGACACTGGTTTATCGTCTCGAAGTTAATGAATTTCGAGGCCAGCAAACGGTACAATTAGTCGTTGAGAATATTTTGTTACCGGCATAGCTGCCATTAGAACCGGAAATTCCAGTCAGGCCATGAGTCAGAGCCCCTACCGCACCTCCCGTTGTATCCTGAAGAGTGAGGAACTCTTTCTGCTGGTAGTGCACAATAATTATTACGGCACCAATAGCGGCAATTGGGGTCTTCCCGGTGGGCGTATCGAATGGGGTGAAAAGCCTGCTGCGGCGGCGCGCAGGGAAGTTTACGAGGAACTCGAGGCCGATCTCGACGAATTGCACGACGTTGGCGTATGGACTTACAAGGGGTATGACCACAAGATCTATGGTTCGCTGTTCGACGGCGAAATAGGCCGTGTCGACTATGCCGAAATCCTTGAAGTGAACTGGTTTACTTTGTCCGAAGTAAAGCGGCTTGCCGCCCGTAGTAAATTACACGCGGGCTTTGAGTTGGCTGCTATCGAGCAATTTCTGGTTTGTCTCGAACAGATAACGTCGAGTTGACATTGCGGATGTTTTTCTAGGTCTTTACTTTCTCCTGTATTTTTGCCCGCGTCTCTATTGTTTGCCGAAAAGCGCATTATCTTCTCTGTCCCGGTGCTGGATTATTTCGGCTTCCCCTTTGGCTTTGATCAACGCGTGATGTGCGCCCGCTAACGTCGACTCTAGGATTGGGCGCGATTTTGCTTTCGATTTTGTCGGGTCCCGTTTTATAACTGTATTGCTACACACCCCACTCGGATAAAGTTTTGTCGCGCGCAGTCGCTATAGTCGCTATAAGCGTCGTCTCAATAACGCAAGCCTGTGGCTGTATAAACTATAAAAACGCGCGCTTACGAGCGCGTAACCAGGAGGGTGAACAAAATGTCGGCTACACCGACCCGGTCTCAACTATCCTTTACCGAAAGTGTCAACTACATGGCGGACCGCGCCTTCAAGGTTCTCCGCATCGATGAGGGTATTGCCAATGCTATCAAGGCCTGTAGCGCTACATTGGAGGTTAACTTTCCAGTAGAAATCAATGGTGAGGTGCAAGTGTTTACCGGGTGGCGTTCGGTACATAGCACGCATCGTTTGCCGGCTAAAGGCGGTATACGATTTGCCACCATTGTCGACCAGGATGAAGTCGAGGCACTGGCGGCATTGATGACCTACAAGTGTGCCATCGTAGATGTTCCCTTTGGCGGTTCCAAAGGCGGATTGTTGATCGATCCCAGCCAGTATTCGCGCGACGACATGCAAAAAATCACTCGTCGCTTTGCGCGGGAGCTGGTTCGCAAGGGCTTCCTGAGTCCCGCTACCAACGTGCCGGCACCGGATATGGGGACCGGCGAGCGCGAAATGGCCTGGATTGCCGATGCCTACAAGCACCTTCATCCGGAAGACGTCAATTACTCTGGATGCGTCACCGGCAAACCGGTCGCCCACGGCGGTATTCGTGGACGTACAGAAGCTACTGGGCGGGGTGTCGTGTATGTAATGCGAGAGTTCTTTAGACACGACGATTGCGTGGCGCAGGCCGGTTTCAAGGGGGGCTTGGGTGGAAAGTCCGTGATCTTCCAGGGGCTCGGCAACGTGGGCTTCCATGCGGCGAGTATTCTCGAAGAGGAGGACGGCTGCCTGATTACCGGCTTGATCGAACGGGATGGGGCGCTGGTCAACCCGAAAGGTCTCTCCATAACGAGGGTTCGCGAGCATATTCTCGAGCATGGCACGATAAAAGGTTTTCCCGACGCTGAGTTCATTGCCGACGGCAAGAGTGTCTTCACGATGGCTTGCGATATTCTGGTGCCGGCAGCGCTGGAGGCGCAGATTACCGCTGAAAATGCGCACGACATCAAAGCCCGTCTCATTGTCGAGGCAGCCAATGGGCCAGTGACGTTCGAGGCGGATGAAATACTCCGCGAACGGGGGGTTACTGTTCTACCGGACGCTTATGTCAATGCCGGGGGTGTCACCGTCTCCTATTTTGAGTGGGTACGCAACTTGGCCCACATTCGCTTTGGCCGTATGGAACGGCGTTATGACGAAATGCGCGGCGCGCATCTCCTGCAGGCAATACAAACCATGACCGATAACCCGATTCCCGACTGGATTCAGAGAGAGCTGGTACAGGGGGCGGATGAACTGGATCTGGTTCGCTCCGGTCTGGACGACACCATGCGCCTGGCGTTTCAACAAATCAAAGAAGCCTACGACAGTTATGACGAGGTCAGCGATTTCCGTACCGCCGGTTATGTCGTTGCAATCGATAAGATCACACGCTCTTACGTAGATATAGGGGTGTACTGAGTGTCTGTGTCGGCTTCGATGGGGGTATGGTCCCTGTAGAATCTGTTCCGATCGCCGCGGAGTAGTCCGTTGCGGTGGTTTCCGTTAGTCCTTGAAGCAGGTCGTCGCCTGTCCGAAACTGCTACGTAGTGGTGTCGATTCCCTGTCGTGCCGGGACCGTTCCTAGGCTTTGCCAAAATCCCGTTGGCAGTGGATTCCGGTATGATGTGCGGCTTTGAATGGCTGCCGAACAGGCGGGCCTAGCTACGGAAATAACTATGCCCAAACAACGAATGCTTACCGGCATTACGACAACCGGTACCCCCCATCTTGGCAATTACGTCGGTGCCATCAAACCGGCGGTTGCAGCCAGTCATCAGGATCAGTACGAGTCGTTTTATTTCCTCGCGGATTACCACGCGCTGATCAAGTGCCACGATCCCGAGGAGATTCACCGTTCGACACTGGAAATTGCTGCCAGCTGGCTGGCCCTCGGTCTGGACGCAGAGCGTGCGGTGTTTTACCGGCAGTCGGATATTCCCGAGATCCCCGAGTTGGCCTGGTTGCTAAACTGCATGAGCGCCAAAGGCCTGATGAACCGCGCCCATGCCTACAAGGCCGCGGTACACGAGAACGAAGCCGCGGGGGAAGATGCGGATTTCGGTATCACTATGGGGTTGTTCAGCTATCCGGTGTTAATGGCCGCGGATATTCTTCTGTTTAACGCCGACAAGGTACCGGTGGGCAGGGATCAGATTCAACACGTGGAGATGGCGCGCGATATTGGCCAGCGTTTCAATCATCACTTTGGCGGGCATTTTGTGCTGCCGGAAGCGGTGGTCGACGATGATGTCGCCGTATTACAGGGGCTTGACGGTCGCAAGATGAGCAAGAGTTACGGCAACACCATCCCCTTGTTCCTCAGCGAGAAGCAACTGAAGAAGCATATCAACAAAATAAAGACTAACCTTCTGGAACCCGGAGAGCCTAAGGATCCGGAGAGTTCAGCGGTGTTTCAAATCTGGCAGGCCTTCGCCAGTGCGGAGCAAACGGCGGAGATGCGCGCCGCATTTGCCGATGGCATCGCTTGGGGCGAGGCTAAAAAGCGCCTGTTTGAGCTGGTCGATGCCGAGTTGGCGCCCGCGCGGGATCGCTATCAGGCATTGTTGGAGGCGCCCGAAGAAGTCGAAAGTACCCTGCAGGATGGCGCCCGCCGAGCGCGCGATTACAGCCGGCCAATGATCGAGCGTCTGCGCGACGCCGTTGGCATTAGACCGCTGGTGTAAAAATTAAATTAAAATTTAAAAAAAACTTATAACTCTTTAATAGTTTTAATAATTGCGGAAGATATCCGGTGTAATTCATCCTGGCTAATAACGTAGGGTGGCATGGTGTAGATCAACTGCCCGAAAGGTCGTAGCCAGACACCCTGAGCAACCAGTTTGCCTTGCACCGCCGCGACATCGACGGGCGCTTCCATTTCTATAACGCCAATGGCGCCCAGCACCCGCACATCCCGCACGCCGGGTAAGTCAGTGCATGGCGCGAGTTCGGCTGTCAGCTGTTTCTCGATGGCCCTGATCCTGTCCGCCCAGGGCGAAGCGGTAAGCAATTCGATACTCGCATTGGCGACCGCGCAGGCCAGCGGATTGGCCATGAACGTCGGACCGTGCATGAGCACGCCGGCTGTCCCGTCGCAAATGCCGTTGCTGACTCGCTCGGTACACAGCGTGGCCGCCAGCGTCATATAGCCACCGGTCAAAGCCTTGCCTACGGTCATGATATCGGGGCTGATGCCGGCCCATTCACAGGCAAACAGCTTACCTGTCCGGCCGAAACCGGTGGCGATCTCGTCGGCGATCAACAACACGTCGTGGCGATCGCATAAGGCCCGGACTCTGCGCAAATAATCTGCCGAATAAAAACGCATGCCACCGGCGCCCTGGACGATGGGTTCAAGCACCACGGCGGCCAGTTCATCCGCGTAAGTGCTTATTTTAGCTTCGAAATCCTGTATATCCCGCGTGCTGCACGGGGCGCCGAAACGACAGCCTGGTATCTCGGCGAACACCTGTTCCGGCAAAACCCGGGCAAACAGGTGATGCATACCGGTTATCGGGTCGCACACCGACATGGCGCCGAAGGTGTCGCCGTGATAGCCACCCTTGAGCGCCATTAACCGATGTTTTTCTGGGCGACCCTGAGATTGCCAGTACTGCAGGGCCATTTTGATGGCAACCTCGATGCCGACTGAGCCCGAATCGCAGAAAAATACCCGGTCTAAACCTTCAGGCGTTAATTCGATCAATTGTTGGGCGAGACGCGCCGCCGGCTCGTGGGTGAGACCGCCGAACATGACATGGGCCATTTTTCCGAGTTGCGTCTCAACGGCGTTGTTGAGTGTGGGATTGTTGTAACCGTGGATCGCACACCACCAGGATGACATCCCGTCAACCAGCTTGCGCCCGTCACGCAAGCGCAGGTTGACGCCCTCGGCGCAGGCGACTTCCAGATTGGTCACCGAATGGGGCATAGCGGCATAGGGGTGCCAGATATGCTGTTGATCGATATCCGAAATTTGTGAAGCTGTTAGCGCTTTCATTCACACCGCCGTCACATTTTTCTAGCAGAGTCTAAAAAACGTTCTATATTTTGAAAACTAAAGAGGCTATATTTCGCTGCCCTAATTAAAAAAGCTAAATAGAATTATTTAAAGAGGATTGTCATGTTCTCGTCGAAACTCACTACCTGCCTGCGTTCGTTTATTGTTGCTGCTTTCTTCTTTTCCGCATCCGCCCTTGCGGTACCGAGCCCGAATTACTGGTCCTATTGGGATATCAGCAACGAAGGCAACCATGCGGCTGTTGACCACAGCGATCTCGATCTGATTCTGCGCACCTATGTTGTGACCAATCATCCCTCCGGAATCAATCGCTTCAAGTACGGCCAGGTGTCCAGCAAGCATCGGCGCTTGCTTGAGGACTATATCGCGGAGTTGTCTGCCCTGGATCCACGCAGGTATCGCCGCGCCGAGCAGAAAGTGTATTGGATGAACCTGTACAACGCGCTGACCATTAACCTGGTGCTCGATCACTATCCGATCGCAAGTATACGCGAGATCACGGGTCGTGCCGGGCGCGATGCCTGGAAGGAACAGATCGTCGAAGTCGCCGGCAAGCGTCTGTCTCTGAACGACATTGATCACCGTATCCTGCGGCCGATCTGGCACGACCACAAGGTTCGCTTTGGTCTTGCGTGCGCCAGCCTGGGTTGCCCGAATATGCAACCAGTGGCGTTCACCACGGCAAATAATCGCAAGTTGCTGAAGAAAGCGGGGCGCGATTTCGTCAACCACAGCCGCGGGCTGAAAATGGAAAACGGTGAACTCCGGGTGTCGAGCATTTTCGATTGGTACGAGAAAGATTTCGCCGCCGATAAAAAGACACTCCTGAAAGTTTTTGCTCACTACGCCGAAGATCGCAAGGCCCTGTATCTTTTGGGATTCTCGGGCGATATCACCTACGCATACGACTGGCGTATCAACGCGCCATAAGCAGCCTTGAGCCGCTGCCCGGATAGCTAGAGCTGTTCCACGCAAAATAATCTCGCGAGCATCGCCCTGGCCTGGTCCGGGCGATGCTTTTACAATAGCGGTTTTTGAGGGTTGCCCTCGAGTATGACCGCTCAACAGATCCGCAAGGATCGCCTCGAACTTAACAAACTGCAGAAAAGACTCCGGCGCCAGGTCGGTAATGCCATTGTGGATTACAACATGGTGGAGGCCGGCGACAAGGTCATGGTCTGTCTGTCCGGCGGCAAGGATTCCTATGCCATGCTGGACGTGTTGTTAAATCTTCAGCGTACGGCCCCGATCGAGTTTGAGCTCGTAGCGGTGAATCTCGACCAGAAACAGCCGGGTTTTCCGGAGGATGTGTTGCCGGAATACCTCGCCGGGCTTGGCGTGCCTTTCCATATACTCGAAAAGGACACGTACTCCATCGTTACCGAGAAAGTACCCGCGCACAAGACCTATTGCGGTTTGTGTTCCCGGCTGCGACGCGGCAGTTTGTACGGGTTTGCCGAGGAGATAGGCGCCAGTAAAATTGCCCTGGGGCATCACCGCGACGACATTATCGAGACACTGTTCCTGAATATGTTTTATGGCGGCAAGTTAAAAGCCATGCCGCCCAAGTTGTTAAGCGATGACAAGCGGAATGTAGTTATCCGGCCGCTGGCTTATTGTCGCGAAGACGATCTGGCGCGGCTTGCCGAACTCAAGCGGTTTCCGATCATTCCCTGCAATTTGTGTGGTTCCCAGGACAACATGCAGCGGCAGGTGATCAAACAGATGTTGCGCGACTGGGAAAAGCAGCATCCGGGCCGATTAGAGACCTTATTTACCTCGATTTGTAATGTCGCGCCGTCCCAGTTGGCCGACCGGGAACTCTTCGATTTCACCTCTTTGAAAGCCGATCGCGACAGTACTGTCTTGATTCGTGCCCGAGAATTACCCATTTGACGAATCACTGAACCTGTGTTGACACTGACTGATGTAGCGCTGACACGCGGTCCGCGTGTTCTGTTCGAAGCTGCCAGCTGGCAAGTCGCGCCGGGCCAGAAGGTGGGTTTGGTCGGTGTCAATGGTTGTGGCAAGTCTTCCCTTTTTCTGATGTTGCGCGGCCTGATCGAACCGGATCGGGGTCGCGTGGATCTGCCTGCGAACTGGCAAATCGTTACCGTCGAGCAGGAAACACCAGCGCTGGATTGCCCGGTTGTCGATCACGTCATCGCGGGAGATGCAGCGTATGTGGAATTGCTGGATCAGCGCGAAGCAGCGGAAAACCGGGGTGGCGAGGCTCTTGCCCGCTGGCACCAGCGATACGAGACGCTCGACGGCTACACTCTGCGCGCCCGCGCCAGCCGGTTGCTTGCAGGTCTTGGCTTCAGCACAAGCGAACAGACGCGGCCGCTGGCGACGTTTTCCGGTGGTTGGCGCATGCGGGTGAATCTCGCCCGGGCCCTCATTCAGCGATCCGATCTTCTACTGTTGGACGAGCCCACCAACCACCTCGATCTGGATGCTGTGGTCTGGCTGGAACAGTGGATAGGGCGTTATACCGGCACCTTGATCGTGATTGCCCACGACAGGGAGTTTCTCGACAATAGCGCGTCGCATATCGCCCATATCGATGGCCGCGGGATAACAACCTATCGCGGCGGGTACTCTGCTTTCGAACGCCAACGAGCCGAGCGACTGGCTCAATTGGGCGATATGTTGCGCAAACAACGGGCCGAGCAGGCCCGGCTGCAACAATTCGTCGATCGCTTTCGGGCGAAAGCGAGCAAGGCGAAGCAGGCTCAGAGCCGTCTTAAAACCCTGCAAAAAATGCAGTCTGTGGCGCCAGTGGTGACGGCAAATCAATATCGTTTCGCGTTTCCGGCACCGGCGCCATCTTCGACGCCACTGATTCGATTCAGTCACGTGCATGCAGGATACGATGACAGCGCGATACTGACCGACATCGAATTTGAATTAGCCCCGGGAGCTCGCATCGGTTTGCTGGGTGCCAATGGCAGCGGTAAATCAACTTTGATGAAACTGCTCGCCGGCGTACAGGATCCGCTGACGGGTGAGATCGAGCGCAATGGTAAATTGCGAACGGCCTATTTCGACCAGCAGCTGGGTGGTCTTGATCCAGAAGCCTGTCCAATGGTGCATCTTGCGAGGCTTGGCGAACGCACGGGTGTTGGTCGGTCTGAGCAGGAGCAGCGGGATTTTCTGGCAGGTTTTGGCTTTACTGGAGAACGCGCAGACGCAGCCATCGCACCTTTGTCGGGTGGAGAAAAAGCGCGCCTGGCTCTGGCTTTACTGGTTTGGCAGTCGCCCAATCTGCTGCTGCTCGACGAGCCAACCAACCACCTGGATCTCGACATGCGGGCGGCCTTGACCCTTGCCCTGCAATCCTATGAAGGTGCTGTGGTCCTGGTGTCTCACGACCGTTATTTGATGCGCGCGGTAGCCGATGACCTGTGGCGGGTGGCGGCTGGTCGAGTGCAGCCTTTTGTCGGTGATATCGACGATTACCGAAAGTTGATGCTTGATCGCACGGGGCTTATGGACGGCGAAAACAACGGCGAAAGTCGAAAATCCCCCCAGTCTGCGCCGCAGACTATGCCACAGAGTCGCGACCAGAGATTGCAGCGCCGGCGTGCCGAGGCCGAGTTTCGCCGGGAGGTTGCGAGTGACAAACGTCGTTTACAGGTGCTCGAGCAGGCGATCGAATCGCATCAAAAGCAGCTGGATGAACTCTCGGTGGAGATGGCTAACCCGGCGCTATATGAGGCCGGCACCGCTACCGATGTCGCGGGCCTGGCATCCCGCCACGGCGTGATCAAGGGAGAGCTCGAGAAGCTGGAAGTCGAATGGCTTGAACTCTATGAAACTCTTGAGTCGCGCCAGCAAGCGTTTGACCGCCTGGGGCAGTGTGCACAGGCAACCCGAGAGTAGTCAGGCATGTCGCTAGAGGCAATCCTGCACAGGTAATTTAAAGAAAGCTTGAAACGGGAAGTGGGTCTCAGGCGACCAGCGTCGGGGCAGGGGCAACGCGTTGATGATAGTTGCGCAGAAAATCTTCCAGCCGGCCGTTCGGGCGCCGGTGAAAGTGGCGATACCAGTAGCGGGCCAATTCCTCCGGTGACGCGTTTTCCGGTAGTGGGTGACCGCACCGTTTGTATACCAGCCAGGCAATCGCGGTGGCGTATTTCAGGTTTGTCACGAGTTCGTTCTGAGGGTTTTTCAGGAAGCTGCGCTGTCCGGCAAGTCCACGCACGGTGCTCGCCAGCTCTGGATGATCGACCAGATATTTGTCCCACACCGCTCGGTGCGCTGCTGGTGAAATCAGGTATATGCCCAGGCTGCGGCCTTTTTTTATTCTTACCCCGAGTCCGGACTCCTGAGCCGCGGTGCCCATCAGAAGATTCTCTGCGGCTGGCGACCAATCTCCGAGTTCTTCCAGGGTGTCCCGGATGATCAGTTTGCGTAGTTGTCCCGCTGACAAACCCATGCTAGCTTCCCTTGTGAGTTTTCGGCGATCAGTATACCCAGATTCGGATTACATTATATGATCATTATTAACAGGTTATGGGGTTATCTTCAATAAAAATATTAATAAAAGGTCGATTTGGTCTCACCAGTGGTGGGTGTCTCGCTGGGGATTTCAAAGACGCACTTTGACCGGGTTTTGGCAGTCAGCCGAAAAAACGGCTGCAGCGAGCGAGACGCGGCTGCGGGGCAGAGAGTCCTGCGCTGTGGGACGGTAACGCAGGCATGACTGAAATAACCGTATTTGAGGGCGACATCACCAGTCTGTCCGTTACCGCCATTGTCAATGCCGCCAATAGCCGGCTGGCGGGAGGCGGTGGCGTGGATGGAGCTATTCATCGTGCTGCCGGTCATCGGCAATTACAGGCCGCCTGCGCCAAATTGGGCGGTTGCCCGACAGGCCAGGTCAGGCTTACTGAAGCCTTTGAGTTACCCAGTGAATATATTATTCACGCGGTTGGTCCAGTTTGGCATGGCGGCAAGCAGGGGGAGGAAGCGGCGCTGCGCTCCTGTTATCGCGAGGCCATGCGACTGGCGATCCGGCAAGCCTTTGAATCGATTGCTTTTCCCGCCATTAGCTGTGGCGTGTACGGCTACCCCTGGCGGGAAGCAGTCGGTATTGCGGTGACGGAAGTTACGCGATGTTTGCAACGATCCAGCGCGTTGGAAACCGTTGTTTTTTGCTGCTTTGATACTCGAATGGCGGATCTCTACCGTGCGCGATTGGCTTCTGATAGGGTCGGCGGAGGCTGAACAAAGTGAATTGGCAGGGTTAAGGCTGCGTGAGGAATTGACGATCTTATGAGCGACGACGATATTACACCCAGCCAGATCTCGGCGGTTAATCTGCAGCGTGCCCAGCGTTATATCGACAGTGGGCAAGATAATCTATTGCCGATTCTCAAATATCCCAGGCGCGTGATCAGCGTCAACTTTCCCATTGAAATGGATGATGGCTCGGTAGAGGTCTTTCGGGGTTATCGTGTCTTGCACAACCGTACCCTCGGTCCGGGAAAAGGTGGCATCCGGTTCCACCCCGAAGTCGATCTAGACGAAGTCTCAGCGTTGGCGATGCTGATGACCTGGAAGTGCGCTTTGCTCGAAATACCTTTCGGCGGCGCCAAAGGTGGCGTTGTCTGTGATCCCAAGTCTCTGTCCCAGGGAGAACTCAGGCGCATTACGCGCCGTTTTATCTCCGAGCTTGGCGATGACCTTGGGCCCTATACCGATATTCCCTCACCCGATTTGTACACCGACGAGCAAACCATGGCCTGGGTTTACGATACCTACGATGTCATGCATCAGGGCAACAATAACCGGGCGGTGGTCACCGGTAAGCCACTGTTGTTGGGTGGCTCGCCCGGTCGACGGGAGGCTACTGCGCGCGGGTGTGTCAGCGTGACTGAATATTTCATCCACCGGGGCCTGATCCCGGCCCTGAGCGAATTGCGTGGATCGCGTGTCGCTATTCAGGGTTTTGGCAATGTCGGTGAAGTCGCGGCCCAGTTGTTCAGCGAATGCGGGGCGATCATTGTGGCGTTGAGCGACTCGCAAGGCGGCATCGCTGACGGTGAAGGTATCGATCTGACTGAGGCCAGCGCTTTCAAAAAAACAACGGGCACACTGGTTGGTCTGGCTCATACTGAAACCATTACCAATAGTGATTTGCTGGAAATCGACTGCGACGTGTTGATCCCCGCTGCACTGGGGCGACAGATTACCGCAGACAACGCAGGCAGCATCAAGGCAAAAGTGATAGTCGAGGCGGCTAATGGCCCCGTGACCCCAGCTGCTGATCGCATACTGGCCGAGCGCGGTATCTGGTTATTGCCCGATATCCTGGTCAATGCCGGGGGCGTTACTGTTAGTTATTTTGAATGGTTGCAGAATCTCGACAATGAAACCTGGCAGCTGGACGAGGTGAATTCGCGCCTGCATCAACGTATGCGGGCCAGCGCGGAAGCGACCATTGCGCGCTGGCAGTATCTGCAATGTGATTTGTCCGGGAATGAAGACGCGGAGTACCCCCTCGATCTGCGAACCGCTGCGTTGACACTTGCCGTGGACAGGCTGGCTCAGATCACAGCACAGCGAGGCATCTGGCCCTGAAAGAAATATTTTGGGGCCGCCGCTGGAGTCAGCGGACGGGTGAGTACAGGCTTGCCCAAAGCGCCGATGGCTGGCGGCGCTTGTCAGGAGACCATGTCTTTAGCCTACATACGTTCCATGGTTTCTATACCGAGCAGTTCCAGACCGGTCCTGATGGTCTCGGCGGCGAGTGCGCAAATCTGCAGGCGACTGTTTCTTATTGCCTCGTCAACGTCTTTGCCTAAGACTGGGCACTGTTCGTAAAAACTCATGAACTTGCTCGCCAGATCGTAGAGATAAGTACACAGGATGTGCGGAAGGGCTTTTTCAGAGACTTGGCCGAGAGTGGCTTCAAACTCGAGGATATGCAGGACCAGCGCCTTTTCCGCATCTGCGGAGACGACAACATCGCCCGACAGCCCTGTGGAATCCAGGCCGGCGCGACGAAACAGGCTGCGCACGCGCGTGTAGGCGTATTGCAGATAGGGCGCAGTATTGCCCTCGAAAGATAGCATTTGTTCCCAGCTGAAGACGTAATCATTGGTCCGCGTGATGCTGAGGTCGGCGTATTTTACGGCGCCAATACCGACTTTGTGGGCTACTTCAGAGCGTTCTTCATCGCTCAGGTCCGCGCTGCGCTCGGCGACCAACCGCCCCGCGCGGTCTATCGCCTCCAGCAACAGCTCGTTAAGCTTAACCGTGCCGCCACTGCGGGTTTTAAACGGCTTGCCGTCTTCGCCCATCATCGTGCCGAAAGGCAGGTACTGCAGGTCCATGTTGGCGCCGACAAACCCGGCCTTGCGAGCCAGTGTAAACACCTGATTCATATGCAGGCTCTGACGCGCGTCGATGAAGTACAGAACGGCATCGGCTTTGAGTACATCGGCGCGATAGCGCAACGCCGCCAAGTCGGTGGTGGCATAGAGATAACCGCCGTCGGACTTCTGCACGATGACCGGACTCGGATTGCCTTTTTTGTCGGCCAGTTCGTCCAGGAAGACAACAGTCGCGCCGGCGTCCTCGACAGCCAGGCCGGAAGCCTTGAGCTCGCTGACAATGAGCGCCAGATCATCGTTATAAGCGCTCTCCGGGCGAATGTCCTGGGCCTGCAGGGTGACGTTGAGTTGTCGGTAGATAGCTTCGCTGTGCGCGATCGAGATATCGATAAACTGTTGCCACAACTGCTGACAGTGGCTATCTCCGGACTGGAGTTTGACCACATACTCGCGCGCCTTATTGGCGAAATCCGCGTCTGTGTCGAAGTGCGTCTTGGCCTGCTGATAGAAGCGCTCCAGGTCATGTAGAGCCAGTTCCGGCTGTTCGCCCTGGCCCAGATGCTCTTCCAGTTCAGCAATCAGCATGCCGAACTGGGTTCCCCAGTCGCCCATATGGTTTTGCCGAATGACCCGGTGACCCTGGTATTCCAGGATCCGCGCCACAGCATCGCCGATGATTGTACTGCGCAGGTGGCCGACGTGCATTTCCTTGGCCAGATTTGGTGAGGAATAGTCGACGACGATGGTCTGTACTTTGTCGGGGTCCGGAGCGCGACGCCCCTGCTGCGCGCGCACGTTTTGGTAAAGGTCGCCGGCCAGGCTGGCGAGAAATGCCCAGCTCAGGTGAATATTGATGAAGCCTGGCCCCGCGATTTCGGTCTGGTGCGCAATGCCCTCCAGATCGAGATGAGCGGTGATTGCGTCTGCCAGGTCCCTCGGTGGCATGCCCATCTTTTTGGCGGCACCCAGAGCACCGTTTGCCTGGTAATCGCCAAAGCGGACGTTGGTGCTGGGCACAACCAATGCCGGTAGGTTCTCGGGCACGCCAGCAGCGGTCATCGCGTTACGGATTTTATTGTCCAGCAATTGAGCGATATTCATGTTATTTAAAGGCTACGGGAAAGTTCGCGGATTTTAGTGGCCCTGAGGTCGATTGCAACACAGGACTAGCAATCCGGCTGTGCGTTTTTAATAGCGCCAATAGCGCCGCCAGGCCCTGTCTTCTGCGTTTTCTATTTTGCTCGCGCACGCGCTGTGTATAATGCGTAGCCCGAAGCTGCCGATTGCAGGCGCCAGAGCAAGTGGTAAATTCTGCGTCCTTTCTGGACAAATTGCTATCGCAAGCCTGGGCAGTTGTGAGCAGCGTGACTCAGTGAACGCGTGGAGATAGACAAACCGGACAATGAACCAGCAGACGTTATTTGATCAGGGTTTCGATATGATGGTGCTGGGTATGGGTACGGTCTTTGCGTTCCTCATCACCATGGTTCTGGTCGTGGTATTAATGTCGCGAACGATCAGCCGCTTCGCGCCTAATGTTACGAATGTGCCGGCAAGCGGGAAAGACAACGCCGCGCAACCGCAGCAGGTGGATGCGCTGACCGCTAAAATAATCAAGGCCGCGATTGACAAGCACCGGGCGCGATAGCCCGGTTTTTGTGCGTATTTCCTACATCGACATGTTGTCAGCAGGATCGAGATTGAGTGCATGGCAGAAAACAACAAACCTCTTGGTATAACTGAACTCGTATTGCGCGACGCGCACCAGTCCCTTTTGGCGACGCGCATGCGTATCGAAGACATGCTGCCCATTGCTGCAAAGCTGGATCAGGTCGGGTTCTGGTCTCTCGAGAGTTGGGGCGGCGCCACCTTTGATGCCTGCATTCGCTATCTCGGCGAGGATCCGTGGGAGCGCATTCGCGAGCTCAAGAAAGCCATGCCGAATACACCACAGCAAATGCTGTTTCGCGGGCAGAATATCCTGGGTTATCGGCATTATGCCGACGATGTCGTGGCCCGGTTTGTCGAGCGCGCAGCTATTAACGGCGTTGATGTCTTCCGCGTTTTCGATGCCATGAACGACATGCGTAACCTGGAGACGGCGTTGCGCGCGGTCAAAGAAGTCGGCAAGCATGCCCAGGGCACGATCTCCTATACCGTGAGTCCGGTACACACCATTGATTTGTGGGTCGATCTGGCCAAGCGGCTCGAAGACATGAACGCCGATTCCATTTGCATCAAGGACATGGCGGGCCTGTTGACGCCTTATACCGGTTACGAGCTGGTTTCGAGACTCAAGCGAACGCTCGACATACCCATCCACATCCAGTGTCACGCAACAACGGGTATGTCGACGGCCACCTATCTGAAGTGTATTGAGGCCGGTATCGACAATGTCGACACGGCGATTTCCTCCATGTCCATGACTTATGGCCACTCGCCGACGGAAAGCCTGGTGGCCATTTTGCAAGGCACGGAGCGCGATACCGGATTGAATATCAGTTTGCTGGAGGAAATAGCCGCCTATTTCCGAGAAGTCAGAAAAAAATACGCAGCTTTTGAAGGCTCCCTACGCGGAGTGGACTCGCGAATACTGGTTGCCCAGGTGCCGGGTGGCATGTTGACTAATATGGAAAATCAGCTTCGGGAACAAGGCGCCAGCGATAAACTGGACGCTGTATTGGAGGAAATTCCCCGCGTCCGAGAAGACCTGGGGTTCATACCTCTGGTGACCCCAACATCTCAGATCGTCGGCACACAGGCCGTACTCAATATATTGACCGGCGAGCGTTATAAGTCGATATCCAAGGAGACGGCCGGAGTGCTCAAGGGGGAATACGGTGCCACGCCGGCGCCCGTAAATACCGAACTTCAGGCCCGCGTACTCGAAGGCGCCGAACCGATTACGGTACGGCCCGCAGATTTGCTCGACGACGAGCTGGCTGCCTTGATCAAGGAGCTGGAACAGGTCGCGGGAGAAAAAAATGTCGAGCTGTCAGAAGGGGAACGCCGTATAGACGACGTCTTGACCTACGCGTTGTTCCCTCAGATCGGGCTGAAATTTCTCCAAAACCGCGGTAACCCGGACGCTTTTGAACCCGCGCCGTCAGCGACACCGGCAGCCGCCGTGCCCACTACCGAATCCGGCGAAGAGATCTACACCGTCGAGGTGGAGGGGGTCGCCTATACGGTGGCTGTGACGCCCGGGGGCGATTTGAGTGCAATAGTACCCCACGGGGGGAATGGTGCGGCCAGGCAGGATGCTGGCAATGGTGCCGGCACGCAACAGGGTGGCGAGCCGGTACCCGCGCCACTGGCCGGCAACATCTTCAAGGTGTTGGTGACGCCCGGACAGCAGGTGGCCGAAGGGGAAAATGTCATCGTCCTGGAAGCCATGAAGATGGAAACGGCGGTGAGCGCTCCCGCCGCCGGCACGATAGGCGAAGTTCTCGTCAGCGAGGGTGCCAGTGTGGCCGTCGGCGACGGCCTAGTTACCCTGATCAGGCAATAGCACACCGTGGAACAACTGACTTTACTCTGGCAAACGTCGGGGCTAGCACAGATCGCGCCGGGCACCGTCGTGATGATGGCCGTTGGGCTCGCGCTTCTGTATCTGGCGATACGCAAACGGTTCGAACCCCTTTTACTGGTGCCTATCGGATTCGGCACCATCCTGATTAACATTCCCGGTGCCGGCTTTGACGCCGCACCGGTTTACGACGCGCTGGGTCAGATGGAGAGTCCCGGAGGACTTCTGTACTACGTCTATCATGTGGGTATCGAGTCCGGTATGTTCCCGCTGATTATCTTCATGGGCGTCGGTGCTATGACTGACTTCGGCCCGCTCCTGGCCAATCCCAAGACGCTTCTCCTCGGTGCGGCGGCCCAGGTCGGCATTTTCGCCACAGTGATGGGGGCGGTGGCGCTAAGCAGTCTAGGTATTCTGGATTTTTCCATCCGGGATGCCGCTTCAATCGGTATTATCGGTGGCGCCGATGGGCCGACAGCGATTTTCGTCACCAGTAAACTGTCGCCCGAACTGCTTGGAGCTGTCGCAGTTGCGGCCTATTCATACATGGCATTGGTGCCCATCATTCAGCCGCCGATCATGAAGCTGCTGACCACCGAGCGCGAACGCAAGATAAAAATGGAGCAATTGCGCCCGGTATCGGCGACGGAGAAAATCATATTCCCGTTGCTGTTACTGATCATGGTGGCGCTGTTTTTGCCGACCGCGGCGCCGCTGCTCGGCATGTTCTGCTTTGGTAATCTGATGCGCGAATGTGGCGTTGTCGCCCGGCTTTCAGAAACCACCCAGAACGCGTTAATCAATATTGTAACTATCTTTTTAGGGCTGGGCGTCGGTTCAAAAATGAGCGCCGACAAATTTCTCAACTGGGAAACGCTGGGGATACTGGGTCTGGGTATGGTCGCATTCTGTATCGGTACCGCAGCCGGCGTGTTGATGGCGAAGTTAATGAATACCTTTACTCACACGCCTATTAACCCTTTGATTGGCTCTGCCGGAGTTTCAGCCGTACCGATGGCGGCGCGGGTGTCCAACAAGGTGGGCCTGGAGGCCAACCCCCATAATTTCCTTCTGATGCACGCCATGGGGCCGAATGTTGCTGGTGTTATTGGATCGGCAATCGCGGCTGGTGTCATGATTTCCATGGTCTCCAATATGTAATCGAGATTGCAGTTGGACGGCTTTCTGCGCGAACCGACAGAAACCGGCTGCAGGCGGATGTAACTGCGATTAGACTTTCCCCGGTGATTAAATCAAGCGCATGCAAAGTGATGTCAGTTCAGGTCGAAATAGAAAATAAACTCAGGATCGGCCTCGAGCCCGAGTTTCTGCGTGTCGAGAACGAGAGCCACCAACACAATGTGCCACCTGCTTCGGAAACCCACTTCAAGGTGGTAGTGGTGTCTCCTCGATTCGAGGGCGTGCGTGCTGTGCGCCGTCATCAGATGGTTTACCAAATTCTCGCCGAAGAATTGGCGGGGAGCGTCCACGCGCTGGCTCTGCACACTTTTTCGCCCGACGAATGGCAGCATGAAAAAAAGATTCACGCCTCGCCCGAGTGCCTTGGCGGTTAAAAGGTCACCTGACTTTACTTAGCCGTCTTCCCTCCTTCCAACCGCCCACTCAGTTAATCCAGATCAATGCTGCGTGTAGCCTTTGCCGTTTTAATACCTTCGACACAACAAAGAAGAGGAATTTGTAGTGCGGAGCAGTTACGGTCAAGTAAAGGCACTCGTAGGCGCAGGTATCATTGTCGGCGGGCTGGTTTGTGCGTCGAGTAATTCCTATGCGTACGAAGCGGGAGATCTGGTGGTGCGCGCCGGTGTCGCTTCGGTGCAGCCGGATGAAGACAGCTCGGCGTTGGTTCTGAATGGCACACCGGTAGCAGGTACCAAGGCCGGCGTCGACAACAATGAACAACTGGGACTGACCGCGACGTACATGCTGACGCCGCAATGGGGCGTCGGCCTGCTGGCAGCGACGCCTTTTGAGCACGATGTCAAAGCTAAAGGCCTGGGTGTCGATGCCGCGGAAATCAAGCATTTGCCACCCACGTTGACACTGCAATATTTTCCGATGGCGGCATCGTCAGCGTTTCAGCCTTATATCGGGCTGGGCGTGAATTACACGCTGTTTTTTTCTGAAGATGTGGATAGCCAGCTGGAAAGTGCGCTGGGCTCGGCAGGCGATTTGGAACTGGACGATTCGATAGGCTGGGCCGGGCAGCTGGGTTTTGATTACGCCTTGCAGAATAACTGGCTGATCAACGCTTCCATCTGGTATCTGGACATAGATACCGATGCCGACTTCAAATTTGACAGCGGGACCCGGGTCAAGGCGGATATCGACATCGATCCTTGGGTCTACATGCTGGGCCTTGGGTACAAATTCTAAAGGGCGGGCCACCTGGTGGTGACAGTGCGACTAGACTATAGGTCGAGGGAATTAAGGGGAGTAGTCAACGTTGTACAAGACCAGCATCGCAAGAGGTAAGAGGTAAGAGGCGCCATGTGGTGTTGGCTTGCGCGAGTTGCGGCAAGACGAGAGGGCAGGGGGTGGACCAGAAGGCGGTGGGCGTGATGCTGCTCGCTTAGCCTCCTAGATGCCGGCCTCATGCTGGAGGCGAGTTAGATCGATAATTTCGATTTCTTTTTTGTCGACGCGCAAAATGTCGAGTTTCTGGAAGCGGCTAAATACGCGGCTTACTGTTTCTACGGTAAGCCCCAGGTAGTTGCCGATATCGGCGCGTGACATCGGTAATCGAAACCGGGTTCGCGATAGGTTGCGTTGCGCATTACGCGCCGAGATACTGAGAATAAGCGTGCCGATACGTTCCTGTGCGCTATTCTTGCTGAGTAAGGTGATCAGATGCTGGTCGTTAGCAATTTCCTTGCTCATCAGTTTGAGAAAATACCGTTGCAGGGAAGGCATTCTGATGCCCAGATCTTCCAGCTGCGAAAAGGGGATTTCGCAAATGGCGGAAGTTTCCAGTGCCACTGCTGCACTGATGTGTGAGGCAGTAGCGATGCCGTCCATGCCAAATATCTCGCCGGGCAAGTAAAATCCGGTGACCTGTTCGGTGCCTTCATTGTCGGTGGAGTAGGTTTTAATGCAGCCGCTGCGAACTGCGTATACTGCACGGAATTCGTCGGCCATGTCGTAGACATGGTCGTCCCGATGCAGCGGGCGGCCTCGGCGAATAATATCGTTCAGCTTGTCTACTTCGTCCAGCTCTAGTGCGATTGGCAGACACAGTGCGTTCATGCGACAGTCGCGACAGTTGATTTCGGTGTTGTGAGGGCAGGTTGGAGGCATGTTATGTCCCTGAGGTTGGTAGGGATTATACAGGATAAGGTCGATCTGGTGACAAGACCACGATCATCGCTGATATGCGGGATGATAGCAGTCTAAATTGGGCCCAGGTATGTGTTGGTTGTCCCGGCCCAGCAGTGGCCTGCCGACTCGGAGTTCCATATGAATAATATTTTGGCGGTTATTACACAGTGGGAAGATGCGCCAGCTGTACTCAACCGGGCCGAAAGCCTCGCCGGCAAATTCAATACCTCTGTAGAAGTGCTGCGGCCGCTGCACGCGCCGCTCGGTTCCCTGTCTCACTATTTCGGTCCAAACGATATCCTCGATGTGCGTAAAAAGGTGCTGGCAGAGGAGAGAAACCGACTCGACGAACTTTGTGGCGAGCGTCGATGGCCTCTGCATCTGGAATGGTGTGAACGTGTACATACGACTATAGTCGAGCGGGCGCACGCCTACTCTGCGGGTCTGATCGTGATGATGGCCAGTCACCACTCGGTACTATCCACATTGGCGCATACACCGGACGATTGGCATTTGTTCCGCGAATCGCCCTGTCCGGTGCTTACCCTGGTGAGGGTCGGGCAACCGATTACCAAGGTGATTGCTGCAGTCGATGTGCTCGATCACAGCGAGGATCACCAGCAACTGTCTGCACGTGTCATCGATCAGGCTCGGGCTATGGCTCAGGCGGAAGATGTCCCCTTCACTGTGCTTAGCGTGGTGCCGGATCCCGCTCTGTTATATGCGGGGCTGGTCAATGGTCCCGTAGGTGGTGACATTCTGATCGAAATAAAGCAGCGGGCGGGCAGTGATCTGGACGACATGTTGAAACGTCTCGGTGTATCGGCTGATCGGGTCGAGGTCAAGGCAGGACGCGTGGAGGATGTGGTCAACCGCGAATCTGCTGACGGCGGGCTGCTCGTAATCGGCTGCGCCGCCAACCGGGGAGTTAAAGGCCTGATGATCGGTAATACGGCCGAGCGCATTTTGCACAATATGCAGTCGGATATGCTGGTCGTCGTATAACCGGCCAACCACTTCGTTCACTCCCGGGCACCGTGCTTTCAGAGAGCCGATCTTTCGGGAAGTCGTTCTTCCCGGAAACTACCGCTGGCGAAAGCCGCTACGTCCGGAATTCTCTCTCCTGAGAACTGATCCTCGAGAACGCCTCAGGTTAGGCAGCCATGCGTATTTGGCTTTAGTCCGGTACGCAAGCTCATTTATCCTGTAAGGCTCGAGGTGAACCACCTGGCAATAGGGCACCCTGGTGGCGCGCTATTGGTCTGATGCATCTGTCATCTGCGAATGGCTTTGCGATACTATTAGGCTTAGCGGGTTGTAAAACAACGGGCATTTTTTTGCCTGTGTTCCGGAAATATTCGCGCGTGCGGTCAGGTTCCAGGTAGACACTTCAAATGGCGTCAAGCGAAACAGACGAAATTGCTTCCGAAAACCCCGTCGAACAGGGCAATGCCGCAGGTGACGCCGCAGCTGCACTGGAATCGAATCCACCGGGTTTCGTGCATTTGCACCTACACAGTGAGTACTCCCTGGTTGACGGCACGGTTGGCGTCGGTCAGTTGGTGCAGCGCGTGCGGGAATTGGGCATGCCGGCGGTGGCGATTACCGACCTGAATAATGTCTTCGCCCTGGTCAAGTTCTACAAGGCCGCCCTGGCGGCGGGGATCAAACCCATCTGCGGTTGCGATATAGAGATCGATACTGGATGGCCCGATCGGCCGACTGGATTGCTGACCTTGCTGGTTCGAAACCAGGAAGGCTACCAGAACCTGACTCAGTTGATTTCGCGCAGTTACCAGGAAGGTCAGGGCGCCGGGCGGCCAATCGTACAGCGGGAATGGCTCGATACTCACGCCGGCGGGTTGATCGCCCTGGCCGGGTTTCGTAGCGATATTGGCGGGGCCATGCAGGCCGGGCGTAGCGAGCAGGCAGAAGAACTTCTGAGGGGGTGGATGGAAACTTTCCCCGACTGTTTTTATCTCGAGATATCGCGTACCGGCCGGGCCGGCGAAGAGGATTTTCTGCACGCTGCGGTAGCTCTTGCCGGTACACACAATTGCCCGGTCGCCGCCACCAACGATGTGCGTTTTCTGGCCGCGGACCAGTTCGAGGCACATGAAACCCGGGCTTGCATTCACGAGGGCCGCACGCTGAACGACCCGCGTCGGGAGCGTCGCTATACCGAACAGCAATATTTGCGTTCGCCCGAAGACATGGCGAAGCGCTTTGCAGATCTTCCTGAAGCACTGGTGAACAGTGTCGAGATCGCCCGCCGCTGCACGCTGGATCTGCATCTCGGAGCGCCACAATTACCCGCTTACCCGGTGCCCGAAGGCCAAAGCACTGAGGACTTTTTTCGCAATTCGGCGCGTGAAGGTCTGGAAAAACGCTTTGCGACCCGTGGTATCGCCGCGCAACACCGGCGGGAAGATTATGTGGCCCGCCTTGAGCGCGAGCTCGACATCATCAACCAGATGGGCTTCCCCGGATACTTCCTTATTGTCATGGATTTTATTCGCTGGGCGCGCGAGAACGACATTCCAGTGGGCCCTGGTCGTGGCTCGGGAGCGGGCTCTCTGGTTGCCTACGCGCTGGAGATCACCGACCTCGATCCCCTGGAATACGATCTGCTCTTTGAGCGTTTCCTCAACCCGGAACGCGTCTCCATGCCGGATTTCGATATCGATTTTTGCATGGAAAACCGGGATCGGGTGATTGCCTACGTTGCCGAGCGTTACGGT
This sequence comes from Cellvibrionales bacterium UBA5860, assembly GCA_002431545.1. GTDB lineage: Bacteria > Pseudomonadota > Gammaproteobacteria > Pseudomonadales > Porticoccaceae > HB2-32-21. The sequence continues at coordinate 15,382 of DJFY01000058.1, read as the reverse complement.
CGAGACGCGGTGTCGCAAATTATCACCTTCGGCACTATGGCGGCGAAGGCGGTGGTGCGGGATGTAGCGCGGGTTCAGGGTAAATCCTATGGCCTGGCCGACAAGTTGTCGAAGATGATTCCCCACGAAATCGGCATGACACTCGAGAAGGCCCGCGAACAGGAACCGCTATTGCAGGAATTTCTCGATACCGATGAGGAGGCCCAGGAGATCTGGGCGATGGCGATCCAGCTCGAGGGGATCACGCGCAACGTGGGCAAGCATGCCGGTGGTGTGGTGATAGCGCCCACCCGCCTGACCGATTTTACTCCCCTCTATTGCGATGAGAGCGGCGAAGGTCTGGTCACCCAGTTCGACAAGGACGATGTCGAAGAAGCGGGTCTGGTTAAGTTTGATTTTCTTGGCCTGAGAACACTCACGATCATCGACTGGGCGGTTCGGCGTATCAACGAGCAGCGGCGCGGTGCGGCGGAGCCCGAAGTCGACATTACCGCCATCCCCCTCGACGACGAGACGACTTACGCACTATTGCAAAAAGCCGAAACCACCGCCGTCTTCCAGCTCGAATCCCGTGGCATCAAGGATCTGATCAAACGTCAGTTGCCGAGCTGTTTTGAGGACATCGTGGCGCTAGTGGCCCTGTTTCGCCCCGGCCCGCTCCAGTCCGGTATGGTCGATGACTTTATCAACCGCAAACACCGCAGGGCGCCGATTGCCTATCCGCACGAGAAATACCAGCACGAAGATCTTGTGCCGGTGCTGGAATCCACCTACGGGATCATTCTCTACCAGGAACAGGTGATGCAGATTGCCCAGGTGCTGGGGGGCTACACCCTCGGCGGGGCCGATTTGCTGCGTCGCGCGATGGGCAAAAAAAAGCCGGAGGAGATGGCCAAGCAGCGCGAAATTTTCCTCGAAGGTGCAGTTGCCAGGGGTGTGGATCGTGACCTGGCGGAGAATATTTTTGACTTGATGGAAAAATTTGCCGGTTACGGCTTTAACAAGTCCCATTCCGCGGCGTACGCGTTACTGGCTTATCAGACAGCCTGGTTGAAGGCCCATTATCCGGCGGCATTTATGGCCGCAGTGTTGTCCGCGGACATGCAAAACACCGACAAAATCGTCACGCTTATCGACGAGTGCCGGGACATGGGGCTGACACTGTTGCCGCCGGATATCAACGTCGGCGAATATCCGTTCTCGGTGTCGGAGCGTCAGGAAGTGATATACGGCCTGGGCGCGGTCAAGGGTCTGGGCGAAGGTCCGGTGGAGAACATCATCGCTGCGCGTAAAGCCGATGGGCCTTTTGTCGATCTGTTTGACTTGTGTGCCCGCGTTGACTCGCGCAAGGTCAATAAACGGGCGCTCGAGGCGCTGATCAAGTCGGGGGCGCTTGACGCTATTGGGCCATCGAAAGACCCGGATCTGGGGCGGCCCGCCATGTTGCTTGCTCTCAGCGAAGCGGTGAAGCTCGCCGAGCAGCAGGCGCAAAACGTCTCTGCCGGCATTGGTGATCTGTTTGGTGACAGCGTTGCCGAGGCTGCGCCGGGTCTGGGTTACGATGCTTTTGACGGTGTCCGTCGCTTCAGCCTGCGCGAACGCCTGCAGAACGAGCAGGACACTCTAGGTCTGTATCTCACCGGGCATCCCGTCGATGAATACAGGGACGAGCTGTCGCATTTGGCAGGCGCACGAATTTCCGGGCTGAAACCGGCACAGCGAGTGCAGACCGTAGCCGGGCTGGTGGTCGGTGTGCGGGCGGTAAAGACCCGAAGGGGGGACGCCATGGGCATCGTAACGCTGGACGATCGCAGCGGACGTATCGATGTCACGGTATTTGCCGATCGCTACGGCGAATGCAGGGACAAACTGACGCGCAATAGTGTCGTCGTGGTTCAGGGAGAAATCAGCGAGGACGAATACACCGGTGGCCTTAAAATGCGTGCCGAAAGCGTGCAAACCCTCCTCGAGGCACGCGATGTGGCACTTAAAGGGCTGCGGATCGACTGGCGATCACGAGCCCAGGGCTGTAGCACAGGGACTAACGGTCTCGACTCATTAGATGAGATACTACGGCCTTTTCGCGGCGGTAACTGCCCACTGAAGATTCGCTGTGGTTGCGCAGGCGCGGAGGGCGACATCGAATTGTCGGCAGACTGGCGCCTCGTTCCGGATGACGAGTTGCTGCACAGTCTGCGCGAGCACTACGGCGATGAAGCCCTGCACATGGAGTACAAATAATTCGAAATAGCATCCAGATGCAAAACGGCATCGCGGATCTAAGACAAGCAACATCGGAACTCGCAACATATGAATCTGGATTACCTGGACTTCGAACAGCCCATCGCCGAACTCGAGGCAAAGATCGAGGAATTGCAGCACGTCGGCAACGACAACAAGCTCAACATTGCCGAAGAGCTGGTCAAGCTGCGCGAAAAGTCCCGCAAGCTGACGCAAAGTATCTATGCCAACCTGTCGTCCTGGCAGATCGTACAGGTTGCCCGGCATCCGCTGCGTCCCTACGCGCGCGACTATATCGGGCGTGTTTTCACTGATTTCGAGGAACTCCACGGCGATCGGCATTTTGCCGACGACAAGGCAATTATCGGTGGGATGGCGCGACTTAATGGCACGCCGGTAATGGTGATTGCCGAGGAAAAAGGGCGCGGCGTCAACGAAAAAATCGAACGCAATTTCGGCATGCCCAAGCCCGAAGGCTATCGCAAGGCGCTACGGCTGATGGAAATGGCCGAGCGCTTCCATATGCCAGTTTTGACGCTGATCGACACACCCGGTGCCTACCCTGGGATCGACTCCGAGGAACGCGGTATCAGTGAGTCCATTGCGCGCAATCTCGCCGTCATGTCCCGCTTGAAAACACCGGTAATCGCTACCGTGATTGGCGAGGGCAGTTCCGGCGGGGCGATCGCCATCGGTGTCGGTGACTGGCTAAACATGTTGCAATACTCTACCTACTTTGTGATCTCGCCGGAAGGCTGCGCCAATATCATCTGGAAGACAGCGGAGAAGGCTCACCTGGCCGCAGAGGCTATGGGGGTGACCTCATCGGTGCTGCAGGATCTCGGTATCGTCGACGAGACCATTCCCGAACCCCTTGGCGGCGCGCATCGGGACGTCGACGCGATGGCCAATACGCTGCGCGAACGCCTGGTCGACCAACTCAATCGCCTGCAGAGCCAGCCGCTGGATGAGTTGCTGGAAAAGCGCTTCCAGAGATTGATGTCCTACGGTAGCGTATAGAACGCCAATGGAGTCATGGTCATGGCGAGTACGGCGGATGTTCAGGAGCATCTGACCTCTTTCAAGTCCTGGTTTGCCAGCGCATCTCGCGTTACCGTCGCCTACAGCGGTGGCCTGGATTCTCACGTACTGCTGCACGCTCTGGCTTCCTGGCTGGAGCCGGGGCACCTGCAGGCCCTGCACATTAACCACCAGCTTTCGCCGCAAGCCGATTCCTGGCAGGCCCATTGCGCAGAAATTTGCGCCAATCTGCAGGTGGCATTTATCAGCAGAAAAATCACCGTAAGCACGTCCGGCAGCCTGGAGACCGCGGCGCGCGAGGCCCGTTACCGGGTGTTCGTCGAGACCCTTCGTAAGGGTGAGTTGCTGCTGCTGGCGCACCATGCCAATGATCAGGCTGAAACTGTCCTGTTTCGCTTGATGCGGCGGCACGGCGCCAGGGGTCTGGCGGGTATGCCGGTGAGTCGGCCTCTGGGGGCGGGCAGGTTACTGCGACCGTTATTGGGCCTCAAACGGGAAGCACTTCGAGACTATGCTCTGCATTACCGACTGCAATGGGTCGAGGACGAAAGCAATGTCTCGCTGCAGCACGACCGAAATTATCTGCGACATCGGGTGATGCCGGTATTGACCCAGCGCTGGCCGGATCTTGTCGAGCGGATCAATACTGCCGCTGATCGGTGTCGAACGGCGGCTGATCTCTCTGATACCCTGGCCAGGGCGGACTTGAGCGAATTATTACCGCGCGATGAAAGGCTCGGCTGGAGCGTGGATATGACTCGCCTGCTGGCATTGAATTCGGAGCGTCGCGGCAACGTCTTACATTACCTGGTGCGCGACAAGGCGCTGAAGACTTGTAGCGCCGCAGTCGTAGCGGAGGTCGAGCGAAGCCTGTACGGTGCCGCCTGTGACGCCAACCCCCAGGTGGCCTGGTCCGGGGGCAGCTGGCGCCGGTATCGGCAGCGCCTGTATTTGCTGCCGCCGGTTAAGGGTGGGGAGGGTGCGATGGCAAATCTGGCTTCAGTCGATCTGGCCTGGCCGGAGGCGCAGTCGCTGCTACTGCCCGATGGCGGTCGGTTGTATGCCAGCAAGGCGCAAGGGGCGGGTCTGGCGGCTCGTTTTGAAGGAGGCCTGCACGTACGATTTCGTCGCGGTGGCGAACGTTGTCGGCCGGCGAACCGGTCCGCCAGCGCGCCCTTGAAAAAGCTGTTTCAGGAAGCAGGTCTCGAACCCTGGCTGCGCGAGCGCGTACCGCTAGTTTACGCGGGTGACGAGCTGGCGGCTGTGGGTGACCTGTGGATCAATCGAGGTTTTGAGGCGCGGGAAAGCGAGCCTGGATTTCGCCTGCACTGGCATCTTAGCCAGAGCGCTTCGCCAGTTAAGCCCGATATGGTTGCGTAACTATTTGGCGCCGTTTTCACGCCACTCGGGGCTTTGTTTGATTGAGCCCTCAACGCCTTTCTGGTACGCTGACCTCCCATCCCGGACAGGCCCATGCAAGTTATCGCGGCCCGTCGCACGGCAAAGCATTCGACACATCCTAGAGGCACGGCACGGGCGAATATGGCGCGATTTATTTTTGTTACTGGCGGGGTAGTGTCTTCGCTCGGTAAGGGGATAGTCGCGGCATCTTTGGGCGCGCTGCTGGAAGCGCGAGGCCTGAAGATCAACGTGCTCAAGCTCGACCCCTATCTGAATGTCGACCCCGGTACCATGAGCCCTTTCCAGCACGGCGAGGTCTTTGTCACCGAAGATGGTGCCGAAACCGATCTCGACCTGGGCCACTACGAGCGCTTCCTCAATTGTCGCATGACCCGCGACAATAACTTCACTACTGGACAGGTCTACGAAACCATATTGAGACGCGAGCGGCGTGGCGACTACCTGGGTCGTACCGTGCAGGTCATTCCCCATGTCACCGACGAGATCAAGGATCGCATTCTGAGTGGCGGCAACGCCGCGGATATCACGCTGGTGGAAATCGGGGGCACGGTCGGGGACATCGAGTCCCAGCCCTTCCTCGAGGCCATTCGCCAGTTAAAAGTCGAACTGGGCAGTAAGCAATCCCTGTTGATTCATCTGACTCTGGTGCCCTATATCGCCACGGCCGGCGAGACTAAAACCAAACCCACTCAGCACTCGGTCAAGGAGCTGCGTTCCATTGGTCTGCAGCCGGATGTGCTGGTATGTCGCTCGGAAGTCGCTATCGACCGGGCCTCGAGAAAGAAGATCGCACTGTTCACCAGTGTCGAAGAGCGCGCCGTCGTGCCTTTGATGGATGCCGAGAGCATTTACATGATTCCGCGTCACCTGCGGGATTGGAAACTGGATGAGCTGGTGGTCGAGAAGTTTCAAATCGACTGCCCGGCCGCTGACCTCAGCCAGTGGGATCTGGTGGTGGAAAACCAGCGCAAGCGCGTCGATGAGGTCACCATAGCCATGGTGGGTAAGTACACCGAGCTGCTCGATGCCTACAAATCTCTTAACGAAGCGTTGGAACATGCGGGCATTCACAAGTTGGCCCAGGTCAACGTGCGCTACATAGACTCTGAAGATCTGGTCGACGACATTTCTCCCCTGGAGGACTGTCAGGGTATTCTGGTGCCCGGCGGCTTCGGTTTGCGAGGCGTGGAGGGCAAGATCAACGCCGTGCGCTACGCTCGGGAAAATAACATTCCCTACCTGGGTATTTGCCTGGGCATGCAGGTGGCCATGATTGAATTCGCGCGTCATGTCGTGCACCTGGAAAACGCCAACAGCACTGAATTCGATCCCGATACTCCGTACCCTGTCATCGGTTTGATTACCGAGTGGCTCGATGAGACGGGCAGTACCGAAACGCGATCGGCGGATTCGGACCTGGGTGGCACAATGCGGCTGGGCGCCCAAAAATGTGAATTGGTGCCTGGCTCCATGGCCGCTAAAATTTATGGCACCGACGTCATTCTCGAGCGCCATCGCCACCGCTACGAAGTCAATAATGCCTATGTCGAGCGGATTGAGGCAGCCGGGCTCAAGGTCGACGGCTGGTCAGCCGATCACACGCTGGTAGAGATAGTCTCGCTGCCAAGCCACCCCTGGTTTTTCGGGTGTCAGTTTCATCCCGAGTTCACTTCGACCCCGCGCGCGGGCCACCCGCTGTTTTCCGGATTTATACAGGCGGCGCTAAATTGCCGGCGGAGCCAGTAATTGACTGCGGTGACTCTCGCCAAAAGCGGCGTTCGTCTGGGCAACGACTTGCCCTTGGTTCTTATAGGTGGCGTCAACGTACTGGAATCGCGCGACCTTGCGCTCCAGGTTGCCGAGCACTGCCAGCAGGTCTGCCGCCGTTTGCGCGTACCCTATGTATTCAAGGCTTCTTTCGACAAGGCCAATCGTTCGTCCGTGCACTCTTACCGGGGGCCTGGTCTCGAGGCGGGGTTACGGATTCTCGAGGAGGTTAAAACACGCTTCGGCGTCCCGGTACTGACCGACGTCCACGAGCCGGCACAGGCGGCCCCGGCAGCCGAAGTGTGCGACATTATTCAGATCCCGGCCTTTCTGGCGCGGCAGACCGACCTGGTCGCAGCGATGGCGGCGACTCCGGCGGTGGTGAACATTAAAAAGCCCCAGTTTATGAGTCCGCCCCAGGTCGTCAACGTCGTGGAGAAATTTCGCGAATGCGGCAAGCGGGAACTGTTGCTGTGCGAGCGGGGCAGCGTCTTCGGTTACGATAACCTTGTCGTCGACATGCTGGGTTTCGGGACCATGAAGAAAGTCAGCGGCGATTTACCCGTCGTTTTTGATGTCACCCACGCTCTGCAATGCCGCGATAGCGCTGGCGCGGCTTCGGGAGGGCGGCGCGAACAGATCACCGAACTTGCGCGGGCCGGCGTTGCGACCGGACTCGCAGGTCTCTTTGTCGAAATGCATCCCGAGCCGGAACAGGCGAAATGTGACGGTCCCAGCGCTCTGCGGATGGCACTGCTTGAACCTTTTCTGTCGCAGATGAAAATGCTGGATGAAGTTGTCAAACAGTTGCCGGTACTGGATACCCAATAGACAGGATTGCCCCGTCTGGCCGGTTCGGCCAGATTGGTGAACGCCGATACCGGTTTGAGGAAAGCGATGAGCAAAATCAGTGATATCAGAGCCTATGAAGTCCTCGATTCGCGAGGTAATCCCACAGTCAATGCCGATGTGATACTTGACGATGGTGCCCTGGGCAGTGCCTGTGCGCCTTCCGGCGCGTCGACGGGCTCGCGCGAGGCCCTCGAGTTGCGCGACGGCGACCAAAGCCGCTATCTGGGCAAGGGCGTGCTGACCGCGGTGGGCAATATCAACTCCACTCTGCGCGAACTCTTGCTGGGCAAAGATGCCGCTGAGCAGCGCGCGCTTGACGACCTGATGATCGAAGCCGATGGCACGGAAAACAAGGCCAAGCTGGGCGCCAACGCTATCCTGGCCGTATCGCTGGCGGCTGCTCGGGCTGCGGCTGCATCGCGTGGAATGCCCCTGTACCAGCACATAGCTGAACTCAATGGCACGCCGCTGCACTACACTATGCCCGTGCCAATGATGAATATTCTGAACGGTGGGGAGCACGCCGATAACAATATCGATATTCAGGAGTTTATGATCCAGCCGGTGCGCGCGGGGGACTTTGCCGAGGCCTTGCGTCAGGGTGCGGAGATTTTTCACGCGCTGAAAAGTGTGCTGGTGGCGCGCGGGCTGAATACCGCGGTGGGTGACGAAGGTGGTTTCGCTCCCAATCTGCCCTCCAACGAGGCCGCCCTCGAAGTGGTGGCAGAAGCGGTCGACAAAGCAGGTTATCGTCTCGGCGAGGACATTATGCTGGCGCTCGATTGCGCCGCATCCGAATTTTACGACTCGGGGGAATACTATCTAAGCGGCGAGGGCAAACGTTGTGATGCCGAGGGTTTTGCCGACTATTTGCGCGACTTGGCGACGCGTTATCCTATTCTGTCCATCGAAGATGGGATGGACGAGAGCGACTGGGCGGGATGGGCCGCGCTGACCAAAAAAATCGGAGACCGTGTTCAGCTTGTCGGCGACGACCTTTTTGTCACCAATACCCGCATTCTGGAAAAAGGTATCGCCGAGGGGGTCGCCAATTCCATTCTGATCAAATTCAACCAGATTGGCACATTGAGTGAAACCCTGGATGCGATTCGCATGGCCCAGGAAGCGGGCTATACCGCTGTTATTTCGCACCGCTCCGGCGAGACCGAAGATACCACCATCGCCGATCTCGCGGTGGCGACCGCTGCCGGACAGATCAA
>DJFY01000058.1:0-6582 GCA_002431545.1 Cellvibrionales bacterium UBA5860 | reverse complement strand
ACCGGCTCCCTGTGCCGCTCCGACCGCGTTGCCAAGTACAATCGCCTGCTGCGCATCGAAGCTGAACTCGACGGCACTGCGCCTTATCGCGGCCTGACTGAGTTTCGCCGCGGGTGAGCCGACACAGGTGACCTGACCATGCGAAGCCTGCTGCTCGTATTGATGGGGCTGTTTGTCCTTTTTCAGTACCGGCTATGGCTGGGAGAGGGCAGCCTGACCCATAAAGCCGCGCTGGAGGAGCAGATCGAGCAACAGCGACAGGAAAACGAGGAACTGGGCCGCCGCAACGAACGCCTTGCTGCGGAAGTGGATGGCTTGCGCGACGGCCTGCAGGGCACTGAAGAAAAAGCGCGTACTGATCTTGGTATGGTGCGCACGGGCGAGACTTTCTACCGGCTCGTCGACCCGGATCGTAATACCCCTTGAAGTACTGGATTATCGTGCCGGCTGCCGGTCGGGGCCTCAGGTTCGGTTCCGACACGCCCAAGCAATACTGTGCGTTGGCAGGCAGAACGGTCATCGAACTCAGCCTCGAGCGTCTGATGGTGTTGTCGGGGACGGTGCTTGTGGCGTTGCGAGAGGGGGACGAACGCTGGCGCGAGTTGGAGGGGTTTTCAGGCCCTCGAGTACGCAGGGTGACAGGCGGTGTTCGGCGTATGGATTCCGTCTTGAGCGCGCTTGAGGCGCTCGAGGGCGAAGCGGGCGAAGACGACTGGGCACTGGTGCACGACGCCGCCCGGCCCTGTGTGCGCGCGGGCGACCTCGAGCATCTTGTCGATATTCTTAATGATCACCCAGTGGGCGGTATTCTGGCTTCGCCGCTAACCGCGACGTTAAAGCAGATCGATCCGGCCGTCGTCGGCGAAGCCGGGATGCGTGCCGCTGGCGAGGTCCGCCAAACCTTGCCCCGGGACAATTTGTGGCTCGCCCAAACACCGCAGATGTTTCGTTATGGCTTGTTGCGCACGGCGCTGCAAACTTGCCGGAATGCTGGCGTAGATGCCACCGACGAAGCGGCGGCCATTGAGTACATGGGCTACGCACCCGCCGTAGTGGCCGGCAGTAACGACAACCTGAAGATCACCAGTGCCGAGGATCTCGAGCTGGCGGAAATCATTCTCCAGGCACAGCGGAATTCATGATGCGCATCGGACACGGGTACGACGTACACGCCTTCGGTGCCGGCACCGGGGTCACCCTTGGCGGGGTTTTTATACCCTATGACCAGGGTTTGGAAGCCCACTCCGATGGCGACGTGGTGCTCCACGCGCTGAGCGATGCGATTCTGGGCGCTGCCGCGCTAGGGGATATCGGTCGGCACTTCCCTGACAGTGACGCCCGTTATTGCGGCATCAGCAGCGTCATACTGTTGCGCGAGGTAACCCGCCTGGCGCGCCAGCACCACTGGCAGATCGGCAATGCCGACATGACGGTGGTTTGCCAGGCGCCGCGGCTGGCCCCTTTTCTCGACGACATGTGCCAACACATTGCCGATGCATTGGATTGCCAGGTGGACCGGGTCAATGTTAAGGCCACCACGACAGAGAGGCTGGGCTTTGCCGGCCGGGGTGAAGGCATTGCCTGTCACGCGGTGGTGTTGCTGGAGCCAGCCTCCAGACCAGGATAACAGTGCCTGGCCCCTGGTCGCTGGATTTCAATCGGGCCTGGGGTGAAGCTCTCGGCCACGCGATGTTTCGCGTCTCGGCAGAAGACTTCGTTGTCGAGGAGCTTCTGGATCAGTCCTTTTCTGGCACTGGCGAACATGTCTACGTTCAAGTGCGTAAGCGAAACGAGAATACGCGTTGGCTGGCGGAGCGCCTTGCCGACCAGTTTGGTGTGCCCCGGTGCCAGATAGGTTATGCCGGCCTTAAAGACCGACGGGCGCTGGCCACGCAGTGGTTTAGTGTCTGCCTGCCGGGGCACCAGACTCTCCCTGATTTGAGCGAGATCGAACTTTCGAATTGTCAGATACTGTCGGTGGCTCGACACCGTCGGAAACTGCGGCGGGGTACGCATTATGGGAACCGTTTCGAAATAATACTGCGCGATCTGAGGTTCAGTCCCGGGGCCTCCGCCGGCGCTTTGCTCGAGCGGTTACAACAGATCAAAGCACTCGGGGTGCCCAACTATTTTGGCGAGCAACGCTTTGGTATCGATGCGGGCAACCTGGTAGCGGCTGACCAGCACTTCGCGATCCGTAGGGAGAATGTTTCGAAGACCCGCGGCCGGCGTCGCCAGCGTGGCGGCATCAAGGGTCTCTACCTGTCTGCCGCGCGGGCTTATCTGTTTAACCGCGTGCTCAGCGAGCGCGTCGCGGATGGCACCTGGCGTCGCGCCAGGGACGGTGAGATGGCACCTGCCGGCCCTCTGTGGGGGCGGGGGCGCTTGCCGGTTGCAGCCTCGCTGGCCGATTGGGAGGCGGGTGTTCTGGCGCCCATGTCCGACTGGTTACATGGTCTTGAACACAGCGGCCTCAATCAGGAGCGGCGTGCTTTGATCCTCGAGCCCAGCGACCTGCACTGGCATCTGTGTGGCGATGTGCTGCGGCTGGAATTCGAGTTGCCCAGGGGTGCCTACGCCACGGCGTTGTTGCGCGAGTTGGTGGTTACACATGTGCCGGATGGCGGCGCTATGCTATAGTCGCCGGGTTTCGAGCCGCCACCTGTGCTCGGTGGAGACAATATTGTTTGCTGGCCGAGCAGCGTAAGACCGAAAGAAAAATCGTAACGATAAAGCGCAGGCAGCTATGTTCGAAATCCAGTCCTATCTGCTTCGAGGCCCGGAGAGCTGGTTGCTTCGGGATTTAAAGAACTATTTCAGAGAATTGTGGAGCTGATGTGAGTTCGGTGGATTTTGACGGCGTCGGCATGACATCGCGCCGTACTCGCGAAAGATTGATCCAGCGATTAAAAGACAAGGGCATCGACGACGCCAAAGTGCTTGAGGCCATGCGGGCGACGCCTCGCCACCTGTTTCTCGACGAAGCTCTGGCGCATCGCGCCTACGAAGATACGGCCTTGCCGATTGGTTTTGGCCAGACTATTTCCCAGCCGTATGTCGTCGCATTGATGACGCAGGCGCTGCTGTCGCGCCGCCCCCTGAACAAAGTGCTCGAAGTTGGCACCGGTTCCGGTTATCAGGCGGCGGTTCTGGCGCATATCGTCGATCAGGTCTTTACCGTCGAACGTATTCGACCGCTTCTGGCGCGCGCGCGGGAACGGTTCCGTGCCACGGGTTTGCGCAATATCGTAAGCTCCCACGTGGATGGCACCACCGGCTGGCCGGCGCACGCCCCTTACGACGGCATCATCGGTACTGCCGCGCCCGAAGGCGTGCCCGATGAATTGCTTCTGCAGCTGGCCCCCGATGGCGTTCTGGTGTTGCCGGTGGGTCCGGAAAATAATCAGGAACTACGTATTATCGTCCGTGTCGGCGATAGCCAGCACTACGAGGAAGAAGTTATCGAACGCGTGCGCTTTGTTCCTCTGTTGAGTGGCGTATCGGGTTAAGCGCTTTTCAGTTGCAATGGTCAGGCATCATGTAGGGCTTTTTTTCAAGGGTGTCGCCATGGGGGCGGCCGACGTGGTGCCGGGCGTGTCCGGCGGAACCATCGCCTTTATCACTGGCATCTACGAACAATTGATAACGGCGTTGAGCGCCCTTAGCCCTGCCGCCCTGAGAGTGTTGTACCAGCGGGGTCCAGCGGCGTTCTGGAGGCACGTTCACGGTACCTTTTTGTGTGTTCTGGTAAGCGGGATAATATTCGGAGTCGCGACGCTGGCCCGTCTCGTGAACCACCTCCTGGCCTTTTATCCCCTGCCGCTGTGGGGGTTTTTCTTCGGTTTGATCATTGCCTCTGTGGTTTTTGTCTGGCGACAGGCGCCCGTAAGGGGAGCCCCTTCCTGGTTTGCGCTAGTCCTGGGCGCCGGCGCCATGCTGGCGCTCGTTTTCATGCCCACCGTGCAATTGCAGGCCTCGCTACCAGTAGTTTTTGTCAGCGGCATGGTGGCGATTTGCGCCATGATTCTGCCGGGTGTCTCCGGTAGCTTTATCCTTCTAATGCTGGGTGTGTACCCGGAAATTCTCGGTGCTGTCGCGCGCTTTGATGTGCTCGTGTTGCTGGTGTTTGTTGCCGGCTGCGCTACCGGATTGCTGTCCTTCTCGCGCCTGTTGCAATGGTTGCTCGGGCATTACCATCGGCTTACGCTTGCCGTCCTTACCGGCCTGTTGATCGGTTCTCTCGCCGCAGTCTGGCCCTGGCGAGTGATGATGCGGCAATTCTCTACCACAGGCGATCCGGAACGCGTTCTGGTAGCCACAGAAGTGTTGTCGCCCTGGTTGTATGCCGAGCGGGTTGGCGAACCCCAGCTGCTGCTGGTGGTGTGTGCCGCGGCTGTCGGATTGGGACTCGTGTTTATGCTGGAAACAAGCGCGGCGCGTTTTCAAAGGGCGTAGTGCTTCCAGCGGCGAGGGTGGCGGCAAATCGTGGTTCTATGCGCAGGCGGCTTCCGCCTCTTGTGGTTAAACAGCAGTCTGGTCTTCGAGTGGCGGTGATCGGGCTGCTGCTCGTGCTGACCACATTTCACCTGGGTGGCTGCGCATTCAACCCGGCGCCGGTTACCACCAGGAACCAACCGCCGAGTGTGCGAATTCAACATCACGAGGTTGCCAAAGGGGACACGCTTTTCTCCATCGCCTGGCGGTATGAGAAGGACATGCACAAACTGGCGCGCGCTAACGGATTAGAGTCACCCTATACCTTATACGTGGGCCAAAAGCTGACGCTGGATACGAGCCGCCAGCCGCCAGCACCGCAAGTGACGGCGACGCCCAGCATCCAGCAGGCGCCGAAAAAACCGCCGCCAAGGAACGAGCCAAAAAAAGCCCCGGTGGTCAATCAAGGCCAGCCGCGGAGGTTACCGCGAGCCACTAGTCCCGCAAGCCCCACAACGCGATCTCCGCCGCCGGATCCTGTTTACCGCCTACCTGCCGGTGCGGTGCGGTGGCGGTGGCCGGCGAAGGGTGCCGTCTCGCGACACTACGATACAGGGCGCGTATTCAAGGGGATAAACATTCAGTCCGCGCCGGGTCGGACTGTGCACGCTGCCGCAGACGGCATCGTGGTTTATGCCGGCAATGGACTGCGCGGTTATGGCAATCTGATCATTATTCGGCATAGCGATATTTATCTGAGTGCCTATGCGCACAATCGAAAACTCAAGGTGAAGGAGGGCGCGAGAGTGGCCAGCGGTACCGAAATCGCCTTGGTTGGAGGCGATCCCGCTAATCGAGGCAGGTTGTACTTCGAGATTCGGAAAAACGGCAAACCGGTCGATCCGACGAAGCTGTTGCCACGGCTGTAGGTCGATGCTCCCGAGCGTAGCTTTCAACCGGGTTTCTCCCTTCGGTCATCCGCTTGCAGACAGCTGCCCGACGAAATGTAGTTGCACTACGTAAAGTATCGTGGCACGGTTATCGGCCCACTTGCTTTTTTGTAAGTGTGTGGATACAGGAGGGAGGCAGTTATGTCACCTGATCGAGAAGCCATAGAATCGCGGGATAATGCGGCGGGCGAGGTCCACAAATCAAGGCGCGAAAGGTCCTTTGACGCTGCGAGTTTATACTTAAAAGAAATCGGTGCATCTTCGTTGTTGACGGCGCACGAAGAAGTCCATTATGCGACGCTTGCGCGCAATGGTGACCATCAGGCGCGGCAAAAGCTCATTGAGTGCAATTTGCGTCTGGTGGTCAAGATAGCAAGGCGCTACGTCAATCGCGGCCTGTCGTTACTGGATCTGATCGAAGAGGGCAACCTCGGTCTCATACGAGCGGTTGAGAAATTCAATCCGGATCTGGGATTCAGATTTTCGACTTACGCAACCTGGTGGATTCGGCAGAATATCGAGCGTGGACTGATGAATCAGACCCGTACTATTCGCCTGCCGGTACACGTGGTTAAGGAACTGAACAAGTGCCTGCGCGTGACGCGCCAACTGACGCAGAGACTGGACCATTCGCCGTCCGCTGAGGAAATTGCCGCGCAGCTGGATAAAACCCCGGACGAAGTTCTGAGGATCATGCGGCTCAACGAGCGCGTCGGATCAGTGGATGTTGCGTCGTCACGCGACGACCGGGCTCTGGTGGATTCTATCAAGGACGATGACGCCGGCGGCCCCGAGGGGATTGTCGCAGACAGCGATCTTAATTCGACGCTCGAGCACCTGCTGGACAAACTGACCTCGCGCCAGCGGGAGGTGCTGTCGCGCCGGTTCGGTTTGCGCGGGCACGATACTTCTACGCTGGAGGAAGTGGGGCGCGCTATCGGGCTGACCCGGGAGAGAGTGCGTCAGATTCAAATTGATGCGCTGGCCGTGTTGAAAGATACCCTGCAGCAGCAGGGTATAGATGCAGACATGCTGTTTAGCTAGGCGACAGGTGATTCGGCTTAGCGACTTTGCGCCGTCACAGGGCCCGCCGCGGCGTCTTACTCTGTTTGCTGTTGGCAGGCGGGTTAGCCAGTGGGCGGAGGGGTGACGGCGCCCTGGTGTTTAAACGGCTATAGTGACTAAAACCTTCACGAGT
>DJFY01000085.1:26126-28790 GCA_002431545.1 Cellvibrionales bacterium UBA5860 | reverse complement strand
GAAATTGTATTGTTATGTTTTTTGTCGTTGGACTAGTTACAGGAGCAGCTGATCTTTGGCTAGAAATTAGGGAAATAGAATTGATTCAGTATTTCTCGCTTGGTTTTATTCCCATGATCACCTGTGCTGTCCATATACATCTAATATTGAGACGCTATGATGCCTTATCAAATCGGCCTTGGTTTAGTCATTGGTATGGACTAATTTCATTCCCGATAATGCTTGTGGTTATAATAGTTTCTTTTCGCTCATTTCTATACGAACCTTTTAGAATAGTTGCCACGTCTATGTCTCCTTCGCTTAATCCAGGAGACATTATAATAGTGAGTAAGTGCGGGTATGGTAACTATGGTACTTATGGATTTTCACTAGTTAAAGTTCCAATGGAAAAGCAGTTAAAAAGGGGGGATCTAGTGGTGTTCGAACTCCCTAAAGACCCTGCAGCTAGTTATGTAAAACGTATAATTGGCCTACCTGGCGATACCGTTGAATATAGGAAAGGGTTCTTGGCCATTAATGATATTGAAGCAACCAGAAATCATGAAGGGACCGAAGAATATTATGAAGTGTATAGGGAGCATCTTGGTAAGATTAATTACGTCATAAAGACAATGCCTAAGAGGTCTCCAGTTAACGGGCATGTTTCAGTTCCTGAAGGCCATGTGTTTGTCCTGGGTGATAACCGTGATAACTCTAACGATAGTAGGTACCGGGGTTTCGTTCCGCTAGAAAATATCGTGGGTAAAATGGTTTATGTGTTCTAATCAGGAAGCGCCTAACAAGCGACTCAAATACGCTCCGTTTCACTCCGCCGGGCGCTCGCTGCGTACACGCCGTTTAGCTGGGCGTTAGGTGAAAGGTAATGTATCGCATACTTTTTTTAGCTTTGATAATCCTACTAGGAACGGGGTGTGTTCATCGCATCACGGATGTTCCATATGTTGAGTCAGTAGAAGTAATTCCGCAGAAGCTATATATTTATAAAGGAAAAGAATCCTATGGTTGGCATGTAGCGTCTTCATTGGCATCGGATCTTCAGACTGCCGGGTATGAGTCAATAATTGTAGGGAGTCTGTCAGAGGTTGAAGATGGCCAGTATGTCATCGAAGACATCGAGCCAGTGGGCCAGTGTTTTTCTGAACCATTATTGTTTGTTTTAACCCTCGGTATAATTCCACATATTGGCTGCGAAGAGTTCGGGCAAGCTTTCAATTTATACCAAAAGGGGAGCCAAAATAAAAAATACGTAAACGCAAAATACACAGTTAAGGTTATGGCTGGGTGGCTTATATGGCCAATAGCTTTTAGTAGCAACTATGAATTCTCTAGTACTGCTTCTGATATAGCGTTACGTGATAACACGCCGATTATGTTGTTGAAAAGGGAGCTTCAAAATGCAATGTAGTGGTAAGCCACCTGACAAGTCAAAGCACCAAGAACTTGGTAAAACTGCCACCTTTTTTTCCAAAAAATCCGTCAACTTCATCAAGCCGGTATTTGAGACGTTACTAGACACGGAGTATAAACCATGGTGGATGAACGCATAGTTTCAGGTCATTACAAGCATGACCAACTGCTTGACTTAATTAAAAATGGTTTGCGCGAAATCGGGAAATCTATCGATAGCGTAACTATCGAAGATTTAGCTCCTGTAGATGAGTTTCATATCGGTGGGCGTACAGCCACTGAGCACCTCGTCCAGCAGCTGGGTTTCGGGGCGTCCGATATTTTGCTCGATATTGGCTGTGGCTTGGGAGGCGCAAGTCGATTTATTGCAAAGAATTACGGGAATTCAGTAACCGGGATAGACCTCACTGATGACTTTGTATCCGTTGGTAACACGCTAACCAACTGGGTCGGATTAGATCAGTCGGTATCTTTACGCCAAGGTAGCGCGTTGAGCATGCCATTTGATGATGCGATGTTTGATGGCGCGTATATGCTCCATGTTGGTATGAATATAGAGTCGAAGGACATTCTGTTTTCGGAGATATCCAGGGTGTTAAAACCTGGTTCACGATTTGGAATCTACGATGTTATGCGTATGTCCGAGGGTGCTTTAACGTATCCGGTGCCCTGGGCTTCCGAGGAGAATTCTAGTTTTTTGGCGGCTCCGGAGGTTTACAGTGCGTTATTGGAATCGGCTGGTTTCAGAGTAGAGTGTGTGAATAATAGAAAAGAATTTGCGCTGAAGTTCTTCGATACATTAAAACAAAAGTCCAGTGCCAATGATGGGCCACCACCACTAGGATTACACTTGTTAATGAAAAGCACCGCGCCGCTCAAATTCAAGAATATGATAGAAGGTATAACCAGGGGATACATATCCCCGGTTGAGATAGTTGCGACGAAGATATAGCGGTACCTTCCCGGACGAAGGCGCACGTAATACACGCAGCACCTGTAGGTCACGTTATGTTTCATAATGGCCCGGCGCATTCTCAATATTCTGACTTTGGCCGCTTTAGTCTTTTTCACTATTCTGGTGATATTGGCGGCGCCATCGTTCTTCGATCCCGAGTTCGAGGTTGTGAATGAATCGACCGTGCCCGTTTTCGTTGTCGCAGAATGGCGAAACCAGGAAAAGATAATTGGCAGCATTGACCCTATGTCCACCTACACATTTAGCGTAAACGCCGAAGCGGCTATGAAGTTTCGGGTTGG
>DJFY01000085.1:24254-25850 GCA_002431545.1 Cellvibrionales bacterium UBA5860 | reverse complement strand
ACGATTACCAGCAATGCGGTCAGGGTAGGGTACGATGATGAAACATAGCCGTCGACTGTGATCCCAGGCCAACCTGCCAAGCACTGTTCAGTGCGCCATGGTGTTTGATTCCGTAGCAAGCTGCGCGTCCGTTACCGGGATGTTATACCCGGCACATGCCCGTGCGGGATAATGAAACCGGCTGATTTCACTGCGGGTCGTCCCGGCGCGCAGCGCCGCCAAACTCTCGTTCGAATCTTTTTCGCCCCTGTCACGGTTGGCCCCCGCTCGCGACTGTTGGTAAGCTGAATTTACTGACAATCACTCAGGGTGTGGTTAAGTTCGCGCTTCCGCAGGCTTAGGCAATTCACTATTAAATAGAGGTAAATCATGGAATTACATCCAATCATTGAAACGGCGCGGGATCTACAACCGCTTATTAGCCAACACCTGGAAGAAGGTGAGCGACGCGCCCGGTTGGCGCCGGAGGTTGTGGCCGCTGTGGGTGAGGCCGGGCTGTTTCGATTGTTTGCCCCGCGCGAGGTTGGGGGGCTCGAAGTCTCGCTACCCGTTGCCCTTGCCGTGACAGAGATCGTCGGCGCTGCCGATGCCGCTGTAGGGTGGTATATGATCAATTCGATGCGGCCCTCTCTGGCTACCGCGCATGTGCCCGAGCCGGAGCGTGCTGAGCTTTACGCGGAACCCAACCGGAATTTCGGTAATTCGCCACTTCCGGGCGGAAAGGCGGTTCCGGTAGAGGGCGGGTATCGGGTCAGTGGGCAGTGGCCTCTGGTCACCGGCTGTGAGGATGCCAAATGGTGCGGACTCGGAGGCATAGTGATGGCTGGCGACGCTCCTCGCCAAGTGAATGGCCGTCCCGATATCCGGTACTTTTTCATTCCGACCGCCGAGCTTGATATTGAGCCCACCTGGCAAGATTCAGCCGCCATGCGCGGTACGGGTAGTAATGCCGCAAGTGTTCAGGAGGTTTTCGTCCCCGAAGCGCTTGCCATCGGCGCCTCGACCCCTCTGCTGATCGACCGACCGGTTTTCCGCCAGCCTCCGTCTTTACTCTTTTTCCCAATTGGCGTGGCAATCGCTTTTGGTGTTTTAGAAAACGCGTTAGAGAGGGAGGTGGATGACCTCGGCTCTAAGGTGTCGTCATTCAGCGGGCAGT
Source organism: Cellvibrionales bacterium UBA5860 (assembly GCA_002431545.1). GTDB lineage: Bacteria > Pseudomonadota > Gammaproteobacteria > Pseudomonadales > Porticoccaceae > HB2-32-21. The sequence goes on along the minus strand of DJFY01000085.1, from coordinate 24,694 downwards.
CTATGCGCGACCAGGCGCCGATTCAGGAGTTGATTGCAAATAGCGACGCCGCTTTGCGGGCGGCGCGTGCGGGCCACGTCGAGGCAATGACCGCAGTGTGGGATGTTGCCCAAACCGGAGAGGAAGTGCCCTTACGCTTGCGTGCGCAGGTGTATGCCTCTTCCTACTACGCGGTCGATGTTATACGTGACACCATCAGCCGGCTCTATGCACGGGGAACTCGGGCCGCCTTTCAGCAGGGGCATCCGGTAGAGCGCGCGCTGCGCAACCTGCACGCCATTGGTTTTGGTTTAGAAGCGGGGCGGATGTTTCAGCATTCGGCTGGGCGCGTATTGATGGGGGGAGAACCTTTAGTCCCGGTGTTTTGACGGCAGCTACAGACACGCTCGCCGCAGAACTGGCTACATGCGGGTACGTTGTGAATTGCGCTTCTCTTGGCG
>DJFY01000085.1:3743-23962 GCA_002431545.1 Cellvibrionales bacterium UBA5860 | reverse complement strand
TTGGCGCTTAACACGCGCTTCGAGTTGGGCTCGCTACTCCAGCGCGAGGCTGTCTGATAACAGGGGCCACGGGAAAATAGGGGCAGGTCATGCGGTAACGTATTTGTTCTGTGACGAGGACGAATCTACCTCTGTCAAAGAATTAGTGAACCAGCCCCCGTATAACCTTTAACTCCACATAGTTTAAGAGTCGCTTTCATTGTTAAGTGGCTATATGACTGGTTAGAAAAATCCCAGTTTATTTTTATTGTACGAAATCAATACGTTTTTGGTCTGCCGATAGTGGTCCAGGGTCATGTGATGTCCTTCCCGGCCGATGCCGGAATTTTTATAGCCGCCAAAGGAAGCTCCGCTTGGGAAAATACCGTAACAGTTGACCCATACCCGCCCGGCTTCGATGCCATCGATAAATGTTTGCGCTTGATGGATATCTCTTGTCCAGACGCCAGAAGCAAGGCCATAGCTGGTGTCGTTGGCAATTTCGAGGGCGTCAGCTTCATCTACAAAGGTGGTGACACATAAAACAGGACCAAATATCTCCTCCTGAAAAATACGCATTTTGTTGTGGCCTTTAAAGATCGTTGGCTTGATAAAATAGCCATCGGCGTATTTTTCATTGTGATGGGCCTCACCACCACACAATACTTCCGCGCCTTCCTGCTTGCCGAGGTCCAGATAACTCAATATCTTCTGGTACTGGTCATTAGAGGCCTGGGCACCCATCATGGTGGTCAGCTCGTAGGGATCGCCCATATCAATGGCTGCCACGCGAGCCAGGCATTTCTCCATAAACTTGTCGTAGATACTTTCTTGCACCAGGGCTCGAGACGGACATGTGCACACCTGACCTTGGTTAAAAGCAAACATCACCAGACCTTCAATGGCTTTGTCGAGAAAGTCGTCATCCTCAGTCATGACACTTTCCAGAAAGATGTTTGGCGATTTGCCGCCTAGCTCCAGTGTGACAGGGATAATATTGTCCGAGGCGTATTGGCTAATCAAACGACCGGTTGTGGTTTCGCCGGTAAAGCTAATCTTGCGGATACCCGGATGACTGGCCAGGGCCTTACCTGCCTCGGTACCAAAGCCATTGACGATGTTGAGAACCCCCGGTGGCAAAAGGTCGCCAATTACTTCCATCATAATCAACATTGGAACCGGTACCTGTTCAGCAGGTTTCAACACCATGCAGTTACCTGCTGCCAGCGCCGGGATAATTTTGCCGGCGTCTGTCGCCATCGGGAAATTCCAGGGCACAATCGCTGCGACGACACCCAGTGGCTCGTGCACTTCCATCGAAACGAGGTCTGGTTCGATGTGGGTAATACTACCGGCTTCAGCGCGAATGCAGCCCGCATAATAACGATACAGGTCGGCAATCATGGGCACGTCACCGCCCAGCGATTCGCGGATTGGTTTGCCGTTGTCACAGGTTGAAACGAGCGCCAGCTTTTCGACGTTTTCTTCCACCCGATCGGCGATACGAAAAAGTAAATCGCTGCGCTCGGCAGCGCTGGTTTTGCCCCAGGTTTCCCACGCCTGCCAAGCGGCTTCAATAGCCAGGTCGATGTCTTTAGCATTTGACCGGGGGACGCGAGATACCAGTTGCCCATCGATAGGCGATGTGTCATCGAAGTACTGGCCGTCAACGGGAGGGACCCATTTACCACCAATATAGTTTTCGTATCGGTCTTTAAATTTCGGCCTTTGATAGGACATGACAATTTTCTCCTGTTATTGTTGACGAAAGAGCTCCGGCTTGGTGGCGCGTCAGGCGAAGTGTCAGTGCTCGCTCAAAATTTGCGCCCAGAACTCTTTAGAGTGCCAGCCAACTTGGGCGTACGGTATTTTCGCTTGCCTGATCTTTTGCGTTTTCTATTAGAAGTCCTTGGCTTTGAACTTCCCCGCCACCAGCGTCATCAACATTGCACCGATGCCGCCCCATGAGGGCCTGGCGTAATAGCGCGCCGATTGCTCGCTCAACTTGTAAAACACTTCTTTGTTGGTCAGCAGCATATGGCCGGGTGACATAAAGCCGGTTTCGATGATGGATTTTTCGATATTTTCAAAGCTGAGCAGATTGCCGAAGTTGCCGTGGCCGGATACCACTTCTTGCCCCTGTTCATTGCCTCCCCAGGTCAGGAAGGGGTTTAGCCAGGCGTAAGGCGCCATGGTGTTGATGGCAATGGCACCGTATTTGAGATCGGTGACGGCCTGATCGACATGCTTGCCGTGAACCTTTTTGCTGTCTTCGTCGATCAGGATAGACGCACCAAGCGTGCCGTGAAGTTTGCTGTTGGCAAATTCCACGGCGCTGGGCAAAAAGGCTTCGGCGTTGGGTGCGGTATCGAGTGCCACTTCATCGACCACCTGACAAAATGCTTCCCGTTGGGTGGCATAACAGTCCTCCTCTACGTCTTCAATAAACAGTAGGTCTGAGTTGGGTAGGGCGCCACCTTCGGATTGGATTATTTTTGCTTCGGGGTAGTGCTTATTAAACTCTGCCCACACTTCCATGCTACCGGGATAGTAGCTGGTGACGCCCGGTGTCTCGTCCCTTATTGCGGTTTGCACGGCGTCGAGAAATTCCCGCCGTTGTGACCAATTCCTGCAGGTGACCAGGGTTTGTACTCGACCACAGGCTGCGCCGCCGTTGAGTTTGGCAAAGGTGGCAATGTGTAGCGCCTGGTGATGCATCTCTTTTTCGGTCCAGGGCCGGTCACCGGGGACGATCATGCAGGGGTTGTTGCCGCCACACTCCGAAACCAGTTCTACCGGGGTGGAAGCTTTAATGGCATTGGCAGTTGGCGAGCCGCCGGTGAAATAAATCTTTTTCAGGCGCGTATCTCTTATTAGCGCCTCACCCCCGTCGGGGTCGCAGTAACTCAAGGCCTGGTGATCCGTCAGGGGTTTCAAAACCTTTTCCCAGACCTTGTCGCTGGGTGCATTCATGGGGTGGGGTTTATGTACGACCACGCAGTTGTCTATAAACAGGGCGCGGATTAGCTCGAAGGACGAGCTGTAGTTACCCGCGCCGAGCACAGCGATAATGCCACCTTCTTTATCCAACGGATTGACTTGCCGCGGTTCGCCTTTTATACGGAGAAAGCCCTTGCTGTCGCCTGCTAACATTCTGTCTTTCGTGTTCAGCGGCGCTACCCGTACATCGTACAGGCCATCCCGGATTTTTTTTATACTTGGCGGCTTTGGCATCTGGCCTTTGGCCAGCAGCTTGTATATATCAATGCAGGCAGCCACGTTACTGGCAATGGGTGATATAGTCGCAGCCGTGCCCGCCATATGGCGTGTGGCCGGGTCACTGGGTGAAACCCCCCGTACTTTATTATCTGCTACTACTAATTCGTCCATGTAAAGGACGATGTTGTTTTGAATCTGTTTAAGTAAATCCTGCCTCACATTCACCGGCGTGTTCTGCCATTTTCCAGGCTGAAGGCAATCGATAGCTAGTTTTGCATCCACGGTGATTCTCCTGATCGAATGTTCTTGATTGTTGTTATATTGATCTAAAAGTGTAGTAGCCCGGTCGACTGTGTGCACACTGATAATTGTGCGCGCAACATCATAAGCTTGCTGGATTTCAATACCCGCGGGGTTTCGGCGGAAAAGCACGTAAAACGGGCAGCTAAAAGTTGCTAAAGTGCAATCCAGCCGTAAAGAGCGCGGCCTCCGTGGGGCAGTCTGCGTGGTTTCGGACGAACGATACTGTCCGGAGGAGATTTTCCTGATTGCCGGAAGAGATTTCCCTACTCGATCTCATTCGAGTAGATTGCGACGAATCAACTGAAGCTTGGGCTACCTCAAAGTCAATGGAAAAGGTGGCGTTAATAGTCGAACCTGACTTTTGGAAAAAGTATCCCGATCCAAATGACCACAGTACTCAACTCCCGTTTAGTCAGACAGGGTGTAATAGAAATAGAGTCGTACTTTGGCGCATGACTTGTCATCGCAGGAACACTTGATTGTCTGCTTGCTTCGTTGCCAATCAAGCCCCCTACATATAGTTGTTAAATGTCTACGAGGAATAAAGTGATAGAAACAGTGTCAGAACGGAATCTCGAAGAAGTATTGTCATTGATTGAGCAGTACCAAGAGTTCTACCAAGTCAAAGATATATCGACCTCAAGAAACCGCGAGTTTTTTTCACAGTTCGGTGAAGACAGCCCCTTTGGCTGCCAGTTCTCTTTCAGCGAGTCAGGAAAAGTCATTGGCTTTGCCACCATCTACTTCACTTTCGCATCGACAATCGCAGCGAAGGTAGCAGTGCTTAGCGACCTCTACACTTGCCCTAATCATCGTGGTATGGGTGTTGCGCGCAAACTCATTGAGCACTGCCGCCACTTTGCAGCTCGAAATGGCGCGGTAAGGCTACAATGGGTTACTGCACCAAGTAATGAGATTGCACAAAAACTCTATGATTCAATGGATACAGGCAAAAGTACGTGGCACTTTTATACCTACAACACTTAATAACCGGCTGAGCAAACGCCTCACCAAACAACGGCGGAGCTGGAATAGGTACACAGCGTTTCGCTCGCTTGTGCACAGGGCTTTAGAATTTAAAGGCCACACTACGACGAAAATATTATGAAGAACTACAAGGCTCCATGGAGTAAGTTACTAATTATCGTCTCTACATTAGTCACCGCTTTATGCGTGGCTGCTGCGATCGGTTTGATCTCGTGCGGACGCGGGTTGGTTAAATGCCTGGCTTTGCTGCCACTTGCGATCATGTTTGGTGCCGCATTGTTTACGGTTCGTGGGTATCAAGTTACACCTGGCGCTATTCTTGTACGCCGTTTATTCTGGAAGACATGCCTGCCGCTAGTTGACTTAGTGTCTGCGCAGTACGTACCTAATGCTATGCGCCGGAGTCTGCGCGCATTTGGCAACGGAGGCCTATTTTCGATAACGGGCTCATTTAACAATAAGACTTTGGGCGCCTATCGCGCTTATGTAACCGACCTCCATCGTACTGTCGTACTCCGTTTCTCCTCTCATACTGTAGTTGTGTCTCCATCTAAGCCAGAGGAGTTTGTTCTTGATGTTTGTGCTATGGGGCATTCCGATCAAAAGATAGTATAAATTTGCTTTGTCTAGCTCTGCTGAACGCTCAATGCGTTTGCGCCCTTCAGCGCTGCGTTAGGTCGCCAAAGAAAATTATGAATTTGATACTGATCCTAAATATGCTCGTATTATCTAATATGGGCGCATGGTACCCGTAAAGAAATTATCGACGTGTCGTATGATTCAATGAAAATAATGTTACACATATAAATAATGAACACTCAATCCGCTACTTTTTATGGCACTTTCCACATCACGATTGACCTAAGGGGCAGGGTAGTAATGCCCGCAAAAATCAGGGAAAAGATGCCGAATGAAGTCATGCTCGTGCAAGTGCCGCAAACGCCCGCGCTTCTGATCTACACAGAATCCGGGTTAATGGGGCATTTTGAGGTCATAAAAGACAGGTTCAAGAGTGATAAGAGCTTTGTCAATTTGATGAGGGATATTTGCCCATTTCTTATGCGCTGCCAGATCGGGGCTGATGGACGTTTTTTAGTCACGCCTTACTTGCGTCAACATGCCAAATTGAAGCGCGACTGCGCATTGATTGGAGTGGGTGATCATTTAGAGCTGTGGGACCGGACTGAATTTCAGTCAGCCGCTGTCGGTAATAGCGCTCAGTAGTATGACCTCAGTCCTGAAGCGCCTGGCGGAAGTGAACGCGTCACTTATAGCTGTTTACCCCCATTGCTTGGTGCGGTCGGCTATAGATTTGAAATTTCGGTAGTGAAGTTATTGCTCCGATTTTTTTGGCGCCTGCTTGATCTTTGATTTCTGACGCGGGGTGCGACACTCGTGCGTCAGGTAATAGAGTCACGGATTGCCATCCATTTGTTCCACGAACAACTGCTGTGTAACAAGCATATGGAACAATAAGCCACTGTGAAATAAGTTTCCCAACCCGCTGCTTTTTATCCGTAACCCCGTTGCTGCTAATCACGCCGTTATGGATAAGATGCTGTCGCGCAGGGTCAGCGCCCACGCACCGTTTTAACCCTACAAGATTAAAACGGTACTGTTTTAGTGCTATTTTTATAGATTGGGCTGGCTGAATTTTTCTTTGAGGCGTCCCTGTCCAAATTCGACATGGCGTCGTCTTAGGTGGAGTTTCCGTTTTATCTCGCTTTGCGGCACGATCTGTAACGATTTAAGGAAAACTACCAGCGCTTTCTGGTCTTCCAGGTCGCTACCCGCGAAAGTATCCCTCGCGGGCCGCCCTTCGCCGCCGTGCAGTAAAATTGCTTCTGTAATCGTGCTGATATCACCACGGTGACCATAGGGTGCGGTATTACCCACGTCCCATAGCTTTCGTGTGAGGAAAAATTCGGTGCCCGGTTTGCCATCCTGATCCGGCCGGCCTTGAGCAAGTTGTTCGTTGCAGAAGTGACGTATCGCGTTGGGCCCGGGGTCGTCGCAAAGGTTATGACGTTTCAGGTCGGTATACGCTCGTACTATAGCGGTACCGTGGCGGCCACGCTCCAGGCGGGGTACGTCACCGGTCCTGGTCATATCCCAGGCGAAATCCGGGCAACCTTCGGCCGCGCTGGCACAGGTTCCGGGTGGGTTATAGGGATTCGGTTCGACAAACAGGCGGCTGCTCAACTCCATTTTTGGCGTGTGACAAGAGGCGCATCCAATATCTTCAAAGACCTGCTCGCCTCGCAGAACCTGACGTCGCTCGGCGATATTGTTCGGCATGATTTGTACCGGAACGCTGAGTTGTGCCTGCCAGACCGAAATCGCAGTCTGATCGCCGATAGTCAATTCCCGGTTTACGCCGTCTTCGTCGAAGTCAGGGTCGAAACCCTTGGCTGGGTTGAGGTCGAAACGCTCTTCGGCCTGCATACCGTGATGGTGGTTCATCGCGTTATTGGAGAATTCGCGCAGGGAGATTACTTTACCTGCCTGATGGAACGGCTTGACGATGAGGTCGTGGTCGATACCTTCGGCTTCTACGACCTGGCCGCCGGAAATTTCCACGGTGAAATCCACACCTTTCGTCGACAGTGTGTGGACGCCGTCAGGCAGGCCTGCCCGCTGGGCTTGTAAGTCATCGGTCATTTCACGAGCGAGCATTTCGATAGCGCCGGAGCCGTGCATGCCGAGGGTGTTGCGGCTGTTACTGCGAGTGGGACTAACGGACAGCGTGACTGGATCCAGTGTTTGGGCGAGGACAAAAACGTTGGCGACAAAGTCACCGGCCCCACCGCTCTCGGGCTGGTTATGGCAGCCAGCGCAGGCATCCGAGTCGGGAGCCGAAGTGCGCAGTTTGGCCAATTGTCCGATGCTCAGAGGTTCTCCCTCTTCGGAATTTATTGGCGAGAGCCGCTTGTCGCCACCTCCCGTTGTCGCTGGACGGCCCTGTCCGTCGCAGATGTTGAAGCGCGCGTTAAACAGCCGCTCGCCGTGCTCGGTAATTTGGTCGAAAGACAGGGCTCCGCTGTTGATGTCCGTCTGTTCGACCGACTGGGGCACCACGGGCGAATCGGCGGCGAGTTCGGGTGGGCAAACTTTGGCTGCAAGTAAGTTCTGTGAAAGTGTGAACAATGCGACAGCCAACGGCACTAATATTCTGCTGATCATGTCCTCGCTCCTTCTGTTCGTCTTTGTGTCAAATTTAAAAGCGTATCGATTCGGTTGGCGACCGGGGTAGCGTTCCGTGTTGGTTCTAACCTGACGCTGAAACCGGTGCTGGTTGCGGTACGCGCAACTCACACGCGTGACGTGGACAGGCTGTCGCAGTCCAGGTCGTCGGGGGGAGAGAGGAAACAGGCGAGCGGATAGCGCGCGAATGCGTTGAGCTTTGATTCACCCTGTCAAACTAAATGCGCTGCCAATTTGCACGGTGGTCGATCACAATTAAAACCCGGTCTCCGCCGGAAATCGCGTTGGCGAGCGCGCGGCTTTGATGCGCGCTACTTGCGACCTGGACCAGTGCTGCTTCCCCTCATTTCCGTCTGCCGGTTATGTACGCCGTCCCTGTGTTCTTTTCTGTTGTTTGTGCTTCGCGAGCGATCTTGCACTCTCGAACTCTCAAGCAGGCAGCAAAATTTGCGCCAAAAAGAGCAATATTGCGTTCGTTTATAAAACCCTATATTTCAATGGGTTAATAGTCGGCCTGCGAAATGAGGAAATCCCGGATGTCCCATAATTGATACGCTATTTTTGAGCGATAGAACTTTTTTCTTATAAAACAGAGCCATGTCAAAAGCGTTGAGTGTCACTCATACGTGACACATTGCATGCGGCTACGGGCCTTTGCTTCTGCGTGGCGTGGATTTCGGGTTTCCGATCCGTATAGAAAAGAACACGAAGCGCTACGGCAGGGCGAATTTGCCGCAGGACTTCGTATTTCTTGAGTGGCTAGCCTGAATAAAATTACCGCACGCTCGAGACAGTGGCCGGTTTTCCGAACGCGTCTAGTAATCCCACGCTTTAATATTATTTTTCCAGTTTTCGATATTCAGCCTGTACTTGCCGCCCTGGCTTTCAATCATGGCTGCGCAGACTATGAGAGCGATGCCGAGAATTGCTAACGTCGCCCAACTGCCCAGGCTAAAGTGACGGAATATTTCTAGCGCCTGGTAACCCAGGCCGGCGGCAACAAGGAGGGCGCCACCGAGAAATACGCAGCGCTGTCGCTTCCGGTAGCCCTGCAGGATGAGCATGACTCCTAAAGCCATGGTGGCGCAGGAGGTCAGCAAGCCGCCGAGCAATAGCATATTGCCAAGTGTCGGTGTGACCAGGCCCAATACCGCGATATAACGGTATATCGCGATAGCCGTGGGGCCGCGACTTGAAATGTCGTAGACCAAACCTGAGAAAGCCAGCGCCGCGAGCGGCAGGACCAGACCGTCGGCAATCAAAGGGGTATCGGACACGAGCACGCCAAAGCTAAAGGTGAACGCGAGCGCGGCTATTAGCGATGCGGCATCCAGTGCATTACGGATCGCTCTCGAGTGATTCGCATATAAGGAAGCCTGACGCAGCGCGAGGTAAATTGTCGCCGCCAGCACTGACAACATTAATTCATCGGCGGCGTAGAGCCACATGTTGCGTCCCAGCAACACCAGCACAGGCAGCATTTGCAAGGCAAGTGCGATCGCGCCCTCCCTGGTTTTTGCGACGATATCATTTTGCGTGATGACACGACAAAAATAGAGATTCACCACCGCGATAATCGTCGCCAAGGCGCCGATCCAAACCGGATCACGCAGGGGTAGAAGCAGTGCCGCATTGACTATCAGAAACAAGATTGAAAGCTGCCTAAACACGCTGCGCGCCAGAATGGAGAAGCCTAGAAATATCGTCGGTATCAATACCAGGAAAGCAAAACCGGTAGTGACAAGTGCGGTGCGCAGACTGTCCGTTGTCCAGGCTACATAGCTGGGGTAGTCGCCAACTAATAGCGACCCGCTTTGGGAATATATCAGTGCTCCCAGTATGGCAAAGTTGGCGGGTATCGAAATCAGCGCCAGCGTGGTGAGCAGGCGCGCGCTTTTACTTTCCTGTAACCAGTGGCCGCTGGCCAGGCCGATGGCCGCCAACGCACCAGTGTGGCCGAGCATCAGTAAGTAGCGGAAGACATCGTTGCCCGACTGCCAGCCCTGAACAAGAAAGCTGTACATGGCGACAACCAGTGCGCCAGCGCCAATGCCGCGCAAAATTTTGGGCAGTAGTTGAAGTAGCGTTGGTTTATCGACAGGTTTAGCGGTTTCGGTATCAACGCTGCTCGACAGAATGGCTTGATTATCCATTGTTCTGTTCCTCCGAAGCTTGCGGTGACATCAGCGCTGCAAGTTCTTTGCGAAGCGCCTGTTCTTCTTCCTTGCCCTCAAATTCCCGGGTTATCGGGTCGGCGCTCGAAAGCGCCGCACCTCTGAGCTCGGATCGGCCAATATTGATTTCCCAGCGGTCAAATGTGTCTTCCATGAGCTGGGTCTGACGGGCGGCGTCGGCGCAGGTTGCGTTTATCGCCTCGACAGTAGAGTGGCGCGCGCGCATTGTGGTCAATTTTTGCTGAGTTTCAGCCAATCGTTGTTCGGCGGTATTGATGTCGAGGGCTAGCGCTTCTGCGCTTTCCCGATACGAAGCGACTAATGAATCGAGATGCTTTTGTCGATTTTGGCAGTTGCGGCTGCGGCGCAAGCACTCCAGGGCGTTTTGTTCATTGCCCGCGGCGGCCGAGTCCGCTGCACGACTGCGCCATTGTTCGGATTCAGTTGCCAGTTGCTCGGCCTGGTTACGCAGTCGCGTTGCCTCGCTTTGCACGCGATTCGCACGCACGCGAGCTTCGGCAATTTTGTCACGTATTTCGCTGATGCCGGCCCGGACAATGGCTTCGTGGTTTTCAATTTCGCCGACCATGCGATCGACGCGCGAAACAAAGGTTGCAGAAAGACGTTTGAATAATGACATGGGCGTACACTCCTGTGGTTGAGGTACGCTAAGTATTTGCCTAGGTTTATATAAAATAAACTTAAATGTAAATAGTATAACTTTAAGTCACTAATAGTATCTCTATAATAGACTTTTTTGCTGAAAACGAAGGGGTGGTTAAATGGCCCAGAGCAGCGCCTTGGTCGACACGCTTAAACAGGCACTCAAATCACACCGCATCACCTACCGCGAAGTGGCGCGCCGGCTGGACATCAGCGAAGCTAACGTGAAGCGCCTGTTCGCAACCCGGCGTTTTACACTGGCACGTCTCGAAGACATTTGCCGGTTAATGGAAATGGACCTGAGCGACCTGGTCCGGCTTTACGAGACCTCGCGCCAGAAAGTTGATCAACTCAGCATCGAACAGGAAACGGAGTTGGTGAGTGATACCCGCCTACTGATCGTGGCGGTCAGCGTGCGTAATCATCTTACCTTTGAAGAAATTGTTGCCAGTTACGCGTTGAGCGAGGCCGAATGCATACGCGCTCTGGCGCGACTGGATCGCCTCAAGCTGATCGATCTTCTGCCGAATAACCGCATCAAGTTGCGCATCGACGAAAATTTTCACTGGATTCCCAACGGGCCTATCGAACAGTATTTCGAACGCCGCATACAAGCCGATTTTATGGGGGCAAATTTCTCAGGCGAAGGAGAGCAGAGACTTTTTCAGTTTGGCTTGTTGTCCGAGCATTCCGCGCAGGTAATCGATAATAAATTACGCGCGCTGGCCCGGGAATTTGGCGAGCTTATGCGCCACGACGTCAATCTGCCTCTCGCTCAGCGGCGCAATTATGGATGCATGCTTGCGCTGCGGCCGTGGCGAGTGAGCGCATTTGAAGCGATGAGAAAGGAATAACCTGATTGGGCCCCGACATGCTCCGGTCAACAGTACATTAAATGATGCGCGCCGTTAAACAAACATGATCCGGGGCGGTGGCGGGAACAGGCTAGCGTTTGCCGAGAATCGAGCCCAGAAGACCGCGAGCGATCTGACGCCCCAGGCTGCTCCCGATGGAGCGCGCGACGCTTTTTGCCATGGCTTCAAAAATACCCTGGCGCTGGCGGCCACCACGTGCAGTTTTTGCCGATGGTTTGTCTTCGTCGGATGCGACCTCGGCGGCTTTTTCCAGAGAACGCGCCTTGAGTAGCTCGTATGCGGACTCGCGATCCAGTGGCTTATCGTATCGCCCCCGGTAGGGAGAGCGTTCCAGGCATTGCTGGCGCTCGTTGTCGTCCAATGGTCCCATGCGGGATTCCGGCGGCACGATCAGGGCGCGCTCGACCACAGTCGGACTGCCTTTGCTGTCCAGAACCGATACCAGCGCTTCACCAACACCGAGTTGGGTGATGGCCGCTTCGGTGGAAAATTCAGGATTGGGCCGAAACGTTTGTGCCGCTACGCGCACGGCCTTTTTGTCCTTGGGTGTGAACGCCCGCAGGGCATGCTGAACGCGGTTGCCGAGCTGACCCAGCACTGACTCGGGGATGTCCGCCGGGCTTTGCGAAATAAAATAGATGCCCACCCCTTTTGAACGAATCAGACGCACTACCTGGTCGATCTTCTCCAACAATGATTGGGGCGCGTTGTTAAACAGCAGGTGGGCTTCGTCGAAGAAGAAAACCATTTTTGGCTTGTCCGCATCGCCGACTTCCGGCAGTTGCTCGAAAAGTTCGGAAATCAGCCACAGGAGAAAAATGGCGTAGAGCCGCGGCTGGTGAATGAGTTGCGTGGCATCGAGCACGTTGATGACGCCGTTGCCGCTGAAATCGGTTTTGATCAGATCCTGGAGTTCCAGCGCCGGCTCGCCAAAAAAAAGATCGCCGCCCTGCTCCTCAAGCGCCAGTAGCTTGCGCCTGATGGCAGCGACACTTGCCGGACTGATGCCGCCATACTCGGCTTCCAGTGCTTTGCGCTGTTCCTTTATCCAGTTGAGCATTGCTGTCAGGTCTTTTAGGTCAAGCAGCAACATACCCTCGTCGTCGGCCACCTTGAACGCGGTGTACAGCACGCCAGTCTGGGTGTCGTTCAGATCGAGGAAATTAGCCAGCAGTAATGGGCCGAACTCCGACAGGGTTGTGCGTACCGGGTGCCCTTTGTCGCCGTATAAATCCCAGAAAACGGTCGGGTAGCCTCGTTGCTGGAAGTCTGTCAGACCGATAATGTCGAGGCGCTCGTCAATTTTTCGGTGAGGTGTGCCACTTGCGGCGAGGCCGGAGAGGTCTCCTTTCACGTCGGCGAGAAACACGGGTATACCGTTACGGGAAAAGCCTTCGGCAAGTATTTGCAGCGATACGGTTTTGCCGGTGCCGGTAGCGCCGGCTATCAGGCCATGGCGGTTTGCCATCGCCAGATTCAGGGCAACCTGCTGCCGGGTATTGCCCCCCAGCGTTAAGGTCAACGGTTTCGGCATCGTTCAATGGCCTCGCTTGTGGTCATGGTTCGCGGTTTTTCGGCAAAGCTGTAACCCCGCTGCGGCAATAGTAGCAATATTGAAGGGGTAGTTAGCAGTTCGGGCAAACCGGATCGCCGCGATCGATGCGTGCTCGTCGCGCTCAAAGCATTCGTACCGACTCGTTGTCTGGCGTTGTTAGGCGGGAGCCGGGCCTGTCGGGTCTAGCTTAATTGAACAGTTTGCCCGTTAAACCTGAGGTCAGCGCGCCCAGGGGGTTGGCCGTGACGGCGCCAGCACTACTGGACTTGTCGATGAGCTCGGGGATCATCTCGGAGAGTCCGCTGGCAGCAGCGCTTTGGTCCAGGCCCAGTTGTTCGGCGAAGGCGCCGACTTTGGCGCCCCCTAGCAAAGTTAGCAGTTTGTCGGCAGATAGGGATTGGTTGCCTCCATCCCCAAGCCAGGAACTGGCCATAGCTGCGAGACCGCCCTGATTCATGAACTGATTCACCAGAGCGGCAATATCCAGATCACCATTTGCGCTGGGCAGCAATTTCTCCAGTGCGCTGGTCACCAGTGAGAGGGAAAGCCCGCTACCCTGGTCAGGAAGTTTGTCCATAAAGAGCTTTGCCGCGATCTGTAGTAAATCCATGGCTTATTTATGCCTCATTGCAATCTGACGGGGTGGTAAGTAATGAAAAAACAGAGGATCGAGGAGGCGCCTGAGTCCTCCCCGGCTGGCTCTATGCCCGTTTGAGGCCGCCGATTTCTCCATCGAAATAACTGGCAGCGGCGTCGGTAAACTCAAAATTATTCCGAATGTAATTCAGGGTCGCCATTTCAGTGTCGGTGACTCCGGGGCCATCGGATGCTGATTTGAGGAGATCGGCCGCCTCGTCTTTGGCAATCTTGCCTTCGCCCCGCCCGGTCGTATGTGCCGTGGCCAGGTCGATCAGTTCTTTTTCGTATTTTTGACCGTCAATTGTGACGTAAGCCATGATGGATCTCCTTAGTAGCTATTTGTCGCAGTAATAATGATTTGTAGCTGTCACGAACCTCTCGGTGCCGAAACGGCAACAAGGGATTTTCCTGGAAGCCAAAAGCCGCAGTGGCCAGGAACGATGGACTGCTTAACTGGGAGTAAAAACTAGGCTTCAAGTTCCCAGCAGATTCCTTGGGTCGCCCAATACCCGCATACGCAGAGAGAAACCAAGATTCAGCGCATGGCAGCCTCGACACAGCGCCAGGGCACATGTTTGTGCTGTGTCGAGGTGAGGGTAGCAGATGGCACCATCCGCGTAATGAGAAAACCTGCCGCGGGGCTGCCACTTGGCGTCGGCGAGGCCTCAGCCCGGCAAGCCACCTGCCTGCTTGGCGCCTTTGAGCGATTTGCAGTTGGTCGCCCAGTCGTAGCCCGCGATGATGCGTTCGCAGCGGGTCTCTATTAAATGTTTCAGACTGGGATCGGTGAAAATATAAAACTGATTTTCCTGTATTGCTTCCAGAACGAGGTCTCCGACAATGTCCGGATCCAGGCCCTGGGCCAGCATTTCCGCAGTGCGGTCTTTCTCGCTGGGTTGTACAACGCCACCGTATTCTTCGGGTCGGTTGCGTCCGGAATGTCCGATATTGGTGGCGACGATGCCGGGACACAATACCGAGGCCTCGATGTTGTGTTTGCGATGATCCGCAGCGAAAGTTTCCATCATCCCAACCACGGCAAATTTGGTGGCGTTATAGGGGCCTGCGCCGCGCAGGCCGACCATGCCGGCCATGGAAGCGGTGCTTACCACGTGGCCGCCTTCATCCTGCTCGAGGATTTTCGGTACAAAGGCCTGTAGACCGTAAACCACGCCCCAAAGGTTAACGTCGACCACCCAGTTCCAGTTGCGCATGTTGCAGGTTTCGCTGTAGCCGCCGACTGCGATGCCAGCGTTGTTACAGACCACATGAACCTTGCCAAAGGTGTCGATGGTGGTATCTGCCGCAGCCTGGACGGATTCCAGTTTACTGACGTCCACCTGGACGCTGGCAGCGTCCAGGCCCTTGCCCTTCAACTCGTCGGCTGCTTTTTTTGCGGGTTCCGCCTCGATATCACCGATCATGACTTTCATGCCGGCTTTGGCAAAGGCGCGGGCCATGCCCAAACCCATGCCACTGGCGCCGCCAGTGATGAAAGCGACTTTTCCTTCCACGTTTTTCATTTTTCTATGCGTCTGCTAACGTTCCCGCCGCCGACGCCTCCTCTGGTTGATGACTGAAAGTGAGTGAAGCGGGGTCGACCCCGCGACAAAATTTGCACCCATAGCTTTGCCTATGTGTTAACGCGGGTCAAGCGAGCGGGGCCCTCACCCTGGAATACCCGTCATTCCGTGTCGGAAGCCAATGTAGTGCGCTAATCTCCGATCCTGCGGCGTTGGCAATGATCGGCATTTGCCCGACAATCCAGCCCGCGGCAAGAGCCGGCGCGCTACACTTACGCCAGTGAGCGGGAAGCGCTTAACACCCGCTTGAGCGAGGGCTTGAGCCGCACTTTAGATAGTCGATTCGAGATGCCTGTAATATGGACTGGAAAGTATTTCTAACGACATTCGCGGCGATATTTATCGCCGAGCTTGGCGACAAGACACAGCTAGCGACGATGCTGTTTGCGGCCGATAAAACGGTCAGCAAGACCACTGTCTTTTTGGCCGCGTCCACTGCCCTGGTGCTGGCGTCCGCCATCGGTGTCCTGGCCGGTACCGTGATATCGGCCTATGTCAGCGAAAAAATACTGCGTTATGTTGCCGGGGCCGGTTTTATAGTCATTGGTTTGATCACGCTGTACCGGGCTTGATTGCAGGTGCGCCGGGCTTATTGTTCGATCCCGGGGGCTGGCATCAGCGCCTCGTGTCTAAAGCGTCGTGTGTGGAGGCAATCATGGATTTTTCAGCGCGTCCTGGAACTTCCCTGTCAATTTAGCGGCAGGCAGGCCAGCCCGCGGTATTGCCAATCGCCTGATTCGGGAACTGGGCCCGATCAACGCGGCTGTGCCGGATTTTCCCCTGGCGGCCTCTGCGCTTGGGTCTCTGCGTGCGGCGGCTGAGGCTCGGGGGTGTGGTGATTTTTCGCCCATGTGGGCTGGTGTCGGGGTCTTACGACCCGCCGGCAGGTGAGTTGACGCTCGAGCTCGCTTCTCACCTGGCGTGAGTCAACTTTAATTCCCGTTGACGGGCCCTAGAGCTTCAGGCGATTGAGCGTTCTGTATAGCAACTCATGGCTTTTACGGTAGGGTGGATAAAATAGATCTGGCTTGCCGACTTTGGGAAAAGTAAATTTGGGTCGTAGTTTGCTCATCTCGAGAAAACCCTCGTACCCGTGGTAGTGACCCATGCCGCTGGCGCCGACACCGCCAAAAGGAATGCTGTGCTGCAAGACGTGGAAGATGCAGTTGTTGACCGTGACCCCGCCGGACAAGGTGTTATAAAACAGCTTTTCTTGCAGGGCTTTGTCGTGAGTAAAGAGATAGAACGCCAGCGGCGTGTCGCGTTTGTTAATGTGGTCGAGGACTTCGTCGATGTTGCTATAGGGCATCACGATCAATAGCGGTCCGAAAATTTCTTCCTGCATGATGCGCATGGAATCGTTCACGTTGTGCACGATATGCGGCGGGATTTTACGTAGTGTGTCGTTACAATCGTTGTTGCTCAGGTTAACCGCGACCGCGCCCTTTTCAGTGGCGTCCCGGAGGGTGTCCTGTAGCCGTTCGTAGGAGCGTTGGTCGATTACCGATGTGTAGTCGTCGCGATCCGTATCGGGGTAACGCGCCTTGATGATTTCCGCCGAGTAGTCGACAAACTGGTTGAGTTTGTGCGTCGGTACAAAGAGATAATCCGGGGCGACGCAGGTTTGCCCTGCATTGACGAATTTGCCGTACATGATGCGGCTTGCGGCCTCGCGCAGGTCAAAATCATCGCAGATGACCGTCGGCGATTTGCCGCCCAGTTCAAGTGTCACCGGGCATAGATTCTGAGCCGCTGCACTCATCACGTTTTTCCCGCTTTCGGCTGAGCCGGTATAGACGATGTGATCGAAGGGCAGCGCTGAAAATTCGGACCCGCTGACACCGGGCAGGTAGGCGACAAGTTCGTCCGTAAACGTCGTGCTGCATAGCTGCTGCATAAGGATACACAGATTTTGGGAATTGGCTGCCAGCTTCACCATGCAGCGATTTCCGGCTGCCAGCGCGTTGATAACCGGGCCGATGGAAAGATATAGCGGATAGTTCCAGGGGGTCGCTATGCCGATAACGCCCTTGGGTTGGGGGATAACCTCGTTCTTGCCGGTAAAAAACATGATTGAGGTGTGTCGGCGCTGCGGTTTCATCCATTTTTTGAGATTTTTTCGGGCATCGCGTATGGCCGTCAGCGAACCGAAAATCTCCACCAGTTTGGTTTCGGTCGGGTTGCGGTGACCGAAATCGGCGGCAATTGCCTGGCATATGGCATCGGCGTTTTCGCTGAGCAGGGTCTCGAGTTTTGCCAGGTTGTGTAAACGTGCCGCGAGAGCGGGGTAGGGGGCCGCGCGACAAGCTTCGCGCTGAGTCTTGAGGATCCGTTCGGCATCGGTTTGGGGTGATTCGATTTCGCGAATCGCGACATTCTGCGCCATAAGTGAGCTCCCTTTGAGTTGCTCGAATGAACTGAGTGCTTAGTGTAGCCCCTGGAACCGGTGGTCAGCTACTTGTGTCCTCGTCGATGTGCCGAGGCACTTTGTGTAGGCGACTTGAACTTCGGTTGCCGGCGAACGGCCCGTGTGTGGTGGTATCCAGGGTCTGCTTTGTCGCGGCGTTGTAAACGGGTAGGTTGCTAAAATTTCACCAGATTGGCTTCGGCCAGCGCCCGCAGGTCAGGCGGTATGGGCACCGACTTCCGTGCCTCGAAGTCAAACAGCGTCCCAGTGGTTTCCACGGTCGCCACGGTTTCGCCGGATGCAGCATTGAAAAACCAGTGGAAAAACTGCTGGGTTTTTTCCCGCATAGCGCGCAGGCCGCTTCTGGTCATCAGGGCGTCCCCGGCGCGAATGGGCCGGTGGTATTCGATATTGTATTCCAGCGCTGCGCTGCCGAGGCCGTTCGCCGCGCGGTATTCCGGGGTGAGGCCGTAGTGGCGTTGCAAGTGGGTGACGGCATCGGAGCAGCGCGACATAAAAAAGCGAGGGTGCAAATTACCCAGCGTGTCGCATTCCCAGGGTTCGATGGTGCCGCGTGCTGTGTCGAACAAGCCGAGTTGGTCCGCCGTCGCTAGATCGCGTTGTGGCGGTTGGCTGAGCACTTCGCGGGGGCGAAGGTTTTTAGGTGCCGCGATCAGTAAGGGCTCTGCTGCCTGAACGACGGAGGGCGGGAGGTCGCGGGTAAGTCCGGTTGTAGTGTCGGTCAGGCCCAGGTCGATGACAAAGCGCGCGGCGACATTGTCCTGATCCAGGTTGTGCATTTCGCTGAACAGGGTCAGTCCAGAGTCGGCCAACACCAGAATGCCGGTATTTACCGTATAACTCTCGCCATTGCGCATTTCCCGCATATAGAGCACGCGCTCTGCACGGTGCTCGAGTTTGAGCGTAGGGTGACTGCCGAGACCGAGCAGGGCGCCGATTTGGCCGACGGTTTCAGCGGCGCGGGCCACGTAGTGCTGAACATTCATGTGTTCCATGACGTCGCATTCCCAGGCCTTGACGTTGGCGCGAACGGTTGGTGTCATTCCATTCATGGGCGTATTGAAAAAACTGTCGCAGTCCTAATTTTCACTGCTTGTCGCGGGTTTCGGTGCCCGACATTTGATGCTAATGAGCAGGCGATTAAGTTGGCGGCTGGGCTGGTAATTGATCACCGTAGTGTCGCCCACATCTATTTTGCGCTTGAAAGATTTCTTCTGCTCGATCTTCGGATCGAAGCTCGCTCGGCAAAAAACCACGGTATCGTCCATGTTTGCCAGGGTCAGATTGATACGGGAGGAAGAACTGATATCGACCGAGCTGGTCTCGACGTAGATGTTCAGATCGCCCAGATCTTTCTTTATTTTTACCGGGTAGAGTCCGGCTTGAGAGGATAGAGGAATCAAGGCTAGCGCGGTGCAAAACGCCGACGATGCCAAGCTCGTAACCAGACGATAGCTATGCCGGCGAGGGGCGCGACGATGGTTTATTGACGGCATCTGGGCTCTCTGCAATGGGGCGCGTCGTAACTGGGTCTTGCGCCGAATGGTGG
This sequence comes from Cellvibrionales bacterium UBA5860, assembly GCA_002431545.1. Classification (GTDB taxonomy): domain Bacteria; phylum Pseudomonadota; class Gammaproteobacteria; order Pseudomonadales; family Porticoccaceae; genus HB2-32-21. Next base: position 4,804 of record DJFY01000085.1, on the reverse strand, counting down.
CGTGCCGCTGGTCGGGCGCATTCGCGGTTTTAAGCGCGTTGCAATTTTGGCGCGAGTGACAAGGATTAATTGTCTCGCGCTCACTTGCCCTGGTAACGCGGTTCACGTTTTTCGGCAAAGGCCTTGGGTCCCTCCGCGGCATCCTCAGTCTTGAAAATGCGCTCGGCGATAACGGCCTCGGTCGAAAAAGCTTCACCCCAACCCATGTTATAGGTCAATAGCGCGGCTTCCTTGGCTGCCTGTACCGCCAACGGGCCGTTGCTGCATATGATTTCAGCATATTTTTCGCACTCCGCCATGACCTGATCGGCCGGCACCACTTTGTTGATAAGTCCGAACTGCACAGCTTCCTCGGCGGTGATCATGCGTCCGGTCAGTAAGATATCCATAGCGTGGCAATAGGGAATTTGCCGCGGTAGCCGCACGTGGGAGCCACCGCCGGGAATGATGCCCCAGTGGACTTCGGGCAAGCCAAACTTGGCATGGGGAGCTGCTATGCGAATATCAGTGCCCTGGATAATTTCTGTGCCGCCGGCCAGGCAAAAACCGTTGATGGCCGAGATAATCGGTTTATTGATGCCGGCGAAGAAGCGCCTGGTCGGGTCGTTCATGAAGCGCGCGCCCTGATCTGCCTGTGCCTTGAATTTAGTGATCGTCAGTTTGAGGTCAGCGCCAGCGCTGAAAGCCTTGTCTCCGGTCCCGGTGAGAATAAGTACCAGTAGATCGTTGTCGTTCTTAAAATCCTCCCCGATGAGATCGATGTCCTCCATCATCTGCGGTGTGATGGAGTTCATCTCACTGGGACGGTTAAAAGTCATATAGGCGATTTTGCCTTTTTTTTCGTACAACAGGTCGCCGTCGAGTCCGGGTAAGCTCACGCGTAATCTCCCATGGTTTTATGAGTTCGGGGGCGAGACGATACAGGCAAGTGCGGGGGAGACGCAAACGCGGGCGAAGGCGCGCGATGGGCACCTCCTGGCTTGACAGGGTGCCCCCCGCTGGCTACGTTCAAGGAGCAATACAAACTACAAAAACCGGCAGGTTCTCTGGCATCGCGAGGG
>DJFY01000085.1:0-3481 GCA_002431545.1 Cellvibrionales bacterium UBA5860 | reverse complement strand
GCGAGGGCGAGGGCGAGGGATAGTGGTGCACGGTGGCTGAGCGGCACAACCGCCGGAGGCAGTAGGTGCTGTTGACCCCGTTCGACGCCTCAGCTTAAAAGAAACCGGCCGGTAACTGCGGGATATTCTGACAAAACAGGGGTGAATAACATGAAGCACGTGCTTGATGGCTACCGGGTCCTTGATCTGACCCAGTTTCTGGCTGGCCCGGCGGCGACGCGAATCCTGGTCGAGGCTGGTGCCGAGGTGGTTAAGGTCGAGTGGCCGAGCGGCGACCCAAGCCGTAACTTTCCCTATATCGGCGAACACGGACGCAGCGCCTACTACGTACAGCAAAATCGCGGGAAAAAAAGCGTGTCGCTGGACCTGAAAAGCCCTCAGGGCGTGCAGATTGTCAAGGATCTGGCCAAAGAGTGCGATGTTCTGATCGAAAACTTCGCCCCCGGGGTAATGGCGCGCCTCGGCCTGGACTACGAGAGCATCAAAGCCGTAAATCCGGAGATCGTCATGTGTTCAATTTCGGCATTTGGCCAGACCGGACCGCTGGCGCACCTGCCGGGTTTCGACAATATCGGCCAGGCCTATTCCGGGGTCACCAGCATGATCGGCAATCCCGACGAAGCGCCATCCTTTCCTATGGTCGCGATCGGGGATGTCGGTACTGGCGTGCACGCGGCCTGCGCCATCGCCTTCGCCCTGCTCTACAGGGAGAAAACCGGCAAGGGCCAGTATCTCGATGTATCGTTACTCGATACCTATTTTCACCACCACGAGGTAAACGTTCAGGTGTGGTCCTGCACCCAGGGCGAGATCAAACCGACCCGCTGCGGTTCCCACCACTATGCCGTGGCTCCCGCGGGCATCTTTAAGGGCAGGGACAGTTACCTGTTTTTGTTGCCCTTGTTGCACCTGTGGCCCCGGTTTTGTGACCTGATAGGACGCCCGGAGCTGGCCGAAGACCCGCGCTACGTTGATAACGCTGCACGCAGCGCTAATCAGAAGGACCTGGTTGAGATCATCGAAGACTGGCTACAGGCACAGGAGAGCGATGCCGAGGCGATTCGTATTCTCGAGGAGGGACATATTCCGGTGGCGCCGATCCTGACTGTTGAAGAAGCTTGCCAGCATCCACACCTGGTTGAGCGCGAGACCGTCCGCTGGATAGACGATCGCGTTCTGGGGCGCTTTCAGGCGCCTGGCATGCCGCTGCGCTTTTCCGAATTTCCCGAGCATCTGGATCTCGAAGCGCCGTTTCGCGGCGAGCACAATGCAACGGTATTAAGTGAGTACCTGGGATATTCACAGCAAGAGCTGGCGGATCTGGAGTCGGCAGGGGTTCTGTCCAGTGAAGCGATTCCTGCCTGATTTGCCGATTCACCGGGGTATCGGCACAATGGCGCGCCTTTGGATTTCGGTTTCAAGTAATACAGGAGAATGAGAATGGCTGGAATAGTTCAGGGTAAAGTAGCGCTGGTCACCGGTGCGGCCGGCGGTATCGGTCGGGCGGCGGCAGAAATTTTCGCGCGGGAAGGCGCCAAAGTAGTGGTGTCCGATCTGCAGGAAGACAATGGCCAGGAAACGGTCGCTCTGATCAAAAAAGCGGGAGGCGAGGCGACTTTTATTCGCTGCGATGTTTCCCGCGCCGGTGATGTCGAGAGTCTGGTCGCCAAAACAGTCGAGCAGTATGGCCGTCTGGACTGTGCCTATAACAATGCCGGTGTCGAAGGAGAGTGGACGCGACTGCACGAGTGTAGCGAGGACAACTTCGATTTTAATTACCGGGTCAATATGAAGGGCGTGTTCCTGTGCATTAAGTACCAGGTGACACAGTTTCTGGCGCAGAATAGTCCGGGCGCCATCGTCAGTACCGCTTCTATTGCCGGGCTCGTGGGTTCGAAGAACGCCGGCGCCTATGTCGCGGCCAAGCACGGTGTGGTCGGGCTGACGAAAACCGCAGCCCTGGAATATGCGAGGAAGAACATTCGCGTTAACGCCGTATGTCCCGGTGTAATTCGCACGCCGATGCTCGAACGCATGTTCGAAGCCAATCCCAAAATGGAAGATGCCATGCTGGGCTTCGAACCCATCGGGCGCTTTGGCGTGCCGCCCGAGATCGGTGAGGCTGCGGTCTGGTTGTGTTCTGATCAGGCGTCTTTCGTCACTGGCCACTCGATGGTGGTGGATGGTGGCGCGACTGCTTGCTAGGCCTCAGTTTTCAGATACTGCGTGCCGGGTGGCTGAGTCACCGTTGCCCGGCTGCCTGTTAATGCCGAGAAGACCGGGTAATCGCTCAACGTCCGGATAAAGGTAAGGCCGGAAGTGATCGCCGGACATTTTTTAACCCATTTGAGGTTGCAATTCCGCAAGGTCGGAGGCTTAATGGTCAGTATGTTAACGACGGGTAACAATGACTGCCCCACTGGTAACATTCACTGCGTTGGCGACGCGCTGGCTTTTTATTAAAGCAATAGTCAAAGCAATAGCGCCGCGCCAGCAAAAAATTCTGTATATATCCTGTCACCATACAAAATGAGGAATGAGCGATGAGCAGCTTGGGTTTTGGACTGATTTCGGCAGACTCACACATTGTCGAGCCGGCGGACTGTTACAGTAAGTATATCGACCCGAAATTTCGCGATCGCGCGCCTACTATTGAGCGCGATGACAAGGGCAATGATATTTATGTGATCCCGGGAATGGAGTCCACCATCCCCCTGGGTCTGGTAGCCGCGGCCGGCCTTAGTGCCGAAGAACTGGCAGCGCGCAGTGCGGGCTGTACTTTCGATCAACTGCACGAAAGCGGTCACAACGCCAAGTTCCGGGTCGCTGACCAGGAGCGCGACGGCGTCGCAGCCGAGATTCTCTATCCCTCTGTCGGTATGGCCCTGTGCAACCACCCGGATTTTGCCTACAAGACCGCCTGTATGCACGCCTACAACGAGTGGCTTGCCGAGTACATGACGGACGCACCGGAAGGCCGCCTGTTCGGCCTGGGTCAGACCTCGGGCGAATCCGTCGAACAAATGATCAAGGATTTCGAGGACGCTAAGAAAAAGGGTTTTGTCGGTATGATGATGCCGGGCGATCCCCAGCACGAGGATTACGACCACCCGATGTACGACCCGCTGTGGGAAGTGGCGGTCGATCTCGGTATGCCCCTGTCTTTCCACATCCTGACTTCTAGCCGGGGTGCCATTAACCAGTTGAACACTGTGCGTGGCAACAAGATTAACGGCTTTCTTGGGATTATCCGCAGTGTTCAGGACGTCATGGGCGTGTTTGTCCTGGGCGGTGTTTTTGAACGGCATCCGAAGCTCAAGTTTATCGCCGCCGAAGCTGACGCCGGCTGGTTGCCGCACTACGCTTACCGTATGGATCACGCCTACGAGCGGCACGGTGTATGGCTGGGTGGCGGCAAGCATCTGAAGAAAATGCCGAGCGAATATATTAACGAGAATGTTTGGCTTACTTTCCAGGACGA